>JADFWT010000196.1 GCA_015233785.1 Magnetococcales bacterium
TCCCAATAGCGGGTGACCAGCATGTTGTGGCGGATAAATGCCGGGTCAGGTCATCAACGTAGGAGAGTTGATAGAGGTGTTCTTCCAGCTTTTTCTCTTCGGTAAGGTCGCGGATCAAAGCAGCCGAACCTATTTCATCTCCAGAGGGGCCGTGAATGTGGGCAGCATAGAGATGCAGCGTGCGTCCCTGATAGGTGATCAACTCGGGGGAGGCGTCTGGAGAGGGGGTCTCGGACTCAAGTAGCTGCCGGTTAATGTAGTCGGGGTCGTCTACCAGCTTCATGAAGCCACCCTGGATAATCTCTCCAGAGCTTTTTTGAAGCAGCTTTTCGGCCGCTGGGTTGACCAGTACCACATGTCGGCTGTCATCGGTTACCACGATACCCTCTCTGGCGCTGAGGATGATGGTGGTGAGTTTATTCTGTTCGATCTGAAGGCCGGTATAGGTCTGGATCAATTTGCCGATCATGGCGTTAAAGCTGGTGGCCATGTGGCTGAGTTCATCCCGGCCCAGCACAGGGATCATCTGAGTCAGATCGCCATTGGCCACCTCTGTCATGGCGCGGGTCACATTCTTTACCGGTTGGGTAATGGTGTACCGGATGAGAATGACGGTCAATGCCGACATGAGGATAATGGATAATATTAGCAATTTTAAGGCGCTATAGCGCGCATTCCAGATGGCGTCTTCCACTCTTTTCATGGAGGTGGTTAGCTTGACGACACCGAGAATTTCTTTATGTTCGCCATGGCAGCGCACGCACTCTTTCTCGGAGAGAATCGGAGTCAGAAAGGTGAGTAGTTTCTCTTGAGCCTTGCCGGTTTCATAAAATGAGACTGTGTTTCGACGTTCCAGCGCCTGGTTGAGCTGGATGTCTGAGCTGTTGATGACCGGAATCCGCTCCTCAGTCGCTCGTAGCGGAAAAATCATCTCTCCCCGGTTCCAGTTCACCTCCAGAATGGTTTGATTGTCGCGATATGCCTCGACACCATTGACACGCATGATGCGTAGATCATCGATGCCGGAAACCAATTTCTGCTCTTCGGCGTAACTCTGGGCGATGGTGGCGGAGCTGGACATCATCAGCGCCTTCAGGCCGTGAATTACACTTTGAGAAAGCTCGGTTCGGGTGTGCTGGTTCTCTTCCAGAATAGTCTCTTCCTGCTGGATGGTGTCCATAATCAGCATGCTCAGCATGCTGATAAATGCGGCACCACATACCACCAGGACAATTTTCAGACCTATTTTGCTCATTCAGGAGCTCCCAGCGCCATGTTTGGCATTGAACACTATATTGATGGTTATTAATCTACATATGGAGCTATAAATTTCTGTCTTGTCGAGGGGGTATGTCAAAAATTTTTGTGTAATTTAGTGTAACGTAATTGTCTCCGTGGGAAGACAATGTGGCTGCAGCGGGCACCAGCCGTCATCCGGCACCTGTCGATGGGCCAGAAGAGGTATGCCTTGCGGCGGGTTCGGAGGGCGTGATGATTTGGGTCAGGTACCGGAGGCCTTGCCGAAGTGCTTGGTCATCAGGCTGGTCTTCAGCTTGGCGAACTCGAAGGAGAGCCCAAGCTTGAGGGTTTTCCAGAGATCACCATCATTGTAGGCGGCAAAGGTGAAGAGGTGGCTGACCCGGTGAATCAGAGTAAAAATGGGGTTGGGAGGTAGCTTGACCAGCACCCGCACCAGCGGCGTGATGACCGGATACTTCACCATCCAGACGGCAAATTTATGCAGGTTGGAGAGCTGTTTGGCCTCTTTGCCCGGCAGGAGCGAGTTGCTGTGGTAGTCGGGGCATACAAAGTCGTCGGCATCGATGGGGTCCAGGTTGTAGAGTTCCTGGGTATACTGGGCCAGAGAGGTGCTGGGATAGGGCTGAAAAATGGAGAACCAGGGCATGGTGGCCCCCATCTCAATGTTCATTTCGATGGTCTGGAACCCCTGCTCCAGGGTCTCACCCGGAAGCCCCAACATGTTGCCGATGCCGAAGTTGAGCCCCACCTCTTTCAGGTTGCGAGCCGCTTCGTGGTATTTGCGTCCTGGCACGGTCTTCTTCAGCACCTTGAAGCGCATCTCCTCGTCGGCGGTCTCCAGACTGGCGGCCACGTAGTCAGCGCCTGAATCTTTCAATAGGCGTGCCAGATCCCGTGTCATGTGTTCGGCGCGGAAGTTGGCACCGTACGGCAGCCCAATCTCCTCTTTGTAGAGGGTCAGAAACGCCTGGGTGTAGCGCTTGTTGAGGGTGAAGGTGTCGTCTTGAAAGCGTACCTTCTCAAGGCCGTACTTGTCCCGCACCGCCTTGATCTCATCGATGACCCGCCGGGCCGAGCGCCAGCGTACCGAACGGTTGTCGCCAAACTGCTTGTGGCTCTGGTGGTTGAAGCAGAAGGAGCATTTGTAGGGGCAGCCTCGCCCGACAAAAAAGACGTTGGAGACCTTGCCGGTGTATTTCAGATAGAGTTCCCGATCCATATCCGGCAGGGCGTCCAGATCCGTGGGGAACAGCGAGGGGGGGTTGGCGATCATTTGACCATCGTCACCCTTGCAGTAGAGGCCGGGAATGTCATCGGTTTGTGCGCCTTTGTCCAGTCGCTCCAGCAGCATGCCCAGGGGGTATTCAAACTCATTGACCCCAACAAAGTCGAACTGCGGCTCTTGGACGATCTGCGGAAAGAAGGTGGCGTGGGGGCCGCCGGCGATGGTGCGCACCTCGGGGAAGGCCTCCTTGACCCGCTTGGCCATATCCTTGGCGTAGTGGTGCTGACCGGTGATGGTGTTGAAACCCACCAGCCCCGGCTTGAAGCGATCCACCTCTCCAAGCACCGTCTTCGCGTCCTGACTACAGACGATATCTACCTCGTGGCCCTGGGCTTTGGCGTAGGCCGACAGGGACATGGTGCCGGGCCAATCGAAGATGGTGTCCTGGATGAAGAGAAAGCGCATGGCGGATCTTTCAGGTTGGGTTAATGGGGCCGGTAGAGCCCAGATTGTCTATTCCGAGTTATATCGGCCCCATTGTATATTGAACCGCGCTCACTCCGCCAGTGAGGCCATCAGCGGGGCAAGAACTCCCGTAGCTCTTTGGTGCGGGTTTTGGTCATGCGGGTTTTGCAACTGCTGATGATGGAGGACTGGATGGAGCCGCCCTGGTAGGGATCCCCTTCGGCGAGGCACTCCAGATCGCGATATTTAATCCAGATACGCTGAGCCTTGAGCAAGTTTCCTCGGCGGGTCGATTTGGGGATCGCCCGCCAGACCCGGTTGAGCTTCTTGTCGGCCCGTTTGTACGCCTCGCCGGCGCAGTAGTTGATCTCAATCTGGGGTCCAGGGTTCCGGCAGTCTACAGCCAGGGCCTCTCCAGCGCTGAGCCACAGAAGCGCTCCGGCCACTGTTCCGATCATGATGTGTCTGTTCATCTTCCCTCCCTATTCTGGCTGTTCGTTGCAGGACCTGTTTTTCAGTTACTGGTGAAAAGCCCCATCACTCTTTTATGATCCTGTGGGGCTCCTTGGCAAGACGTGTTGGGGGGTGCTGCGGTGAAAGTCGAGGATGGAACAGGGAGTTATTGTTTTGAAGAAACAGGTCACCCCCCAAGCGATCCCAGTGCGGCGTAAACCTCTTCTGCTCTATCTTGCCGACCTCTACCACGACTATCTTCCCACCCGCCAGCATGTCCCGCTGGGTATCGGCTATATCGCCAGCTACGCGATCTCCATGTTGGGCGATGCGGTGCAGATTGAGCTGTTTAAGTCGGCGGATCGGCTGCTTGATCGCATCGAGTCGCAACCGCCGGATCTGTTGGGGCTCTCCAACTACACCTGGAACGTGGAGCTGAACCAGCGGGTGCTGCGGGAGATTCAGTCGCTGGGTGCCGAAATTCCGGTTTTTATGGGCGGTCCCAATATCAAGACCGACGATCGGGGCATTCTGGCATTTTTGCAGGGTAGCCCCTTTGTGGATCGCTATATTCTCTATGCCGCCGAGAAGCCGGCGCTGGAGATTGTGCAGGGGATGCTGTCCTGTCCTGAAGGGGCGTCTGCCAAGCGCTATCTGCGTGGGCTGAATCTCTCCAGCAGTCATACGCTGGTGGATGGGGTGCTGGAGGGGGGATCGGAGGTGGGCTCTGAAAGGGCGTTGGATCATCTCCCCTCGCCCTACCTGACCGGGCTTATGGATCCGTTTCTCAAAGAGGGGGCGCTGCCGATCATTGAGACCAATCGGGGCTGTCCTTTCTCTAGC
>JADFWT010000197.1 GCA_015233785.1 Magnetococcales bacterium
GGCCATCACCAGTTGGTCTTTGGCGCGGATAAACAGCAGCTCTGTGGGATACTCCCGAATCAACAGATTGACCGCCTCGCGAATGGCGGTAAAACGCTCCCCACGCCGAAAGCGGTGCCAGAGGGTTTCTACCACAAACTCTGCCGACTGCCTCTTCCACTTGGCTGCTCGGATGCTGGGGAGATTGGCCCGTGTCAGCCAGTCATAGGCTTCCAGATAACGCCCCATGCGGAACAGCGACACGACAAAGGTGTGGGCCAGGGAGAGATTTTTCGGAAATCGATTTCGCTTCAGGGCGTGAAAGGCAAGGTTATGGGCGGTCTCGTCATGTCCCAGATCAAAGTTAACCCAGGCCAGATTGGCCAGCGCCTTAACGTGGTTCGGGTGGGCATCCACCACCTGTTTCCACTCTTTTTTAGCCGCTTCCTTGCGGTTGCTCTGATAGAAGGCCAGAGCGAGATTATAGCGGATGGCCGGATCGGTGGGACACATAACCACGGCCCGTTCCAGGGCGCGCAGTCCGATATCATGCTCACGGCTTAGATGAAGAACATCCAGAAAATCAATACCCTTGATAGCCATCTCCCGAGCTACCGGGCAGGCGTCAGGTTTATAGCGACTGGACTGAGCCTCCACAGCCTGGAGATGGTCGGAAAAGCCGACCCCCACCATTCCGGCAAGAAGAATGGTTAGCGTGATGACATAACGCAAATGGTGGGGGTTTGAGATCATGATTGCGAATAACGACCCTATCAGGTGCGTGGATCCAGGGATCCGGCGGCGTAAAGCTTGGTCATCTCTTCCATAGAGATTGCCTTGATTTTAGATGCATTGCCAGCCGCTTCGAACTGTTCGTAACGGTCGCGGCACACCTTGTAGGCGGCATCTTCCGCAGGGCGTAGAAACTTACGTGGATCAAAATCGCTGGGATTTTTATGGAAGTGCTTGCGAATGGCAGCGGTCATAGCCAGCCGCAGATCGGTATCGACATTGACCTTGCGCACACCGTTTTTAATGCCTCGTTGAATCTCCTCTACCGGTACACCGTAAGTCTCGGGGATCTCGCCGCCAAACTCGTTGATAATGGCCAGAAGATCTTGGGGAACAGAGGAGGAGCCGTGCATCACCAAGTGGGTGTCGGGGATGAGATTGTGAATCTCACGGATCCGGTCGATGGCTAAAATATCGCTGGTGGGCTTACGGGTAAACTTGTAGGCCCCGTGAGAGGTACCGATGGCGATAGCCAGGGCGTCGGCTTTGGTTTTCTTGATAAAGTCAGCGGCCTCTTTCGGGTCGGTCAGTAGTTGATCCCGGTCCAGTTTTCCCACGGCGCCAATGCCGTCTTCTTCGCCAGCTTCGCCGGTCTCCAGAGAACCCAGAACGCCTAACTCACCTTCCACGGTAATACCCAGCGAGTGGGCCATCTCCACCACTTTGCGGGTCACTTCCACGTTGTATTCGTAGCTGGAAGGGGTTTTACCGTCTTCCATCAGCGAGCCGTCCATCATGACACTGGTAAAGCCGCTGCGAATGGAGCCGAGACAGACAGACGGCGATTGGCCGTGATCCTGGTGCATGGAGAGAGGCAAGTTGGGATAGGACTCCAGAGCGGCCAGAATCTGGTGACGCAGAAACGCCTCGTTGGCATACTTGCGTGCCCCGGCTGAAGCCTGAACAATCACCGGACTATCGGTATCGTCCGCAGCGCGCATGATGGCCCGCACCTGCTCCATGTTATTGACGTTGAAGGCCGGAATGCCATAGTCATTTTCGGCGGCGTGATCCAGCAACTGGCGCATGGAGACGAGTGGCATAAAGTCCTCCTGTTAGAGATCGTTTGATAGGGTTCTGTGTCGAGTTGTAAACCGGCGTGTTGTGCGGCGACGCCTTTGAAGCACTTTGGCCAATGGCATCGGGAAAGTCAACGCGTCATTTCCCTGGTTCATCCGGGGTTGGTGACTGCGCCGCCGAGCACCACGCCCATGGAGAGAAATTTCTCAAAGCGTTGTTGGGCCAGCTCATCCGGGGAGAGGGCTTTCAGCTCTCGTAGATGGCGCAGTAGATGCTCTCGCAGAATGGCGGCCGCCCGGTCAGGATTGCGATGGGCACCCCCCACCGGCTCTGGGATGATGCCATCGATCACCTTGAGTTCGTAGATCTCCGGGGCGGTGATGTGCATGGCGGCGGCGGCCAGTTCGCACTTGGCGGCATCCTTCCATAGAATCGAAGCGCACCCTTCGGGAGAGATCACTGAATAGACGGCATACTGCATCATCAGGTTACGGTTGCCGATGCCGATAGCCAAGGCTCCCCCGGACCCCCCTTCGCCGATCACCACGCATATCACCGGTACTTTTAGGCGGGTCATCTCTTTAAGATTTCGGGCGATGGCTTCTGCCTGACCCCGTTGTTCGGCTCCTTTGCCGGGATAAGCTCCGGGTGTGTCGATCATGCAGATGATGGGTAGATTGAATTTTTCGGCAGTCTTCATAAGGCGCAACGCCTTGCGATACCCTTCCGGGCGAGGCATGCCGAAGTTACGTACCACTTTCTCTTTGGTGCCGCGTCCCTTCTCCTGGCCGATGACCATCACATCAAAATCGCCCAGCTTGGCCAGACCGCTGATGATGGCCTGATCGTCGGCATAGTTACGGTCGCCGTGCAGCTCGTAGAAGTCGGTGAATACCGTATCGATATAGTCGAGGGTGTAGGGCCGGTCGGGATGTCGGGAGAGGCGGGTCTTCTCCCACGGCGTCAGCTTGGCGAAGATACGGTCGGTGAGATTGTGGGCTTCCTCTTCAAGCTGGGCGATCTCCTCGGCGATGTTGAGATCCGACGTGCTGGAGAGACTCCGCAGCTCATCAATCTTGGCTTGAAGCTCGCCGATGGGGCGTTCAAATCCCAGGAAGGTTCTGGATGGGGAGACTGAATTTTCCATAGCTCTCTATATCGACTCGAAAGTGGCGTTCATCCTGATTGGTCCAGGGGCGATCATCTATAGAGCGGATTATGGCTTAATTGGGTCGCGTCATCCATGTTTTTGGGTGTTTTATCGGCTTTTTTGGCGGAAAGGCTGCCTTTTGATGTCATGAGGCTATGTCGCTGCTGTATAGGGTAGCCATCTTCTATCCACCATAATATCGATCACACCATTGCAATTGGCCAGATGGGTCTCTTCGGAGTGAGTACCTAGCCGAAGGCATATCCCTTGGTATGCCATGCTCAATGGCATGTTTTCTGATGGTCTTGTTGGCAAAAAGGCTTATGTAGTATCTACGAAAACAGGCGCGTCTGGTCTCCAGATATCCATTGGGAGACCAAAAATAGCGATCTGTTGCGATGAGTGCATCCGCTGCCCGAGAGGCGGTACTCCCTAAATCAGCTACCTGATTTCTCAACAAGGCAATGGTCTTCAGATGCTTCTGGTTATCCTTGAAGATTCTGTCAGACGAAGCCCGCAACTTGCCTTCGCTTGCGGTTTTTGATTTGAAGCTGGACAGCAGGTTGGAGATTTGACCGCCAAGAGTCAATTTTTCCTGTTTAGCATCTGTTACTTGTTGGTTCAACTCGTTAATCTTTCTTTGAAGAACGCCGTTCCTTTCAGCTTCCGCCAGCCCGGCATTTTTTGCATAGTTTGCCAATTCAATAGTATGTCTTTTTGATAGCCTCTCTATGTCTTTTCTGTGTTTCTCAAGGGTATTGGATATTTCCCCCTTTAGATTCTCGTTGGTCTTTGTGAGTTCAGTTATATCAGCTTTAAGAGCGCTGTTTTCGGCAGAGACCTTCGCATAGTCCCCCTTAATCCCCATCATTTTGTTAATTCTTTTTTCTCTCTCTATCAGCAGTTTGTCCTTCTGTACCGTAGCGGCCTTTTCCGCATCAAATCGATCTTTCCAAATCGTACGGGAATATTGACCGTAATAGATGGCACCGGTAATGATGGATACAATAAGTATTACAGCGGCTAGAGGGCTCATCCTGCCAAATATGTAGGACAGGAGCACAATGGGTTTTTGAATATGCCAGGGCATTGCGGAAACCAGTTCTTCGTTTGATGGCCTGTCGGTGGAATCGTGGCCAGCCTGTTTTTCCTCTGCCTTTTCCTTAACGGTATTGCTTCCTTCTAGGATGATTTCTGCAGGTTTGGTATCACTCGCTCCATTGCTGGTCGGATGATGGCGGGCGTCGGCCAAATATTGTGGATGATCGCCCCCCCAATCGGCAATGGGGTTGACCATGAATT
>JADFWT010000198.1 GCA_015233785.1 Magnetococcales bacterium
CGCACTCTATTGGAGCGTCACCACCCTCACGACCGTCGGTTATGGAGACATCACCCCATCCAGCATCGGCGGGCAGATCTATACCATGATTATCATGCTGGTGGGGGTGGGTATGTATGGTCTTGTCATCGGAAACATTTCGTCGGTGATGGCCAACGCCAATGCCATAAAAGATCAGCATCAAAAGAAGGTGGTGGCTCTCGCCCAGTTTTTGGAGCAGTACCAGATACCGAAGCATCTTCAGAGCGACATTTTCAGCTTCTATCGACATTATCTGTTCGAAAAGGGGGCGGCCATGTCGGATATTGTTGATGAGCTGCCCAATGAGCTACAAAAAGATACCATGATCTACGTCCACATGTTCATGCTGCGCAGCTGCCCCTTTTTCCAGTATGCCTCCGACACGCTGGTTCGAGAGATGGTTCACTGTCTCACCTCGCGGATATTAAGTCCGGGAGATATTGTCATCGAAGCGGGAAGGACTGGTGAACGCATGTATTTTCTCAGCCACGGGTTAGTGGAGGTTGTCACCCCGGACGGGCACCCCCTGGCGCGGTTGAAGACCGGCTCTTTTTTTGGCGAGGTGGCTCTACTGCGGGATGTTAAGCGCACCGCCACCATTCGAGCCATCACCTATTGTGATATTTATGTGCTCGGCAAAGATGACTTTAACCACGTCATGCAGACCCACCCCGACTTCAAAGAGCAGCTGAACCGTTTGATGGAAGAGCGCTACAGCTAGATTGCGTTGTCGGGTCGCTGTGGGGTGGGCTGTGATTGTGCGTAATCACCACAGGCCTTAGCCGATCAAGTCAGTAGATAGAGCTGATCCAGGAGGCGGAACATCTCTTTACGCTGGCTATCCAGGCGGAGGAGCTGTTCTGTGGCCATTGGCACCTCACCACGTTGCATCAGGGTGATCACTTCCCGTCCGCCTTGGTGTATCCGCTCATGAGCCACGCCCAACTCGAGGAAAAGGGGTTCATCGGCAAAGCGTTTCTGCCCTTGGTCAAAATACCAACGGCCCAACTCACAGGCGCGATGGTCCTCAATCTCGTTCAATTTCAGAGATTGTTGACCGCCCACCATCTTGGCCAGTTCGCCCAGCCACGCCAAATGAGCCCGCTTGAGAGTCTCGACGCGAAAGGCTTGTTCTCCCACTTCAAAACCTTCCATGGCCTGAAGCAGGGCGTCACTGGTCTCTTGACTGGTGCCCGAAAGGATGCCTGAGTAGACGATACCCGCTCCCAATGATTTGGAGAGCTGCATCGATTCCAGCATCATCTTCTGGACATCGACCGAGGCCATATACATCTGCTTGGAGCTGACAATCAGGGCGGCCGCGCCGGTGTTGGCGGCATCACTTTCATGGGCGATGCGATCGGTCTCTTGCGCCAGCTCGCTCACTGAGCCGGTAATGCCTTCGGTCTCCTGCGCCGCATCCAGAGCCGCTCGTGAGACTTCATTGGCCGCCAACTCCATCTCAGCGGCATTACGAGTCACTTCATGGCTTGCGGAGGAGACCTGATCGATGGATTCGGTGATCTTGTGAACAAAGACCGCCTGTTCATCCATCAGGTGGGAAATCTCCATGTTGACGCCTTTAATATTGCCGATAACATCGGTGATATTTCGGGTTGCGTCCGTAGCGGCTTGGGCCTTCTCTTGAATCTCCGTCGCTTTGCTTTGAATCTCTTTGGTGGCTTCTCCGGTCTGGAGAGCCAGATCCTTAACTTCGTTAGCCACCACAGCAAACCCGGATCCCGCTTCGCCAGCTCCAGCCGCCTCAATGGAGGCGTTTAAGGCGAGCATATTGGTTTGGCCGGCGATGGTATTGATCATATCAACCACTTTGCCGATGGCTCGCGCCGACTCCGCCAACGTCTCCATCACAGCCAGTGTCTCTTGGGCGTGTTCGGTGGCCGATGCGGACTGATCATTTGCCTGTTGGCAGTGCTCCAACACGCCATTATGGGATATGGAGACCGCCTCCACCGCCTCGGAGACGCTGCCTACGGCACTGTTGACGTGGTCCAGGCTCTGCTTAACACCGCTGATGTTGGCGCTCATCTGTTCGGCTGCCGCCGCCATGGTGTTTACACTGACATTGGCTTGATTGGCGGCCGTTGCAATGGTGGAGGAGTTGGAAGAGAGGCCTCCCATGGCTTCGGAGACGGTGTGAATATTCTGTTTGAGGTTGTCAATCTTGCCATTAAGGCTCTGAATTTCCCGGTCGGTCTCATCATTTTTGGCCATCACCTCTTCGGCCAGTTGACGGTTACTCTGAGACTCCTTATCCAACAACCGGTTCAATGCTACCTGCTCACCAACCACAGCCTTTACCGTGGTCGCCTGCAGCGAGACCGTCTGAACATTAGTGCGTAGATTGGCAACCATGGTATTGATTCCGCCGGCAATGGCTTCGATCTCATCGCCGCCATCGCCCTGTGTGGGCAGGTTCCTCTCCAGCGCCCCGCCAGCGATATGGCTCAAGACGTCGACAATTCGGGTGATACGTCGATTGGTATTGATAATCAGCAAGAGGGCGATGATCACCATTGATACAATTCCGACGATGATCGATCCCAGATCGAGCCAAAAGGCCAGCTTCGCCGATGATTGCAACGTTTCAGCCCGATGGATCAGTAGCCCTGAGATATGGTCTTCAACCCCTTTTAACAGGTTGATTCGCTTGCTCATGGCGGCCATCGCCGGCGTTGATCAGCGATGTGTCCAGCTCACGGGCCAGAAGTTCGTGAATCCCCGACTCAGCATGCCGAATCACCACCGCATCCGGATTCATCGCATGCAGCGTTGCCACGGTATCGATGAGGGTTTCGCCCTTCTTCACCGAACTGGTCGCTACCGAGACGTTGATCACGTCGGCGGACATGCGTTTGCCCGCCAGCTCAAAAGAGCCGCGGGTGCGGGTGGAGTTCTCGTAAAAGAGATTAATGACGGTCTTGCCGCGAAGGGTGGGGACTTTCTTGATGTCGCGCCTGTTGACTTCCCGCATCGAGACAGATGTCTCAAGCAGTTGTTCAATCTCGGTGCGGTTGAGCCCCTCCATCCCCAGGAGGTGCCTGCGCTTCCAGGCGGAGGATCGTTCGGACGTCATTGCGTGCGGTCCCCAAGGATCGTTGCGGCGTCGGTTTATCGATGGTGTCACACCGAAAGGCCGCATCCGCCAAAGCCTGCCCGACTTTACTCCCTGCGCACGGTTTGGTCCAGTATTTCCGCTTTTTTTCTTCACCATACACCAAAATCGCCGCACCGAATGGTTCCGGTGCGGCGACTTCGAAGACTCACTGACATTTCACCACTACTCAGGCAGCGTCAAGACGCGCCTTCAGATCCGACAACTGGCCATCGTGCGCCGAAACCGCCGCTTTGGCAGCAGCCACGTCATCCTTCTTCTGGCGCAGTTCGATCTCCAGCTCACGCTGTTTCTGCTCCTGTTTCACCAGACGCTTACGCAGATCGAAGCCGTTGATCTCCAGCTTGTCCAACTGAGCCTGCAACTTGGCGCGATTCTCGGCCTTTTTGGCTTCAAGATCCTCGATCTTCTCCTGGATCTTCTCCTGTTTGGCCTCACGGTTCTCAAATTTTTCCTGAATTTTCTCGTCCATGCTCTCTCTCCTCAGCGGTTCTAAAAATCCCCGATTGTGATACCCCTACCCGATCAGTGGTAAAGCATCGGGCGATCAATGAACAGGAAAAATCGTAGTGATTGATTCGTTTTTTTAGTTTTCTTTAATTTTTGAGAGACGGTATCTGAACGAACGAAAACTGAGCCCCAAAATCTCAGCCGCCTTGGTTTTGTTGCCCCCGCTCTTTTCTAGAGCTTCATTGATCATTTGGCGTTCGGTATCGGCCAGCACCTTCTCCAGATCGATCCCCCCTTCGGGAATCAACGACACCGCCATCTGTTCCGCCTCCGACATCATCGAAGCCACCGGCTGCACCGCATCCGGCGAAACAGTCGTTCTGATCCCTCCAGCACCGCCCCGATCGTCGGCTGTGCTCGATGGCACAACCTTCTCTCGACGCAGTGATTCCGGCAGAGTCGCGCTCTCAATCGCCTCGCCACTGGTCAGCGCCACCGAACCCTCCATCAGATTTTCCAACTCGCGAACATTTCCCGGAAATGGGTACTTTCTCAATAAATCCAACGCTTCCGGCGTCAATCGACGCACTTTT
>JADFWT010000199.1 GCA_015233785.1 Magnetococcales bacterium
AGGTAGCGCTTGGCACGATCTTCGCTTACATTAAGTTTCGGATAGATTTCTTGTATGAGATGGTGATGAGAGCCATTTTTATAAATGGGTCTCTGTTTTTTTTACGTTATGAGGTTATTGCTTTCCCCACAATAGAGCCTGCTGTTATGCATGGGGCGTGTGGGGCATCTCGGCGACAACCTTCTACTTGTAACCCTGTTCCTGGAGCATGAGTCGCAGATCATGAGCGAAGAAACCGATGAAAATGATGAGTTACTCGGCATGTTCGTCCAAGAGGCGGTCGAGCATCTAGAGACCATCGAACCCGACCTGCTGACTTTGGAAGAAGAGGGTGCCAATACCGACTCGGAGATTGTCAACCGACTTTTCCGTGGCGTGCACTCCATTAAAGGTTCGGCGGGCTTCTTTGGGCTGACCAATATTACCAAGCTGAGCCATATCATGGAGAATCTGCTTGGTAAGGTGCGTGATGGTACCCAAGAGGCCACACCCGATGTCACCGACAGTCTATTGTCGGGCTTGGACAAACTAAAATTTATGATCGACGACGTGGCGGAGAGTGAAAGCGTCGATGCGTCGGAAGAGATTTCGGTCATTGATGCCCTGCTTCAAGGGGGTGGGGCTGCCAAAAAAGAGGAGGCCCCTGCTGCTGAAGAGCCCGCCGCTGAGGCCCCTGCCGAGGAGTCAGCCCCTGCGGCCGATGCACCCGCAGAAGCGCCCGCAGCCGGGGAGTTGCGTCTGGAGGATCACACCGATGCGGTCGCCGAAGCCATTGCCCATGGACGCAACTTTTTTGATCTGACATTGCCCCTAACGGGTGATGCCAACGATAAAAAAGCCTACTTCATCAAGATGAAGGCGTTGCTGGAGTCCATTGGCAACGTGGTGGCAACCAGTCCAGCGCTTGCCAACGATGCCGCTGCAGGTGATGTCACCCAAGAGATCATCAATGTTATGGTCTGTTCTGTGCTGGAGAAAGATCTGCTCCAGACCCTAGTGCAGATAGAGTCCGAAAAAATTCGTGAGATGCCTATTCCAGAAGGGATGGCGAATGCTCTGGCCGAGCAGGTTGAGGCTGCAAAAGAGCGTGCTCAAGCATCGGCAGAAGCCGAAACGGCACCACCAGCAGAAGCAGCACCAGTGGCGGCCGCTGAAGCAGCGCCTGCTGCTGCGCCGGCTCCGGCAGCGGTAGATCCCGCGGCGGCGGCGGCGGCTGAGATGGCCGCTATTGCTGTCCCCCAAGAACCCGAAGCGCCCTCGCGACGTCTGATAAAACCTGCCGCTGCTAAAAAGGGTGCAGGGAAGGGTAAAAAGGGCGGAGGGGCTAAAGCCAAGGGGGGTGCAAAAGGATCCCATCCCGCCGTTGAAGAGACTCTGCGTGTCAGCGTCTCCCTGCTGGATGAACTGATTAACAACGCCGGTGAGTTGGTGCTGGCCAGAAACCAGTTGGCGCGTGCCAGTGTCGAAGTGGCGGTAAAATATCCCAATATTGGCCCTCTGGTACAGAACCTCGACTCCATCACCAGCCGCATCCAGGAAAAAGTGATGCAGGCCCGCATGCAGCCGGTGAGTGTGGTTTTCAACAAGTTTCCCCGTATCGTTCGTGACTTGGCCCGTAAGCTCAAGAAAAAGATCGATCTGGAGCTGCGTGGCGGTGATGTTGATCTCGATAAATCGGTGATTGAGCATCTCTCCGATCCGCTCACCCATATGATCCGTAACGTAGCCGACCACGCCATTGAGCTTCCCCAAGAGCGTACAACCATCGGTAAGCCCGAGGCGGGACAGGTCGAACTGGCGGCCTATCACGAAAACGGTATGGTCAACATTTCGCTTTCGGATGACGGTGGCGGTATCGATGCCGAGCGCATCAAAATGAAGGCCATGGAGCGCGGTATCATCACCGAGCGTCAGGCCGATGTCATGGCGGAAGAGGATGCGCTGGGCTTGATTTTTGCGCCCGGTTTCTCCATGGCCAAGCAGGTCTCGGACGTCTCCGGTCGTGGTGTCGGTATGGATGTGGTGCGTACCAACATCGAAAAACTGGGCGGTACCGTTCAGATTGAATCCAAGGTGGGCAAGGGGACACGTATTATCCTCAAACTGCCTCTGACCCTGGCTATTATTCCCGCCATGATCGTCTCGGCGGGTGACCAGCGCTTCGCGATTCCAGAGATCGGTCTGGTCGAGATTGTGCGCGTCACCGAGGCAGATCGTACCAATCAGTTTGAGATGGTCGGTAATGCGCCGGTATTACGACTGCGCAATATGTTGCTGCCCCTGGTGGATCTCACCAAGGTGTTGGACATTCAGCGTGTCTGGCCACCGGAGAGTGACGACAGTGATCGTCGAGAACGTCTAACCGACCGTCGTGACGCCCGCAAAAAAGCGCAAGAGGTCTCCAAGACATCCTCATCGCTCTCCCTAATGACCCGACCCTCCCCGGAGGATGATGAAGAGGCCAACCGTCGCGAAGATCTGGATCGCCGCGATCCCACGGGATTGGTCGCCTATGTCATGGTGTTGAATGTGGCGGGCAATGAGTTTGGCATGGTGGTCGATGAGGTGTTGGACAGTGAGGAGATTGTGGTGAAACCACTGCCCTCCTTCTTTAAAGACAACACCTGCTTCTCTGCCACCACCATTCTGGGTGATGGTACCGTCTCCTTGATTATCGACTACGCCGGTGTCATGGAGCAGGCCAACATTAACTTTAGCAACACAGAAAAAGCGGCCCGTATGGATCTCGACGAAGAGCGTCGAGCGGCACTCAGAGAGCGGCAAAATATTATTCTGCTGGAGACCAGCAGTGGCCTGTTGATGGGTATTGTCCACAGCATGGTGCGACGGGTGGAGAAGATCACCAATGATCTTCTGGAGAATATTGGTGGTCTGCCCTATGTGCGCTATGACCATAAAACCTTCCGGGCGGTCTATCCCGATCAGGTGCTGGGTCTTGAGGGCATGGGCTTTGGCGGTGGCGGCGGTGGAGAGGGTGAAGAGGATGACCTCTGCATGGTGGTTCCCAACATACCGGGGCTTCAGGCGGGCTTAATCTTTACCCGCATCATCGATACCCGTGAGACCCATATCGACCTGGACTGCCAAGCGATTAAAGCCAATGGCCTGTTTGGTTCGGCTCAGATTGATGACCGTGTGGTGCTCTTCCCGGATGTCAATATTGTCTTCGAGATGGCTGGAATCTCACCGCCGCAGGCGTATCCCATACCGGACGCCACCGGATTGAGCGCGTTGGTGGTGGATGACACACCTTTCTTGCGGGAGTTGACCTCCAGCTATCTGGTAGGTGTCGGCTTTGCGGTGGATCAAGCAGAAGATGGTTATATGGCACTGGATCTGCTGAGATCTGGAGAATATGATCTGCTGGTCACCGATCTTAAAATGCCCATGATGGACGGTTTTGAGATTATGAGCGAGCTTGCAACGACACCGCATGCAGATATTCCGGTGATCGCCACCACCTCGTCCATCTCTTCGGAGTTGGAGCAGAAGTGTAGCAAGGCGGGGTTTGCCAACTGTGTGCCCACCATCGATAAAAAACGTCTGCTTGAGGTGATTACTTCGTTGCAGCCAGAAAATCAATGAGTGGGTTACCCGTTAAAGAGGGGGTTCGTATGAACCCAACAGCGAGGCTTGATCAATGATCGTCAGTACCTTCACCTTGGAAGATCTCTATCTGGGTATCGATATCATCCTGGTTCGGGAGATTAACCGCTCCATGGAGTGCACACCGGTTCCCGGTGCACCGGACTATATTCGGGGCATGCTTAACATTCGTGGTCGCGTGATCACCCTGTTTGACCTAAAAAGTCGTTTGGGGTGGACCGGCACAGCGGCTCCGGTTGTCACCGACTCCCAAGGCGTTCGCAAGCAGTATAACGTCATCATGAAAACCCGGGATGAGGTGACCCATATCGACCGTGATCTGGCGGAAGATCACTGCCCCTGGACCGATCCGGTGGGATTGGTGGTAGACCAACTGGGTGACGTACGAGATATTGTGGACGATAATGTTCAGCCGCCACCGGCTAATCTACGGGGTATCTCCGCAGATTTTGTCAAAGGTGTGGTGGAGTTTGAGAAAAATTTGCTGGTCATTTTAGATGTGGCCAGCGTGCTGGGTGTCAGCGAAAATCAGGGCAGCTAACATCCGGCGCAAAAGGTGTATCAC
>JADFWT010000019.1 GCA_015233785.1 Magnetococcales bacterium
AACTGCTGGAGGGGATGGTGGATCTGATCAATCAAGGCCTGGAAGGCTTCAGTGATGAAGAGCGCGCCCGTATCGGCGTTCACACCTGCCCCGGCAGCGATCTGGATGCCACCCATAGTGCCGATGTGGATTATAAGGATCTGCTCCCTACCCTGTTTCGAATCAACGTCGGCAGTTTCTATATCGCCATGGCCTCCGAGAGAGAGCCGGAGAAGGCGCTAAGACTGATCAAAACCCTGCTCAGGCCCGGTTTGCGGGTCTTTGTGGGCGTGATCGACCCCATCGATCCCCAGGTAGAGAGCCCGGAACAGGTACGGGACCGTGTGCTAACGGCAGCCAAATACATTCCACTTGAGCATCTGGGCACCTGCGACGATTGCGGCTTCTCCCCATTTCTGGATGATGCATCCACCAGCCGAGAGATCGCCTTCAGCAAGATTCGTGCGCGGGTATTGGGAACGCGTCTGGCAGAAGAAGCTTTGCAACAAGGTAGCTGATGTCCGGTTCCTCCAAACAGACCACCACGCCCGAGGAGCAGATTGAGGCACTGGAGATGAAACTCCTCTTGCTGGAGCAAGAGAACAAACAACTACGCCTGGCCCAGCGAGCTACCCGCCTCAATGAAGCCAAGTTGATGGAGGTACAGCGCTTCGCCCTGATTAGTAGTTGGGAAGTGAACGCCATGAGCGGGCGTCTTACTGCATCCGAGGGGCTTCTGAACCTTCTGGGCAAGAGCGAAGCGGATCGACTCACCCTTGAGGATCTGATGGCAGCCATCCATGCTGATGATCAGCAGGCGTTTCAGGATCTCTACGACCGCTCTCTGGCTGGAGGTCGTCCCTTTGAGCTAGGGCATCGGCTTATCAACGGAGAGGGCGATACGCTGATTATCGACCACTTCTGTAAAACCTTCTTCGCGCCCACGGGCCTGCCGCTAAAATCCATGGGCTTGATGCAGGACATCACCGAGCTGAAGCACACCGAAGAGCGGCTTAAAACGGCCATGAGCGAAGCCAAGGCAGCGGTCCAGGCCAAAAGCGACTTTTTGGCCAACATGAGCCACGAGATTCGCACCCCCATGAATGCCATTATCGGTCTCAGCCATCTGGCGCTACAGACCGGCCTTGCCCCCAAACAACAGGACTATATTCATAAGGTCTATACGGCGGCCCACTCTCTGCTGGGCATCATCAATGATATTCTTGATTTCTCCAAGATTGAAGCTGGAAAGCTCGACATGGAGCAGGTGCCTTTTCGTCTTGATAAGGTGCTGGAAGATCTGGCCCATCTGGTGACGATCAAGGCCCGTGAGAAGGGGCTGGAACTCCTGATACGGGTGGATCCCCAGGCGCCTAACGGCTTGGTGGGAGATCCACTGCGTCTGAGTCAAATTTTACTCAATCTGGCCAACAATGCGGTCAAGTTCACCGAACAGGGGGAGATCCTGCTGGAGGTAGAGCGGATTGGCGATGTCAATGACAGCGTAATGATGCGTTTCTCGGTGAAGGACAGCGGCATCGGCATGAACGAGGAGCAGGTAACGCGTCTCTTTCAATCGTTCAGTCAGGCTGATGCCTCCACCACGCGTAAATATGGCGGAACCGGTCTGGGTCTGGCCATCAGCAAACGACTCACCGAGTTGATGGGGGGTAGAATCCGCGCTGAGAGCACGCATGGAGAGGGAAGCTGCTTTACCTTTACCGCTCGATTTGGTCTCTCGGACGAGCAGAATGACCCAATCTCTGACCAATTGCCGGGGCCGGATCTACGTGGTACGCCGATTCTGATTGTGGATGATAGCCCTGATGCCCGGCGCATTCTGCATGAGCTGGCGGAGAACCTGACCTTTGATGCAACCCTGGCAGCCAGCGGCGAAGAGGCACTGGAGCTGATCCATAAGCACGATCAGGCGAGTGACCCTTTCAAGCTGGTCTATATGGATTGGAAGATGGAGGGCATGGATGGTATGGAGGCGAGCCGCCGCATTAAATCCGATACCTCCCTGACGGCACCGCCCCAGGTCATCATGGTAACGGCCTATGATCCGGAGCTGATGCGGCAGAAACTGGATGGCTGGGAGATGGATGGCATGCTGACCAAGCCGGTGAGCGCCTCCACCCTGATGGACGCTGCGATGGCCGCCATGGGCCACAAAAACCGCACACCCGGCCAACCGAAACAGGGGGGTGCGCTCAGCATCGCTGCCATCGAACCCATTCGAGGGGCGCGCATTCTTCTGGTGGAGGATAACGCCGTCAATCAGCAGGTAGCCCAGGAGCTTCTGGAGCAGGCGCAACTGGAGGTGACCGTGGCCGAACATGGCCAGAAGGCACTGGAAATCCTCAACCAAGCGCTCTTTGATGCCGTGTTGATGGATCTGCAAATGCCGATCATGGACGGCTACGAGGCGACCCATGCCATTCGCAAACAGCAACAATTTGCATCCCTGCCCATCATCGCCATGACCGCCAACGCCATGGCCGGTGATCGGGAGAAGTGCCTGGATGCCGGGATGAATGACCACGTGGCCAAACCTATTGATCCCGGCGAATTGTTTGCTGCACTCGCCCACTGGATTGAGCCCGCCGAACGGGACATTCCCGCCGAGTTGCTTCAGCGGCATGACAGCGATAAGGAGCCCGCTGATACGCAGCCGCTAGAGCTGCCTGGATTTGACCAGAAAGCGGCCATTGCCCGAATGGGTGGAAATGTCGGAGCCTTTCGCAGAACCCTGGCTAAAGTGGTGAACAACGAAACCACCGCCATGGCCCGAATCCGTGAAGCACTGGCGCAAGGGGAGAGACAGACCGCCATCCGTGATGCCCACTCTCTCAAAGGAATGGCCGGTAACATAGGTGCCATGAAGCTCTTTGAAGCGGCTGGAATACTGGAAAACAGTCTGAGCCGGCAGCATGGCCCACTCCCGGAAAAGTTGCTGTCACAGGTTGAACGGTGCCTTGCCGAAACCATGCGCACTATTGAAACGGCCCTCAGCGTGGAGCGGCCGGACGCTCATGTTGACACGCCCTCGTCTCAGGGAGCACTTGAACCTGAGCAACTGGAGGCCCTTTTAGGGCAACTTCAGAGGCAGATTGAAAATTACGATTCGGCAGCCACAGAGAGTTGTGATGCGCTGGTAACCCTACTTCAAGGCACGCCCCTCACCAAGAACATGGCGGAAATCAATAGGGCACTTGATGGTTATGAATTTGATATTGCTCAAACATTGATGAAAGAATTAAGGAAAGAGTTGGACATGCCAAGAGGGTAGCCTCATGATACATCCAGCATCCTTGAGAATATATTTCATTTGAGAATCAATTGCGTTAAAATCGTTCGTTTAGCCGTTGGATTCAAATCCAGATACAGAGAGATACCATGAACCAAGAAAGGTCAAAAGCGACCATACTTGCGGTGGATGACACGCCCACCAATATCGATGTGGTCAAAGGTGTGCTCTCCCAGACCTACATTGTTCAGGCAGCCATCAATGGTAAAATGGCGCTCAAAATTATCGAGCGGCAAAAGCCGGATCTGATTCTACTGGATATCATGATGCCGGATATGGATGGATATGAGGTGTGTCGACGGCTTAAGGCCGACCCGGAGACGCGGGAAATTCCCATCATCTTTCTCACCGCAAAAACTTCTCAAGATGCTGAACTCGAAGGTTTAGAGTTGGGCGCGGTGGACTACATCACCAAGCCGTTCAGCCCGCCTATTGTGCAGGCACGCGTTAAAACCCACCTGGCTCTGCGTGAAGCCAACCGGCATCTTGGCCTTCAGAATCGCCAGCTTCAAAACGAGCGGGAGCTGATTGAGAATATCCTACTCAAAATGCGTAGCGCCAACGCCATGGATGAGCGGTTTCTTCGCTCTCTGGTCTCGCCGGTGGAAGAGACCGCAGGGGACATGCTGCTCTCGGCCTTCGCCCCGGATGGACGGCAGTTGGTGCTGCTGGGTGATTTCACCGGCCACGGGCTTCCGGCAGCCATTGGCGGGCCGCTGGTGGATTATATTCTGCATCAGCGTGCCAGGCGGAATGACACGGGCGAGGCCACCATCAGGGAGATCAACAGCCAACTCCATGCCCGGCTGCCCACCGGCATCTTCTTTGCGGCGACCCTGGTGGAGATCACCCCGGATCGTGCCAAAGCCACCATCTGGGGCGCAGCCCTGCCGGAAGTTCTGCTGATTCGGGATGGCAAGCTCCATCAGAGCATCAACTCCACACTTCCGCCTCTTGGGGTGTTGGAGACGATGGATTTCGCCGAATCCAGTATTGAAGTGGCACTGCAAAAAGACGACAGGCTCTGTGTTTTCTCCGATGGCATCATAGAAGCCAGCCCGCCAAATGGTCCCATGTTTGGCGTGGATCGCCTGGCATCATTCCTATGCAAAGCCATCTCTGAGCAAAAACCATTGGCAGAATTGATCTCAATATTGGCCTCCTATACCGGTTCCAGTCTGTTTGACGATGATATTACCCTGGTGGAGATTCAGACATAAAAGGTATCAACAATGCCGACAGATGATGATCAAAAGCAGCCCATCATACTTGCCGTCGATGACGCCCCGGCCAATATCGATGTGGTAAAGGGAATCTTGTCCGAAGAGTATTTCGTTCAAGCCGCTATCAACGGCCAAATGGCGCTGAAAATTGCAAAAAGAAAGCAGCCAGATTTGATTCTTCTTGATATCATCATGCCGGAGATGGACGGTTTTGAGGTGTGTCGCCAGATTAAGGCGCACCCTAACACACGTGATGTTCCGGTCATCTTTGTGACCGGACAGAATTCAGTGATGGACGAAGCCAAAGGATTGATGCTGGGTGCCGTGGATTTTATCCTTAAGCCTGTGGAGCCGAAGCTGCTGCTCTCCAGAATTAGGGTGCATCTAAATCAAAGAAAACGATGGTTGGTCAGAGAAAGAGAGCTTCTGACACGCATCACCCAACTTGAACATGAAGTAGCCAGCCTGAAGAGTCGATAAGAGTGTGATCGAAAGTGACTGAGATTTTGAAACAGATCAAACCTATTATTCTTGCCGTGGATGATACCCCTGCCAATATTGATGTGGTGAAAGGGGTACTCTCCCATAACTATGTGGTGCAGGCTGCTGTGAACGGCAAAATGGCGTTGAAAATTATTGAACGCAAACGGCCCGACCTGATCCTGCTTGATATCATGATGCCGGAGATGGATGGCTATGAGGTGTGCCAAACCATCAAAGGAAACCCGGATACCGCAGAAATTCCAGTGATTTTTCTCACCGCCAAGGCCGAAGTGGCAGATGAAACCAAAGGGTTGGCCGTGGGGGCTGTGGATTACATCACCAAACCCATCAGCCCTCCCATTCTTATTGAACGAGTCAAGACCCACCTGGCGCTCAAGATAGCGCGGGATCAACTCAAGAATCAGAATGAAGAGCTGGAAGAGCGCGTGTTGATCCGCACCCAGCAGATGGAAGAGTTGCAGGATGTGGCGATGGTGGCCATGGGGTCACTGGCCGAAGCACGAGATCCCGAAACCGGCAACCACATTCGCCGAACCCAGCACTACATAAAAATTCTCGCTCTTCATCTCAGTGATCACCCCCGTTTTCGGGATTTTCTCACCCCGCAAAACATTACATCTCTCTATAAATCGGCACCGCTGCATGACATCGGTAAGGTTGGTGTACCCGACCATATTCTGCTCAAGCCGGGCAAACTCACAGTTGAAGAGTTTACCGAAATGAAGAAGCACGCCGCCTTTGGTCGAGATGCTATTTTAGCGGCCGAGCACACCATGAGCCGCGCCGATAATTTTCTTATTTTTGCCAAGGAGATTGCCTACTATCACCATGAAAAGTGGGATGGAGGCGGCTATCCCGAGGGGCTAAAGGGGGATGATATCCCTATTAGTGCACGCCTGATGGCCATCGCTGATGTTTATGATGCCCTGATCAGCCGCCGAGTATACAAGCCGCCATTCCCCCATGAGAAGGCCCTGGCCATTATCCAAGAAGGACGCGGTTCCCACTTCGACCCCGATATGGTGGACGCCTTTATGGAGATCTCAGAGAAGTTCTTTGAGGTTGCCCAGAAGTTTGCCGACAGCGAAGAGGATCTACAGGCCAAAGCTGGGCTTACCTGATTCTCAGGCAGTCTCCTCATCGTGCATCACGCCGGGAGCCTGCTCCAACGGAAGACGTACGCTGATGATCAGCCCTCCGCTCTCCCCATTGGCGGCTTCAATCTCCCCCTCGTGATCCCGAATGGCTCGGGCGGCGATGGCCAGTCCAAGGCCGAAGCCTCCTTGGCTTCTATCTCGCGCCTCATCCACCCGAAAGAAGGGTTTGAAGATATTCGGCAGCAGGGGCTCTGGTACGCCTGACCCCTGGTCGGAAACGGTGAGTATGGCCTGCATCCCCTGCTCTTCAAGACCCCATTTCAGTCGAACCTTTACGCAGCTCTGATCCGGTGTATGCCGAAGCGCGTTGCGGATAATATTCTCTACAGCGGCTTGCAGGCCAGACGCATCAGCCCGTATCAGCATATCGCCGCCCTCCTCATCCAGCACCAACTCCAGGCGCTTCCGGCCCTGCTGTGCCTCAAAAGCCGCGTCATCCACAACGGCATGAACCAATCCCTTCAGATCAATCCAGCTCTCCCGGTGTACGTTTCCCACGCTTTGCGGTCTGGAGACGGTGATAATCTGGCCGATCAGCCGATCCAGACGCTCCAGCTCCAGCTCCAGACGTTGCCGGTTGCCGCCCTCATTCTCTCCCATACCCCGCTCCATCAATCCCAAAGCTGCCCGCATGCGTGCCATGGGGGAACGCAACTCATGAGAGACATCCCGCAACAGACGCTGCTGGGCGTAAAACAGCCCCTCCAACTTTTCGGCCATAAAGTTAAAATCACCCCCCAAATCGCTCAACTCATCGGGCAATCGGCGGCGAAATGGTGCGGCGCGCGCACTAAGATCCCCATTGGCCAGCCGCAAGGAGACCTGTCGAAGCCGCTGAATAGGACGGGTAAAATGTTGCGCCAACAGCAGGACTAACAGCGCGCTGACCACCAATACCAAAGGCAGAGACCATGGGTAGCGCTCCATAACCAGAGCCATCAGGCGCGGTCTGGGCGGCTCCAGCATGAATACAAACCTCATGCCCTGATGGTCCTGCACCGAAAGCGGCTTCATCAACCGCAGCAACCAGCGGGGCGGCCCTTTATGGATCCACGGTGGCGGTCCCCCCATCAACGGTCCCGCTCTCTTTTGAGCCCATGGCGGTGGACCGGGTCCCCCCCTCTCCCGTCCCACCATCCTGCCGCCGCCGTGGCGATGGTGCCTTGTTCGCCCCGCATACCGACTCATCACAGGCGGTAGTGGCCGCCCTAAAAGCTCTTTGCCCTGGCCATCCACCACAAAGAGTGCATCCCTTTGGGGATCACGTATTAGAGCCTCGACCATCGCCTCCGCGCCCTCTGTTTCCAATAGGGAAACCAACACCCCACGCCGCGCCAACAACTGCTCCACCTGCTGATGAACCTGCGCCTCCACCTCTCCACGCAGATAGTACCCACCCCAAGCCACCAGCACAGCCATCAACACCGCCAGCAGCCAGAAAGATAGAAATAGTTTGATAAACAGACGCATGGATTACACCCCATCCGGCAGAGCATAGAGATATCCCACCCCACGCATGGTGAGAATTCGCCCGGAACCATCCCCCCGCTTACCCAGCTTACGGCGCAGACTACTGATGTGAATGTCCACGCTGCGATCATAGGCGGTCAGCTTTCGCCCCAGCCCTTGTTCACAGAGGATCTCTTTGGAAACCGCATGTCCCGCCGCCTCCATCAGAGTGCGCAGCAGATTGAACTCCGCCCCGGTCAACTCGGGGTCCATCTGCCCCACTGTGACCTGAAGCGTACCCGGATGCAGCGTCACATCCTCTACCGTGATGGGGTGCGGGCCTGAACCGGAGGAGGCACCAACACCACCGCTCCGACGCAAGACCGCCCGTAACCGCGCCGCCAACATCCGCGGCGAACAAGGCTTGGCCAGATAGTCATCCGCGCCAATCTCCAAGCCGACAATGCTATCGGTCTCATCCCCTCTGGCAGTCAGCATCAACACCGGTGTCTGAGACTTTTCTCGCAGACGGCGCACCACATCAAAACCGTTAAGCCCCGGCATCATCACATCCAGCACCAGGGCATCAAAGTTTTCGGAGAGCGCCCGCTTAAGTGCCGACTCACCATCGTGGACTGCCTGACAGGTAAAGCCGTCCTGGGCCAGATAGCTGGCCAACATGCTGCACAGTTCGCGGTCATCATCGACCAGTAGGATGTGTGGCGTAGTGCGCATGGGATCTCCGTACCATGGGGTTTAAACGCTGACATGGGGCCCATTGTAAACCTTGGTTGCCCCCACTGCCGCCCTTTTGACAAATCTTTACAAAACGACAACACAACCCTACATGGCGATCCGCCATACTTCTTAGCAAGTCGTTTCCACGACAAGAGCGCAAGCAAGCGGATATTTCACTTTCTGAGGAGGATAGAACCATGAACAAGCACGGTAAAATCTTGGCCGTAACAGCCCTGGCAGCTTTGACCCTCACTGGAGCAGCCTGGGCCATGGGTGGACCCGGCGGTGGATGGGGAGGCGGATATCCCGGCATGGGTATGGGCGGTAAGGGCTGCGACGGAGGTGGCCCCGGTTTCATCTCCGGCGGAAATGGTAGACACGGCCATATGACCGGCATGCGTGGTCCGAGGCACTTCCGGGGAGGGCATCACGGCATTAACAAGCTCCTCCGGAACCTTCCTGATTCCGTACAGGACGAAGCCAAAACGTTGATTACAGCCCATGAGGATGCGCTGCTGGATCTTAAGCAGAAGATGTCCAACAACCGCTTTGAAATGCTCAAGGCCCAGCGTGGCGACCAGTGGGATGAGGCCGCGATTCAGACTCGATCCAAATCCATGGCCGAGACGATCTCACAGATTATGACCAAGCGGGCCAAGCTGCACTATGACCTGAAGAAACTGGCAGCCACCACCCCTCAGAACACCTCCGCTACACCGCAATAACGGATGCCATAAAGGTTGGGGCGGGCGCTCTCAACATTGAGACCCCCCGCCCCTCTCCATGACAACGCCGCATCGGAGGGGGCAAACTTTTCACCAAGCGATCTTGAAGAGGAAAATATGACCGGGCAATATTTGCCTATTCGAGATGACACTAAATCAACTTACTGATTTAACAGTAAAATATTTTTGGCATCCGACATGCAATCATCCGAGACATAAGCGTTGTTTCACCCCGGCTCAAGAACTCTAGACGACACCGCCATAACGGCACGCGAACCAGACAATAAGGAATAGAATATGAACATGATGTCGATGATGGGCAGCTCTTCCATGGGCGGCATGGATCGTATGCAGGGCATGGGTCGAATGGGCCGGATGGGTCGTATGGGCCAAATGGATAACATGCGCGGCAGTGAAAAACCATCTGTCGACCAACTGATCGCCAAGATGGATCAAGATGGCGATGGTGCGCTCTCCATCGACGAGGCCAAGGGACGGCTGGCAAAACATTTTGAACGTACCGACGCCGATGGTGATGGTCTGCTGACCAGCGACGAAATGACAAATGCCATGGAAGCGCACCGTTCCCGCCATCACGGCATGGGCCACTCCATGGAAGAGATGAGAGGCGGCATGAAGGGTGGCGGTCCAAGAGAGCTTCCCACCGCCGAGGAACTCATCGACGACTTGGATGAAAATGGCGATGGCACCATCAGCATCGACGAAGCCAAAGGCCCCCTGGCCCACCATTTTGACGAAGCAGACGCCGACGGGAACGGCCTGCTGAGTCAAACCGAGATTGAGGGCCATCGTCAGATGGTTCAGGAGAAGATGGCTGAAAAAATGGCCGAAAGAATGACCGGCAACGAAGATCCCATGCGCGCACTTGGAAACGAGCGTTATAAAGCGTTGATGGAGCTTCTGGAGCCGCAAGAGAGCGAGGAGGATGACGAGGATGATGACGACCTCGCCACCCTGCTGGCGTCAACCGCTTCAGCTTAATAATATCACCGCAGGGGGATGACATGCCCCTTTTTGGGCCGGTATTGCGACTACCGGCCCTTTTTTTCGCCCAGATTAGGCAGAGCGTTACAGCCCGCGCATCCAAAAAGGGCGCACCCCTTCTCCATCACCACGGGCGGCATCAATCTCCCCTAGCAACCGCTGTTGGTCCCGAGGCAGATTGCCTGCCAGCGCCAAGGCGTTGGAGGCGTGATTGGAACGAAAAATGATCGGTCGGGGCGGCTGGATAATGCCTGCCAGCAAACGGTGTTGCTCATCCAGAATGGCGTTGTCGTCCTGAAACTGAAAACCACCAGGAAATCGACCGATAAAGTGGGACTCCAGAGATGGATCCATCATCAACTGCAACGTAGAGAGGTAGTGCAGCGGCACCCGATGAATCAACTCAATGGTGCCGTCAATATGCGCCTTCCACAGGCCGGTTCCACCCAGCCCCAACACCACCGTGGCTGAAACCTTCAAGCCCGCCTCCGCCGCTTTTAATAGCCCTTCGCACATACGATCACACCCCTCCCCCTTTTCGATGATCGCCAACAACGGGTCATAACCGGACTCAATCCCATAGTAGAGCAGAGATAATTTCAGCGTGCGAAGTTCGGCCAACTCACCCAAGGTTTTTTTCAGCAGATTACCGGGCCTCGCGTAACACGATACCCGCTGCAACCGGGGAAATCGCTGGGCCAATCGCTCCAGAAGGGGCCGCCAATGATCCATGGGCATCACCAGCGCATCCCCATCCGCCACAAAGATCCGCCGGGCGTCCGGCCAGAGAACAGCGGCATGGTCAACCTCCTCCAACAGCGCATCCAAAGGACGAATTTGAAAGCGCTTACTGCGATACATGGTGCAGAAAGTACAACGATTATTGCTGCAACCCAGTGTCGCTTGCAAAATGAGATTATTTCCCTCTGATGGGGGACGGTAGAGAGGTTCCTGATAAGAGAGCATGGCCCTGCTTCCGATGACTTCCAACCCTCTTCTCGGAAGGTGGAAAATATTAATGGATTGTATAATTACAACCAACATCAGCATAATATGTAGGCTATATCTAACTATTTCTCATTTATATTTGCTTCATTGTGGATTCATTTTGGTCTATTGATGTAGGGTATACACTAGAAAAAGTACACAAATATTGGGAAATGAGTGTCAAACACCTCACCAATATACACTGATCAACAGCCGAGTCGTAACAGGTATTGGGTTTCGGCATTTGACTGGCAGTTTGAGATTTCAGGAGGCGATAATGCGCAATATGAAGATCGGAACTCGACTCTCTCTCGGGTTTTCACTTTTGGTTCTGTTGATGATGGTGGTGGGCGGCGTTGCCATCAATAATGTGGGCAACCTATCCAGTTTTACCGCCAAACTCTACAAGCACCCCTATGCCGTCAGCACAGCCATGCTGCGAATCGACGGCAATATTGTGCGCATGCACCGCTCCATGAAGGATGTCGCGCTTTCCAAAAGCGATGCCGGAATGGCCAATGCTCAACAGACCGTCGCCAAATATGAGGCCAAAGTTTTCGACGACCTGAAAATCGTCCACGAACGGTTTTTGGGAGACAAGAGCGATGTCAATGAGCTGGAGCGACTCCTGAAAGAGTGGAAACCGATCCGTGACGAGGTGATCGCCCTGATGCGTGATGGCAAGCGCGAAGATGCAGCCGCAATCACCAAAGGGAAAGGGGCGGCCCATGTGGCCAAACTTAATCTTTCCGTCACCAACTTTCTCACATTTGCCGAAGGAAAGGCCAAGGGCTTCTTCGGCAAGGCCACCGCCGCCAAACAGAGCGCCATGACCTTCACCATCGTGGTGCTTCTGGTCTCGGTGGCTCTGGCAATTGGGATGGCAGTGTTTCTGGGAAGAAGCATTACACAACCGCTCAACCAGTGCGGCGATACAGTCGAGCGCATTGCACAGGGCGATCTCACCGTTAGTTGCAATGTGAACGCCCGCGATGAGCTGGGCATGCTGTTTGGCAATGTCGGTAAAACCGCTGCTAAACTGCAAGAGGTGATGGGGCAAGTGCGTGATGCCGCCGAACGGGTCTCCAATGGCGGCCAGGGCATTCTCGGCTCGGCGCAACAGCTCTCCAGCGGAGCTGCCAATCAGGCCGCCTCCATCGAAGAGACCTCCTCTGCCATGGAAGAGATGAGCGCCAACATTCAGCAGAATACCGACAACGCAGGCACCACCGAAGGAATCGCCGCCCAGGCCGCTCGGGATGCCGAAGAGGGCGGTCAGGCGGTTACCGAGGCGGTAAGCGCCATGAAGGAGATTGCCGACAAGATCAGCGTGATCGAGGATATCGCCCGCCAGACCAACCTTCTGGCTCTTAACGCCGCCATTGAAGCCGCCCGAGCCGGTGAGCACGGCAAGGGCTTTGCCGTGGTGGCCGCCGAAGTGCGCAAGCTGGCCGAGCGCAGCCAATCCAGCGCCAGTGAGATCAGTCAGCTCTCCAGCTCCAGCGTGGAGGTGTCCGAGAAGGCCGGCAACATCATCTCCAAGCTGGTACCGGATATTCAGAAAACCGCCGAACTGATTCAAGAGATCTCCGCCTCAAGCCGTGAGCAGAGCCAGGGAGCCGACCAGATCAACTCGGCTATTCAGCAGCTCGATAGCGTGATCCAGGAGAGCGCCGGCTCCTCCCAGGCCATGACAGAGACCGCCAACACCCTGGCCACCGAAGCCGGAGAGTTACTGGATACCATCGGCTTCTTCCGTATTGATTCGGACGCCCACAGCGGAGCTGGGATCGCACGGATTACCGATCAACGGGGATAGCGTCACACTATAATCTTCCACAATACTCGATACACCCTAACGCCTGATGCTGTTGCTCTCTGCATCAGGCGTTTTGTATCTGGGGGATAGCCAATGTATGAGCAAACCAACCATTTTCAGCACCGCGCTCAACACTCGCCCAGCCATTTCCATCCGTGGTATGCTGTTGGTTTATATGAATCCTCATCAGAATACGAAAGGTCGCCACGCACCATGACGATCCGTCTCTCTCTGTTTCTGCTCCTGATCATACCGATGCTGGCGCCCATCAACCTTCTCTGGGCGGAGAGTGGACGCACCATCAAGGTAGGTGTCTACCAAAACAGGCCCGGCGTCTTTACCGATCAACAGGGCAAGACCCAAGGATTCTATATCGATCTTCTGGAAGAGGCCGCCTCCCGAGAGGGGTGGAAAGTCCAGTACATTCCCGGATCGTGGTCGCAAAACCTACAAAACCTCGAAAAGGGTGATATTGACCTGCAAACCGCTATCGCCTTCACCACGGAACGTACCAAAAAATATAGCTATACCCGCCAGACCGCCTTTGCCAACTGGGGGCAACTCTACGTCAGCGATCCCTCTATTGACTCCCTGCTCAAGCTCCGGCACAAAACCATCGCCGGACTGAAAGACGATATCTATACCAATCGCTTTCAGGCGCTGCTCAAGCAGTTTGATATTCCCTTCAAACTCCTTGAGACCACCGAATACGCCGAAGCGTTGCGAGCCGTCACCGAAGGCCGAGCCGATGCAGGCATTGTCTCGCGTGCCAACGGGTTGGCCATCGACCGGAATTACGATCTGGTCAAAAGCCCCATCATCTGCTGCCCCATGGAGGTACGTTACGCCACCCTCAAAGGGAAAAATGAGGATCTCCTCAAAGGGCTGGATAGAACCATCAAACAGCTCAAACAAGAGAAAAGCTCTCTCTACTACCTCTCCTTCAACCGCTGGTTCTCCGGAGAAGATATCGGCAGCAGCATACCCCGCTGGATACTGTTGATCCTGGGAGGGTTCGCCGGACTTCTGGTGCTGTTTGTGGCGGGCAATCTGGTGTTGAGCCGTCAGGTTAAAAGCCGCACCGCCTCGCTGATACGAAAGCAGGAAGAGTTGGTGGAAGCGCGTCAGGCTGCCGAGGCCGGTAGCCGGGCCAAGAGCCAGTTTCTGGCCAATATGAGCCATGAAATCCGTACGCCCATGAACGCCGTAGTGGGCTTCACAGAGCTGGCGCTTATGGATGAGTTAACCCCCAAAGTGCGGGATTACCTGATGAAATCATCTCAGGCTTCCCACTCACTTATGGGGATTATCAACGATATTCTCGACTTCTCGAAAATTGAGTCCGGCAAGATGGATCTCAACCGGGAGCCGTTCAATCTCCATGCGCTGTTTGATCGACTGGCCGATCTGTTTTGCAAACAGACCGCTGACAAGGGGTTGGAACTGATTCTCTCGGTAGATCCCAAGATCAATGCCAGCCTGATCGGCGATACGTTGCGCCTGGAACAGGTGCTGATCAACTTGATTCGCAACGCCATAAAATTTACCGACCAGGGCCTTATTACCGTGCAGGCCAAGCCGGAGCCCAACAGCCTTGGGGGCGAACGACTTATTTTTTTGGTGCAGGATACCGGTGTCGGCATCACTCCGGATCAACTCCCTAAGGTGTTTGGCTCTTTTGTCCAGGCCGAAGGCACCCACACCAGAAAATTTGGCGGAGCCGGTTTGGGGCTGGCCATCTGTAAGCGGTTGGTGGCACTGCAAGGGGGCGATATCTGGGTAGAGAGCGAGCATGGCCAAGGCAGTACCTTTTTCTTCACCGCCGAATTTCTCTCCGGTCCCGGCGATGATCCCCACGCCCGGCCCTCTATTCCCAACCACATGGTCGGAACCAACATTGTGTTGGTAGATGGCAATGCCTCCAAACGGGAACTGCTGCACGATCATCTCAGCGCTTGGGGATTTGAATCCCATCGTGTGGCCAATGCTGACCTCGCACTTGAGGCGCTTGCCTCTGGAAAAGGGGAGATTCAGGCGGTCATCCTGGACGATGCCATCCCTGCCAAGGATATGCAGCGCATTACGGCGGCTCTGAGTCAACACACTGCCGACGCAAATGAAAACACCCAACGACCAAGAACGCTGGTACTCTCCCGTTTTGGAGACGATGTGGCCCGTTGGCACACTCTAAAAGCCGGGGTAGACGGCTGGCTTGACAAGCCCCTGACCACCTTCCGCCTGCTGGGTGGACTGCTGGAGCTGTTTGGCCACGTGGCCCCACAAACCGAAATCAAGCCTCAGATACTCTCCGAAATGATGGAGACTGCTGAGAAAACCGAAGGGGCCCGCGTGCTGGTGGTGGATGACAACCCCATCAACCAACAGGTGACCCAGGATCTGTTGCAGCGGGTGGGCATCGAAACCGAAGTAGCAAACAACGGCCAAGAGGCGGTGGATCAGGTGTTTGCACGCCACTATAATTTGGTGTTGATGGATCTTCAGATGCCGGTGATGGATGGTTACGAAGCGTGCCGCCTGATTCGTGCCAACGCCGATTATGTGGATCTACCCATCATTGCCCTCACCGCCCATACGCTGGACTCCGACGAACGCAGCTCCATAGATGCAGGCATGAATGCCCATCTGGCCAAGCCGATCCGCCCGGAGCGTCTGTTTGGTCTTCTCACCCGCTGGATCGGCGACCTGAAGAGCATTGATCAGAACCCCGACACCGTGGAAGATCCATGGCGACTGCCAAAGATTCCAGGCATGAAACTGGAAGAGGCCCTGCAACGGGTGGCAGGCAATCAGAAGCTGCTCTACCGGCTGCTGACCCAGTTTCGCGAGGAGCAATCCAGCGCTCCGAAACTCATCCAGGCAGCACTTGATTCCGGCGATATACAGAGTGCCATGAACACCGCCCATGACATCAAAGGCGTGGCGGCCAATTTGGGGCTGGTTCCGGTGCATAACGCCGCAGAGAGCCTGGAGAGCGCCTTGCGAGAAAATGATCAGGACAATCTACCTCTCTCCTTCGATGCCTTTCTCTCCTCCCTCAATCAGGTCTTCTCCGCCATCGGCTCCATGGGCGAAGAGCAGGATGTCCAGTCGTTGCCGGAGGGACGGAAGCCACCCTATGATATCCACCAGACCGGCGGACTCTTGGCCGAGCTGGCGCTACTGTTAGAGCTCCAGGATGTTCGGGCAGTAAAGATGGTCAGTCGGCTTGGCGAACGGCTGCCGGAGGGCCATGTTGAAGCGCTGTTTGAGAAACTCCATCGCCAAGTCCGAGATTTCCGCTTCAAGGGGGCTCGAAAAAGTCTGCATCGAATGGCCCAGATGCTGAACCTATCCCTGCAAGCCCCCTTTGATCCCATCGAATCTCAACGTGGCGAACGGCTGCTGATTGTCGATGACCAACCGGCCAATCTGTTGATGCTGGCGGAGACCTTCTATCAATTCCGCGTCAGTGTGGCCCGCAACGGCGAACAGGCGCTGGCACTGGCCCGCGCCCAGAAGTCCCCCCCGGATCTCATCCTGCTGGATATCATCATGCCGGGGATGGATGGCTATGAGGTGTGTCGTCAGCTGCGAGAGGATCCCAAGACCGCCCACATTCCCATCATTTTCATAACCGGCATCCGCAGCCACACCGACGAGGCCAAAGGGCTGGAACTGGGTGCGGCGGATTATATTATCAAGCCGTTCAGCCCGCCGATCATGCTGGCAAGGGTCAAGGCCCATCTGGCGCTCAGCCAGCAGCGAAGGCAACTGGAAGAGCGGGTTATCTCCTCCGAGCAGATGGCCTCGGTCGGCATGTTGGCCAGCGGCATGGCCCACGAGATCAACAACCCTCTGGCCAGCGTGCTACTCAATCTGGAGAGCATGAAAATGGCGCTGCCGGAGCCTATCTGCAAAAGTGAGGAGATCGACCGCCATCTGACCCTTATGGAGCGTAATCTGAACCGCTCGTCGCAAATCGTTCGGGAGGTGCTCACCTATGCCGGACAAAACAGCTCACCCCTCACCCCTCTACCTCTCAACGAGGTGCTGGAGTCAGCCTTGGAGCTGACAGAACACCGGATGGGAAAAATTACTCTGGAGAGTACGCTTGAGAATGTCCCGGAAGTAGAGGGGCTGTTCAGTAAACTGGAGCAGGTGTTCATCAATATCCTCAACAACGCCGTGGATGCCCTGCCCCATGGCGGCGTGATCAGGGTGAACACCCGTCAGGAAGGCAACCATGTGGTCGCCGAGATTCATGACAACGGCACCGGCATCTCCAAAGAGCAACTGGAGAAGGTGTTCGATCCTTTCTTCACCACCAAAAAGGTTGGACAGGGAACCGGGCTGGGCCTATCGGTCTGCTACGGCATTATCCGCCAACATCACGGTACCCTTGAGTTGACCTGCCCGCCGGGTGAAGGCGTGACCGCCACCATACGCCTGCCGATCCATCAAGAGGTAACTTAGGGAAAATTGGTGTCTGGGATGGGAGGTGGCGGCTGCTCAGGCCTCTCCAGTTCCGGTGGTGGCGGTGGTGGTGGCGGTGGCGGTAGTTGCTTCAAAAGCTCCTGCACCTCCTGCGAGCCTGTCTGCTTCAGATGATCATGCAGCGCTTGGGGTGTTTTGAACGAGTCCGGGCGAATCCCCTGTTGCTTGAGTTGATCCATCACCAGTGGCGGCAAAGGTGGAAGCGGACTCTTCATAGCGCGCTGAAATAGCGCCTCTGAGGAGATTCCAGCCTTGTTCAGTCTCTCCATCACCTCCCTGGAGGGTAGAGACGGCCACTGTGCGGGAGGTTGCCCTGGTAGAGGCGGCGGCGGGGGTTGCATTTGGATGGACTTCGGATCGATCCCCTTGGCCTTAAGAAGATCCATCACCAGAGGCGGCAAAGGTGGTCCCTGCCCTGCCAGCATCTGCCCCAAATGCTCGGATCCCACCCCCAGATGAGGCAGAAGCCCCAACGCTGCTTCAGGTCCGGCCCGCTTCATCTCATCGATAAGACCCGCCCGCACCTTTTCAGGATCCAGCCCCTGCTGCCGTATCAACGTCTCCATGGTTTTGGGACTGGGTGGCGGCTTCGGACTCGGCTGGCCGGGCTGTTGACCCAAGGTGTGACCTTGCGCCGCCAACCCCTTCTCAAGAAGCGCCACATCCACCCCCTGACGCATCAAGGCGTCACGCATCTTCTGCCTGGCAACCTGCTTGGCCTCGGCCCATTTGGGTGCTTTCTTACCCGAGGGATGAGCTGCATCCCGTTTGGAAGGTGATGCTTGGTGCGTTGTGGCCTGTGTGGGCGGCTTGGGCCGCTTTCCAGCCTGAATCTTCGGCAGGGTACGCAGACGTCGCTTGGTGAAACCCGGGGCGGTATGAAAATCGGGCGTAAAGCCACTGAAGCCGGTTTTGATCTCCAAACGTCCGGCATCATTACGCACTTCAACCGCGCCACGCAGCACACTCACCGTGAGCCCCTGAGCCACTTCGGCCAAGTACTCCGTTCCGCGAATACCGATCATAGCCATGGGCGTGCGCATCCGGTAATGGGCGCGCTGCCGCTTGCCGATAGAGCCCGAAATGGTGCGCAACACCCCCTTGGGGAAATGAAACCAAGCCCGCTGAGAACCCGCCTCCGCCTCAAAGCGGTACTGTTCCACCATGAAACGGCTATCGCCATAGAGCACCACCACACCACCATCGGTAAAACGGAGCTGTGCCATGGCATTGGCGGCGGTTTGGAGCTTCTCGCCAGCGTGCAGTGCCCCCCCTTTGGTCAAGGGTCGCTGCACGCCATCGCGCCCGATCACCACGGTCTCTCCCACCACAAAGATGGCATGGGCTGCCCGCTCTGAAGCCTCTACCAGACCAACCGCCAGTAGAAGCAACACCACTAGAATCGTCCGCTTAATCCCGCACATTCGAACCATCGGTTTCATGACCTGCCGTTGCATTATGTCAATTTCCCAACCGGGCCGGATCTTTTTCCGAGAACACTAACCCACAGAATAAAAAGCATATTTCACAATAAAGCCAATCGGAACGAATATTGCTTGTACGACAACCATAATGCGCTATTCGCAGCGTATCACCCTTTTTAACGCTGGAGTGCCCCACGGCATGCTTCTCCACTCAGGGCATAAGATTGAAAGATGGCTGCTGGCCATTGTGTGGATACTGACGCTGATGCAGCCTCTTCCCACGGCTGCCAATGCCCCCGAGCCTACAGCCTCCAACCAAACCGTCAAAAACTATCAAGCACTGGCAGAGCTGGAAGACCAGTTGGCGGGAGAGCCTTCCTATGATTATCTTCTGGGGATCGCCGCTCTGCAAAGCGGCAAACCGGCCCAGGCCATACTGGCTCTGGAACGGCTGGCGATTGTGGCGCCGGAAAACAGCGAAGGGAAGCTGGCCCTGGCCGCTGCTTATCTTCAGATGGGAGAGATGACCCGACTTCAGGATATTCTGAAGAGCATAGATCCCAGCGCCTTGTCGCCAGAGTCCCGCAGCACCTGGGAGAGTCTTCTCCAACGGCTGGAGCTGGCCAACAGCAAGCCCCCCGCCGCCAACCAACGTTCGGCCTGGAACGGCTATCTTCGCCTCACCAGCGGCTACGATGACAATCTCAACAGCGGCATGGATTCCGACCCAACAAAGCTCTATCCGGGTATCTCTGCCGCGCTGGTCAACCAGATGCTCCCCCGTGAGGATCCCTTTCTGGGTCTGCGGGGGTTGGTGCAGTGGCGTCGGCGTCTGACGCCCAACTGGAGCCTGTTTGCCGACCTGAGTGCCGAACAACGCCGCCCCATAGATGAAACCAACTATGAGACTACCACACTAGCAGGACACCTAAGCCTGAACTGGAGCCGCCACCAGAACCGAATAACCGCACAAGCAGGCTTCGGCAACACCTGGATGAGCGCTAACACCCAACAGCGCGCCCCGGAAGCCTCCCTTCAATGGACCCGCGACTGGGACAAAGGGCGCTCTACCAGCCTGTTTACCCAAGGCTCCATCAACCGCTACCGCAATAATCCGGACTACAACAACAAGCGCTGGCTGGCAGGCTTTGTGCAGCGCCATCCATGGAACAACCCATTGCAAAATCTCCACCTGCAACTGGGCGCCTATGGCGGCCAGATGCTCAGCGATAACAATGCCACCGGGGCGGACCGCTACACCATTGCCGGTTTTCATTTTGGCTCAGAGGCCCCGCTTACCGAAAAACTACGGCTGTTTTTGCGGGCCGGATGGGAAAAGCGTGCCTACCAACAGGCCCCCATCTACCCTCTCACCCGGCGGCAGGAGGATCGACGCCTTGATCTCAGCGGCGGCATCAACGTCCAGTTCAATAAATCGTGGAGCCTTAATCTGCGCCATGATCGGGTCAGCAACCACTCCTCCAACCCGCTGGATGCATACAGCCGGGATGTCTCCAGTCTCAATCTACAGTGGGGGTTTTAACCGCGCTGGGGGAGACTCAGCCCTGGATGGTGTGAACCTGATATTGGCCGGGCTTCAGCATCTGCGACAGGTGGCACTCCACGCCGCCACGCTGCCAGCGCTCAATGGTGATGCCACGCTGTTGGGCCTCGCAGACAAACTCCCAATAGGAAAACGGTTTGCCGTTGGCGCGATCCTCATGGGGATAGAAGGTGGCCTTGCCATACTCCTCAAAGGTGTATTCAGCCCCTTGAAAAGAGAAGCGACCACTCTCTTTTTTCTTGAAGCGGGTTAGATCCTCAGGGGTCAAGCCCAGCGTCTCCAGGTCGATCTTCCGGAGGGTGACCGAAACCTCCAGCTCATCATCCCGCTCCACACATAGCCAGAGCTTCTTCTCCGGCCCCACCTCCCCCTCCAACTCGAACCACTGGTACCCCTCCTCCTCATAGAGGTGGCGTCCCAGCACAATCATATCCAGATCTTCCACCTCATCGTCAATGTCAGAGAGGGTCAGAACGCCCCCTTTCTGTATATTCTCAATGACCAAGGGCGTCGATGTCGGGCGCATGGGGCGCAACCGACGAAAGATATACCATCCCGCCGCCGTTCCCAGCAGCAGCATCACCAATAGCAGGATCTGAAACATACTCATGGGTGAAACCCCCTATGCATGTCAGGCGTTCAGGTTAGAAAATCCCCGCAGAGAGGTAACGATCCCCCCGATCGGGCAGAATCACCACGATCACCGCCGGGCCATCGCTCTCAGAAGCCATCTGCTCTGCCGCAGCCACCGCGCCACCCGCTGAAAGACCGCAAAAAATCCCCTCCTCCTTGGCCAGACGATGGGTCATGTCCAGAGCCTGCTCGCGGGAGACATCCAGAATATCATCCACCCGCTTGGGCTCGAAAATACGCGGCAGATAGGCCAGCGGCCAGCGGCGAATACCCGGAATCTGCGAATCGGCATCCGGCTGTACGCCGATAATACGCACCGAGTCATCCCGCTCCTTGAGCGCTCGGGAAACCCCCATGATGGTGCCGGTTGTCCCCATGGCACTAACAAAATGGGTGATACGTCCACCCGTGGCCTCCCAGATCTCCGGGCCGGTGGTGCGATAGTGGGCACGCCAGTTATCGTCGTTGGAGAACTGGTCGAACATGATGCCTTCGCGGTTCTCCACCATCTCATGCGCCCGATCAATGGCCCCCTCCATGCTTCCAGCCTCGGAGGTGAGTTCAAGACGTGCCCCATAGGCGGTCATGGTGGCGCGGCGTTCCATGGTCATATTCTCCGGCATCACCAGCGTGATGGGATAGCCCCTTCGGGCGGCCATCATGGCCAGAGCAATGCCTGTATTGCCGCTGGTGGGCTCAATAATACGCCGCCCGGGAACCAACACCCCCCGAGCCTCGGCACCAAGAAACATCCCCAGCGCCGCACGATCCTTCACCGACCCGCCGGGATTGCTCCCCTCCAGTTTGGCCATGATGCGTACATGCTGATAGGGCTCACTGATGGTGGGAAGATCGACCAACGGTGTGTTGCCGACCGTGGATTCCAACGTGGGCATCGCCTATATACCTTTCATAACAAACGGGTGATTCTTTTCAGGCTCCAAACCGCAAACCTTTTAAACAGACTACACATAAATATACAACATCACAGCATCCACCCCGCAGGCGGGAAAAACCAGCGAAAATCCACACGACGGCTGCGTAATCCATCATAGAATCTCTCTTTTTCATAGGCAATCCCGACAATTGGGACTATTCTATGTCGTGATATGTTGGAGAATGCGCAGAACGCTCTCCCGGCAGATACAGGCTCACCCTTAATCAAGGAGTCATCAACCTTGCGCGTGCTGATTGTCGATGATGAATTCAATAACCGTATGCTGCTGCAAAAACTGCTCGCCGAGCATGGCGACTGCGATATCGTGGTGGATGGCCGGGAAGCCGTCGATGCCTTTCTGATGGCCCACGAAGATAGTGATCCCTACCAACTGATCTGCATGGATATCATGATGCCGGAGATGACCGGCAATCAGGCGGTGGTGGAGATTCGACGCAAGGAGCGTGAGTTGGGCATTCCCACCCCCCAGGAGGCCATCATCATCATGACCTCGGCGCTGGACTCCCCCAAAGAGGTGATGAAAGCCTATTTCAAGTCGGGATGTACCGACTACCTTGTTAAACCCATCACCCCGGATATGCTGGCTGCCAAGCTTAAAGAGTATAAACTAATCTAACACCCATCTTTCTAAAGGGTTTCTCCGTGGAAGCCGACAGCCTGGACCGCTTTCAGAGCACTCTGATCCGCCATACCGGGCTGGTCATTCCAGAGCTGGATCACCCCCAACTGGCCGAGCTTCTGAAAAAGCGGGTCCGGGCCTTGCGTATGCCCAGCCACAGAGACTATCTGGCCCTGCTGGAAAACGACTCCTCCAAAAGCCGCGATGAGTGGCGTCACCTCTCTCACACGCTCACCATTGGCGAGAGCTACTTTTTTCGCGATAACGGCCAGATGACCCTGCTTAGAGAGACCATCTTGCCGGATTTGATCAAAAATAACCGACATCGGGGCCAACTACGCATCTGGAGTGCCGGTTGCTCCACCGGGGAAGAGCCCTACTCTCTGGCAATGATTCTGCACCGCATTGAGCACCTGATACCCGATTGGCAGGTGATGATTCTCGGCACCGACATCAATGAAACGGCCCTGGCAAAGGCCCAAAAGGGGATCTATAGCCGCTGGGCCATGCGCCAGTTGGACGATGCCCAAAAGGCACTCTACTTCAAGAAAGATAAGCGTGGCTTCAAACTGAGCCAACTGATCCGCGACCGGGTGAGGTTCAAACCGATCAATCTGATCAAGACCCCTTTTCCATCCATAGAGGGGGATCTGCATGATATGGATTTGATCCTCTGCCGCAACGTCTTGATCTACTTCTCCCAGGAGACCGGTCACCGACTGGCACGAAAGTTCGCAGAAACGCTGCGTTCCGGTGGCTATCTACTCACCAGCCATGCCGAACTGAGCGCTCCTTATCCACCGGGTCTAAATGTTCGCATCATGCCGGAATCCATCATATTCCAAAAGCTGGATGGCGATGACCCAAAGCACAAACCCACATCGCCAAGACCGCCGACTTCCACGGCTCCGTTGCTTGCTCAGTTGGATGCCAACGCAGCCGCACGACCATCCACAATACCCGCCCATACAACGCCCCTCCCGACACACCCTCCCTCAGCGGCCCAACCCCACCGATGGCAGGCCGATGTAAAGCGACTTCAAGAAGCGTTTATGACCAAACGCTACAAAGAGGCCCTGGCCCTGGCAGAACAGATGCTGACCCAAGACACTGTTGACCAACAACGATTTGAAATTCTGTTTCTCACCGCACGTATTCACGCCAACCGTGGAGCGTATCGCCTGGCTGCCGAGCTGTGTGACCGCTTGACGGCGTTGGATCGCTTCTCCGAACGCCCCCATCTCCTACTGGCGCATCTTCTGGAGGCCCAGGAGAGCGCCACGCCCGAAGCCGACGCTCTACAGATTCGTCACCATCTGCAAAAAGCGCTCTATCTCAACCCGGACTCCATCGCTGCGCTGCTGGAGATGAGCGCGCTGCACCGCCGGCTTGGAGAGCCTCACCGAGCACGCAGATTGCAGAAGGCGGCACAATCACTGCTGATGCAATGGCCCCACCAGGAAGCGCCGGAGTTTCTTGAAGATTGGTCACTGGCTGGACTGAAAGAGGAGCTAAGCAGGACCCTTGAATCGTCTTGAAGGATTTCCCAGCTTTTGGAAACCCTGTTATGATGAGCTCAAGGCTTATGTATTTCTCATACTCACCCTCCAGGTGCGGCGTTGGCCATGATCCCTTATTTGATATTCCAACTGCTGGATAAGCAATACGGTGTCGAAGCGCACTGTGTGTTGGAGATTGCCCGCCTACCGGAGATTACCCCGCTGGAAGAGGCTCCGCCCTTTATTCTCGGCGCGCTCAATCTGCGCGGCTCTGTGGTGCCGGTGGTGGACCTCAATCTGCGTATGGGACGACAGAGTGCTCCACCGCGTCTTTCAGATGCCGTGCTTGTGATGCAGGTGGAGCCCGATGGCGTCGTGGGGCTGATCATCAGTGATGTGTTGGAGGTACTGGAGCTGGATGAGTCGCAGATTGAACCGGCCCCCGCCTATCAAGAACAGGATTCAGAGCGCCCGCAGCCGTTTGTAACCCGTGTCGCGCAGCGGGATGAGCAGATGGTGATGCTGCTGGAGCCGAATCGACTTCTACTCTCCTATGAAGCATTGCAACAACTGGCCATGGGCGAGATCACACCAGAAGATCTTGGTGCAGAGCCGCCCTTCGATGCCGACGACCCCGCATGCTATCCAGAGCGGCGTATTTTTTTTGCAGATGCCACACCTGACGAGAGGGATACGCTTCAAACTCGAGCCAGGCATCTGATATCCCGGCCGGAAACCAATTTGAGCCAGATGGGCAAACATGCCTTTGCGGTCATCTCACTGGCCGGAGAGATGCTGGCTGTAAAGATGAACATTATTCGCAGCTTTGCCAAACAGCGCGCCATCACGCCAATTCCCTGTACTCCTGTACATATTCTGGGGGATATCAACCTGTTTGGTGAGATTCTTACCATGGTGGATCTGCTCCCCATTCTGGGTCTACCCAGTAAGCCGGACATAAAACCGGAAAAAATCATGGTTCTGGATCTTGCCGCATTGACGATCGGTACGCTCATCGATGACATCAACGATGTGATTCATCTGGATGAACAAGAAATTTTACCGCCCCCAACTGCGGTCGGTACGCTAAAGAGAGATCAAATTCTCGGTGCGCTCCCCTATCAGGAACGCATGATCACGCTGCTGGATCTTGAGAAGGTTCTCAGCCAGGAGGCGCTGGTGGTGAATGAAACCGTGACATGAGAGTCTGCACGCTCCATTCATGGTCGCCATCGGCCCGACACACGACATAAAGGAATCCGGCATGAAAATGCTTCCGCTGAAAATACGTCTGCGCACCAGCTCCGGCCTGCTCGTTTTGCTGATTGTGGCGTTGGGGGCGTTTGCCATCTTCAACCTCAATGAGCTCTCCAGTCTCACCAATCGACTGTATCGTCACCCCTTCACCGTGAGTACGGCGGTGCTGAGAATTGAGGCTAACGCCTCTGAGATGCGCAGCGCACTGAAAGACATCATGCTGACGGATAAGAGTGAAAAAGTCTCCGAACTGCATCAGCGTATTAATGCCCTTGAGCAGCTTATTCAGGATGACTTCAAGATCATCAACCAGCGCTTTCTGGGAGACAAGGCGATGGTTGCGAAGGCAGAGAAAAGATTTGCCAATTGGAAAGCACCCAGAGATGCTGTCATTGAGAAGGCCATGCGTGGGGACACCAGCGCCCTGCGTAACCACCTTGCCGACAATACTGAGGCCAAGAATATTAGGAAAATCGCCAGCAGCATGGAAGAGCTGCACGACTTTGCCAGCAACAAGGCAGTGGAGTTTCACAGGCGTGCCCTCTCCGACCGGGACAATGCCCTGAAGATCACCTATCTGTTTGTCGGCGTTTGCGTTCTACTCGGTTTCTGGTCCTCTCGCGCTATTGTTACGGCACTGCGCGAGGTGATTAATGCCGTCTCCACCTCAGCGGCGGAAATGGCCACGACCATCAGCCAGCAAGAACGCATCTCCTCCCAACAGACCACCTCCGTAAACGAAACCAATACCACCATGGAAGAGCTGGGTGCCTCTTCCCAGCAATCATCAGAGCAGGCTGCTTCCGCCGCAGCCAACGCCCAACAGGCACTGGAACTCACCGGCGATGGCCGGGAACAGATGACCCAGATGGTGCGCAGCATGGAGAATACCCAACAGCGCATGGATGCCATTGCCAACCAGATTCTGATTTTAAGCGAGCAGACCAGTCAGATCGGCAACATCACCAACACCGTCACCGACTTTGCGAATGAAACAAAAATGCTGGCCATGAATGCCGCCGTTGAGGCGGTACGGGCTGGGGAGCACGGCAAGGGATTTTCAGTTCTCTCGGTGGAGATCCGCAAATTGGCCGAAGAGAGTAAACGCTCTGCCGAACGCATCAACCATCTGGTGGAGGAGATTCAGAAGGCTACGAACACCACCGTCATGGTCACCGAAGAGGGCTCAAAAACCGTCCGTGAAGGGATGCGTATGGTGCATCGCACTGAAGAGATTTTTCAGGATGTCAATGGTGCCATTACCAGCAGTTCGGAGAGTGCCCAGCAGATCGCCATGAACATCAACCAACAGGCCATCGCCATCAAACAGGTGGTGGATGCCATGCGCGATCTGCGCACCGGGGCCAAAGAGACCAATAGCGGAATGAAGCAGGTCAAGATCGGCATTCAAACTCTTAATATTTCCGCCGGCACCCTCAAAGAGATGACCTAGAACAGTGGCGAACCTAAACCATGGGGGCGCAGATGATTGAGGATACGGAGCTGCGTGAGCTGTTTAGTGCCGAGAGCGCCGAACACCTACAGAACCTTGATCAAGGCTTGATGCATCTGGAGCAGAATCCCCATGATGCCGAGCGCCTGAAGGTGCTGTTTCGGGAGGCGCACAGCCTCAAGGGTGCGGCCCGCATGATCGGTGTTCTGGATGTGGAGAAGGTGTCGCACTGTTTTGAGAGCGTTCTAAAAACGGCCTCCAGTAGCCAACACCCCTTGGATTCCAGCCAGATCGACCGGCTGTTGAAGGGGCTCGATGAGATGCGGCTGCTGGTGCGTGAAGCGGTTACCGGAGAGCCTTCCGGTCTGGAGCTTGCATCGATTCTTGCACGGCTTGATGCCTCTAGCCCCACCTCCACCCCACTCGCAGAGAAACCTACCCTCAAGGTGCCCACCTCCTCAGCGCCAGAATCAGAACCGCCAGCCTCTGAAAGCATCGAGGAACAGCCCCCCCAAACCATCGATACGCTTCGGGTTGGAACCCGCAAGCTGGACCAACTTCTTAACCAGACCAGTGAACTGACAGTAGCCCGTACCCGCATGAAGCAGCGCATGAAAGAGATGGAAGAGGCCATTCAACTCTGGGAGAGCTGTGAACGCAAGCTGAACACACCGGGCCACACCAACCGCGATATCACCCTCTTGAGGGAATCCGCCGGAGATCTGTTTGAAGCGCTGGGAGAGCGGTTGGCCGCCCTGCGTCAAGGACTGTTCGAAGATGATACGGGGCTGGCGTTAACCTCACGCACACTGGAAGAGGGGGTGCAGGAGATGCGGCTTCTGCCCTTCTCAACGCTGTTTAACCTTTTTCCCCGTACGGTTCGTGATCTTGCCCGTGAACAGGACAAGTCGGTGGAGCTGCATGTTGAAGGCAGCGAGGTAACCGCCGACAAGCGCATTCTTGAGGTCATGAAAGCGCCGTTGACGCATCTGGTGCGTAACGCCATCGATCACGGTCTGGAGTCTTCAGCCATGCGCCTGGCCCAGGGAAAACCGGCAAACGGCACCATTACGCTTCGGGCCTATCACACCGCCTCCCACGTTGTGTTGGAATTGGAGGATGATGGCGGCGGACTTGATTTGGACGCCATTCGTCAACAGGCGATCAAAAAGCGCATTCTGGACCAAGAGCAGGCTGAATCGATTCGCCCCAAGGCGCTGGCGAAGATAATCTTTGCCCCCGGCTTCTCCACCAGCCGCATGGTAACCGATATCTCTGGCCGGGGGGTGGGCCTGGATGCCGCCCGCTCCAGCATTGAATCGCTAAAAGGTACCATCAGCGTCCAGTCGAAACCGGGCAAAGGGTGTCGATTTATCATTCGGATTCCTTTAACTCTGACCAGTACACCTGCCTTTATCGTGGCTGTCGGGTCCCAGCGACTGGCCCTTCCACTGGATCAAGTGGTGGCCGTCAAACGCATCGCACAAGACGCCCTGTTTCTCATAGATGGCCAGCGTACGTTTTCCCTCAACGACCGGCCGGTCTCCGTGGCCTACCTATCCGATCTACTGGAGTTACCGGCTTCCCGTCGGCTGGAGGAGCAGAGAAAGCTGGGAAGAGCTCACGGTTTGTTAAAATTACCAGTGGTAGTGGTACAATCCGACAATCGGCGCTTGGGGCTGCTGGTGGACACGCTTCTGGATGAGACGGAGATTGTGGTCAAGCCCCATGGACCCCTTCTTCAAAGAGTGCGCCACATTTCCGGAGCGACTGTTCTGGGGGATGGCTCGGTCAGCATGGTGTTGAACCCGGACGATTTAATTCAGACCGTACAACGGCACGGCTCTCTGGCTGAAGCTTCGACCATGCTGCCTGATCCCGATCTGCCAGAGAGCCTGACGGAGACCACCGCACCACCAATCATTCTATTGGCCGACGACTCCATCACCACCAGAACCCAGGAAAAACGTATTTTGGAGACCGCTGGATATCGTGTTGTGACGGCTGTAGATGGTCTGGACGCTTTTAACAAGCTCACCGAAGGGGCCTTTGATGCCGTGGTCAGCGATGTGGAGATGCCCAATATGAACGGTATTGATCTGACCCGACGGATTCGTGCCAGCGATACGCATCAGGCGCTTCCGGTTCTTCTCGTCACCTCCCTCTCATCCAAAGAGGATATGCAACGAGGGATGGAGGCTGGTGCCAACGCCTACATAAGCAAAACCAGCTTTGAGCAGAAAAACCTCCTGGATGCCCTGAGGAGAGTGGTGTGATTCGCGTATTGGTGGTTGATGACTCCCCCATCGTATTGGTGGCCATGCGGCGGTTGATTGGAACGTCTGCTGATCTGGAATTGGTGGGAGAGGCGCGTAATGGCGTGGAGGCGTTGGCACTGATTCCTGAGGTGCACCCTCATGTGGTCTGTACCGACTTGCACATGCCGAAAATGGATGGATTAACCCTCACCCAAGAGATCATGCGCCGCCATCCGCTGCCGATTCTGGTCATCAGCGTGGCCGTCAGCCAAGGATGTGAGAACGCCTTTAAACTTCTGGAAGCGGGCGCCATCGACATCTTCAGCAAACCTCGGGCGGGGTTGGATGGCAAGGGTGCCCCACAACAGCGCGTTGCCGTTGAACTTGTCAGAAAAATCAAGCTATTGTCTGGTGTTTCGCCCATCCGGCGTCACAGTTCTAACCGGCATGACAACTTGGATCAACGCTCAGACAGCCGGCTCAAGGCTAGCTCTCAGAATCCTCCACCCCCTTTACCGAGTAAGCTGCCTCTTCCCAACACGCCGCCCAAGGGGATCACCCGAAGACGCTCTCAAATTGTGGTGATTGGCTCCTCTACCGGAGGCCCTCAAGCACTGCGAACCATCTTCAGCGCCCTGCCGCCGACCTTTCCCATGCCGATACTCTGTATTCAGCACATTAGTCCCGGCTTTCAGGAGAATATGATTGAGTGGCTGAAGGAGTATGCCCGCATGCCGGTACAAACTGCCCGCCAGTGGGATCGGCCACGAGACGGTGTGATCTATTTTCCACAGGAGGGGCACCATCTGACCGTGGATGGCAGTGGCCGCTTTGAGCACCAGAGAAGCTGCCTTAATGACCATGGTCACTGTCCTTCGGTAGATCTCGCCTTTCGCAGTGTGATCGATCACTACTCTTCAACAATTATTGGCGTGTTGCTATCCGGCATGGGAGATGATGGCTCAGAAGCGCTGCTGGCCATTCACCGTGCAGGGGGCACGACCATCATCCAGGATGAAGCCAGTTGTGTGGTGTTCGGCATGCCGGGCAAAGCTGTGGCGCTGGGCGCTGCGCAACAGGTTCTCCCTGTCAAGACCATTGCAAATAAGCTGCTTAAGCTGGCTGCCAACAAGAGATGATCCGTATATCCACACTGGACACTCTACGTCTTTCTTGGGAATTTATTGCCAGATGTTGTGGTCCTAATTTTCCCATTAACGACTTATTCCCTGCATTTTTCTTAGCCTTGTCACATGTCGCATAAAAAAAAATCGTCGGGGCTTTTTTTATTAACACCCCCCATCTAGTGGATTTTAGCTGACTTTCTAACAGGTTATGAACAAAAACCACCGGGGCATAAAAAAATTTTTGGACTTGAAAATATCAATCGAATGTAGGATGTTACGTGAATCTTGCAGAGGTATTGGCTCAAACTTGAACCATTTCTACCGAGCGCGAAAGTTATGGTGAAAAATTTTACCATCACAGTGACGGATCCAACCGGTGCCAAGCATTACGAGTTTCGAAGCTTGGTTCGGACGATTCTCCGCTATGGTGTGCTGTCGGTTCTCGGCATCGGCATTTTGGGTATGCTGATTGTCGTTGGACTGCACCATTCGGTGAACAACCTGGAGTCGCGAAAGGATGATCTCAACAAGCGTCTTACTACGCTTCAGGAGCAGAACCGAGTCTATCAGGAAAAAATCCGCGACAAGACCGAAGAGTTCCACAAAGTCCACAACAAGGTGGCCTTTATCGAGTCCCTTGTAGGGATTGAGTCGGATCAGGAACTGTCTCTTCCCGAGCGCATGCATCTAGCCACCCAGGCCCTTAACCGGCGTGAGCTGGAGTTCAAGAAAATTGGGGATCGGGTGGGCAGCCTGGAAGATTTGATTGGCATGGAGAACACACCATCCACAGGAAAAAATCTCACGAAACGACTGGAGCTGGCCAGCCTGACTGCCACTCAAAAGAAGAGCATGCTGAATACCATTCCCAGCGGCTATCCGGTCAAGTATCGTGGCATCACCAGTAAATTTGGTTTACGTTTTCACCCTAAGCGTAAACGCAAGGCGTTCCACGGGGGCTTGGATCTGCGGGCGGGTATTGGTACACCGGTTCACGCTACATCCGACGCCGTGGTGGAGTTCGCCGGCGAAGATGGAAAAAGCGGCTTTGGCGTGCTGGTCATCCTGAGGCACAACTTTGGCTTTCGCACCTACTACGGCCATCTGAATAAGGTCAAGGTTAAGTCCGGTGATTTCGTCAAAAAGGGCCAACTGGTCGCTCTTTCCGGTAACAGCGGACTCAGCAGCGGACCTCATCTGCACTATGAAGTCCGGTTTCTCCACACCAGCCTTAACCCGATCAATTTTGTCCGCTGGGGCATGAAAAACTACAATGTTGTCTTCAAGGAGAAGCGTGTCAAATGGCGGTCTTTAGTAAGCTTAGTGAACCAAAGGTTGACAAATCCGGCACCACAATCATTGCAACTGGCACTCAAATAGAGGGCGAAATTCGCATTGAGTGTAAACTGCATGTAGATGGCCAGTTCAAAGGAGAGGTCATCTCCACCAGTCTGGTTACCATTGGCAAGTCGGGCGCTATCAAAGGCGATCTGGTGGCCAAAAAAATGGAAGTCACCGGCGTTTTCGACGGCGAGGCCCAGTGTGAAGATATTGAGATTCACACCGGCGGTAAGGTCTCCGGCCACATCACTTCCAAAGTTCTGGTGATTGAGCGTGGCAGCACCTTCGAAGGCCAGAGCAAACTGGTGGAAGCCGACGCAGACTTCTTAAACAAGAGCCTTGATAAACTGGAAAAGTCAAAAAAAAAATTCAAAGATAAGAAGGATAAGGGACTTAAGAAAGCGGCTAAAAAAATGGTAGAGATCCCAATCTCTGCGACAGCAGGTGCCCAATCCTCTGCTGAATCGGCTGCCAAGTCCGCTGAGAGCAGTGATGGATCAAAAGATGCCAACCCATCGTCCGGCAATGGTAACCAACGCAATGCACGTGGGCGTTCCACCAACCGAAATCGAAACCGCATCACCCGTTAATCGGCTCCGATTTGGCTGCGGACATCATGAAGGGCTCCTGAACTGTTGGGAGCCCTTTTTGCCTCCTTGGCCTCTTGCACTCTCTCCTAGCCTCTCATCTCTCTGTTGATTTCTGAAATCCCCCGCCGCCCGGCGTACGAATCTCCAGTCGCTCACCGGCCTTCAGAATACCCTGGAAACGGCCTGGAAGTCTATCCCGCTCCCCGATGCTACGCCAAAGGTGATTCTCACCCTCTGCACCAGTTCCGCCTCCGTGAAGGCCAAAGGGGGCTTTGCAGCGCCGCTCCGTGACCAACGTCACCGCCATATCCTGTAAAAATCGGAACAGCCGCACCACACCATCACCACCAGACCAACGGCCCTTACCACCGGAACCGCGCCGTAGGTGGAACTTCTCCAGCCGTACTTCCCTAAAGCGATGCTCCAGCACCTCGGGATCGGTCATGCGGGTGTTGGTCATGTGGACCTGCACACCAGAAGCCCCCGTCGCGCCTTCCACTGCACCACTACCACCGGCGATGGTCTCATAATACTGCTTGCCGCCACCATCCAAAGCGCCAAACAGCAGATTATTCATGGTACCTTGGGAAGCCGCCGCTACGCCCAGCGCTCCATACAGCACATCCACCACCCGCTGGGAGGTCTCCACATTACCCCCCGCCACCGCCGCTCCATGGCCGGGTCGCAAGAGACTCTGTGCAGGGATCACCATATGAATCGGATCCAGACAGCCGTCGTTTAAGGGAATCTCTCGACGTATCAGGGTGCGAAACACATAGAGCACGGCTGCCCGTGTTACAGCAGGCGGTGCATTGAGATTGCCGCTGTGGGGTGCGGAGGTTCCGGTAAAATCCACCTTGGCCTGAGGTTTTCCATTGGAATCATTATATATATCAACAGAAACTGATATTTTCTCTCCACCATCCAGTGAATCCTGAAACCGCCCTTTCCAGCGTGATTGGCCATCCAACAGCGTTGTCAGCGCCTCGCGCATCGCCTCGGCGGCATTGTCGCGCATGTGCCCCATATAGGCGCTAACCATCGCATCGCCATAGTGATCGCATAGTTGGCCCAGCGCCTCGATACCGCTCTGGTTAGCGGCAATCTGAGCCCGTAAATCTGAGAGTCGCTCCGGTAGATTACGCGCCGGATAAGGACCAGAAGAGAGCGCCTTCAATACAGCCCGCTCCCGAAACACCCCGTGGCGCACCACCGGCAGATGGGTCAACACCACCCCCTCTTCCCACAAATGCCGAGCGAATGGCGGCATGGAGCCAGGGGCAATACCGCCAATATCGGCATGATGCCCCCGAGCTGCCACAAAGAAAGCCGCCTCTCCCCGGCGAAACAGCGGCGTAATCACCGTTACATCCGGTAAATGGGAACCCCCGGCGTGAGGATCGTTGCTGGCAAACACCTCTCCCTGTTGAAATCCACCTGCTTCTTGACGAGCCTCAATGAGTCGCTGTACCGTCTCCCCCATGGCTCCTAAATGCACCGGGATATGCGGCGCATTGGCAATCAAGCGACCCTGACGGTCAAATATGGCGCAGGAGAAATCCAGACGCTCTTTCATATTGACCGAGTGGGCGGTTCGAGCCAGGGTCTCCCCCATGCGGGCGGCAATGCCCATAAAGCGATGATTAAACAACTCCAGCAGAACAGGGTCTGGAGCGCTCTCCACCACCAGCTCATCGGTACGGCTCTCTCCGGCCTCTTCCAGTGTCAGGGTAAGGATGCCGCTGGCGGCCAGTTGGGCCGAAAAACCGGGCTCTACCACCACCACCGAGTGGGCCTCCATCACCAGCAACGGCCCTGCAACAGAACGCCCCACCGGTAGCTGGTCACGCGCTACAACAGGGGTCGGTTCCGGCCCCGACTCAGAGAACCAAACCGGCGTCCTCTCAGCACTCTGCCTAAGATCCAGAGTTGATGTCTGTTCCCCTGCAACAGGTTGCAGCGCCTCCCCCAACCTGGAAGCGGACATCTCAAGGCCCCGCTCCCACACCTGCCGAGCGTTGGATTCCAACTCGGAAACATCCACCTTAAGATGAACCAACTCTGGGAAACCTTCTGGTGCATCAAAGCCATAAAGACGCCGATGGGCCTCTTGAAAATGCTGGCTCAGAAGTTCAGCATCGGAGCTAAAGGGAATCCCGATAGGACTTTCAGTTCCGGGCACCCGCAGATCCACCTCCAGACGACGTTGAAAGCCAGCTCCAAGTTGGGCGCTCCCTTTCAGATCGGCCCGAATGTCCATCTCCAGCTCTGCGGCAATCTCGGCAGCTCGCTTTTCGGCCCGCTTCAGGGTTTCGGGCGATGCCGGCACCAGCAGGGTCTCCACTCGATGACGACGATGAGCAGCTGTGGCGATGCCGTAAGCGGAGAGCAACCCGGCCAGTGGGTGCAGATGCACCCGGCGCATACCCAGATTGCGGGCGATGCCGCAGGCGTGCTGCCCTCCAGCCCCACCAAAGCTCACCAAGGCATGTTCCCTAAGATCCAACCCCCGAGCCACCGAGAGTGCCTTAATGGGACGCCCCATGGCCTCATTTGCGATACGCAGATAGCCCAGCGCCAGAGTCTCAACCCCCATAGGATGCCCGCTCTTCTCCCCCACGCGCCGGGCGATCTCTTCCAACCGATCATGGGAGCGCGTCGGATCCAGTGGAGATTGGTGGTCGGCTCCAAAAGCACGCGGAAACAGCGCCGGAATCACCCGACCCAACACCAAATTGGCATCGGTCACCGCTGCCGGACCTCCCAGCCCGTAACAAGCCGGACCCGGCGAAGCCCCACAAGATTCTGGCCCCACCGTCAGCTTACCGCCGACAAAATCGAGCTTGGAGCCACCCCCGGCTGCCACCGTCTCGACATGGAGCATGGGGGCTTGATAACGGATGCCCGCCGTCTCCACCTCCAGCACACGCTCAAAGTGATCGCCATAACGGCATACATCGGTGGAGGTGCCGCCCATATCGAAGCCGATGACCTGAGCCTCACCGGTTGCCGCAGCCGTTCCAGCCGCCCCCAAAACACCACCAGCCGGCCCGGATAAAATGGCATCTTTGCCGGTAAAACCCTGGGGGGCCAATAAGCTTCCCGAACTGCTCATAAAATGCAGTGGAATAGCCCCTGTCCAGCGCCTGACCTGCTGGGCATATTGGTGTAGAACCGGCGTCAGATAGGCATCCACCAGCGTGGTACGGCCACGCCCAACCACCTGGATAATGGAGAGGGTCTGGTGAGAAACCGAAATGTGCTTAAAGCCAATCCGCTGCGCGATGCGACGGGCCGAAAGCTCATGGGCGGGATTGCGCCATGCGTGCAAAAACACCACCGCCAGAGACTCAACACCTTGAGCCTTAAGCCGCCTCAGAGCAGCTTCCACAGCCCCCTTATCCAATGCTTTAAGCGTCTCGCCATCCGGCCCCAGGCGCTCGGGGGCCTCTTCTACGGCGTGATAAAGAAGCTCCGGCTTTTTGATGGCCAGCGCAAACAGCTCCGGCCTCTGCTGATCAC
>JADFWT010000001.1 GCA_015233785.1 Magnetococcales bacterium
TGCTACCCTGGCGTCTCACTCCGGATATGTTGCCAAAGGTCAAGCCTGTACAGTGACGCGCTTCACGTGGCGCTTACAAACCTCCAAAGCGAATGGCTTGGAACCGTTCACATACCTGCGCCATGTGTTCGAGTGCATTCCATCATCCAGCAACGTCGATGACTTCGAGGTATTGCTACCCTGGCGTCTCACTCCGGATATGTTGCCAAAGGTCAAGCCTGTACAGTGACGCGCTTCACGTGGCGCTTACGTAAAAGGGAAGTCGAACAATTTCAGGAAAAGAGGCTGAACCAGAAGAGGAAATACAAGAATGGTAAGCCTCAAGACGGATCACCGGCAAAGACCATCAGTCCGGCGACCGTCAATTCTGATGTTCGAACTTTCATCAAGATTATGAACTGGGGCAAACAGGAAGAGATGTTGGAACATGTGCCACCGGTGGAGCCCATTCCAGAGGCACCACCGGGAACCGATATTCCGACCCCTGAAGAGATCAGTATGCTGCTGGATCATCTACCCAGATCTTCAAAGGCCGTTGTATGGTTCATCGCCGAAACCGGTTGTCGCTCCGGTGAAGCCTTTAACCTGACATGGGACTGCATCGACGAAGAGAACAGCCGGGTAGAGTTCAAATCCAAGGATGGCTGGACGCCGAAAACCCGTCAATCTCAGCGGCAAGTACCCATTGGCAATACCCTACTGGATGCACTTCGGGCATTGCCAAAGCGAGGGCGGTATGTTTTTCCCTCCAAGTCAGATCCCAATAAGCCGAGAGACAATGTACGGAAGTCTCTTGCTGCGGCGATAGTTCGTGCCGGAATCACCAGAAATGGCGAACCCATGAGGATCACACCGCACGTATTGCGGAAAGCCTTTGCCACTCGCCAAGCCGAAAACGGAACACCCGAGAGGGTGCTCCAGGCGATGTTGGGACATGCTGCCGGAACCCGTGTGACGAATCTGCACTATGTTCAGGCAACCGACGATGCCAAGTTACAAGCTGCCAAAATCACCCAGATTCACGGATGAAGGCGGGCTTGAATTTGGCAATATCTGGCAACGGCTATGAATGGGAATATTTTCAGGGGTCGAAGAGACCCATCAATGATCGCGTCATGAGAGGGTACAGCGGCGGAAATTGTCAAAAGGATTTGGCAATATCTGGCAACGAGCTTGGAAAAACCATTTTTCGCGGTTCCCCAAGAACCCAGTCAACAAGCGGCTTGAAGCCCCGGCTTTTCAGCTATTGCCGTGCAAAAGTTGGCAATATCTGGCAACGGGCACAAAAAAGCCGAATATTAGAGCGACCTGACATTCGGCTAAATTGTTGCTTTATTTGCTAAAATAATGGTGGGCAGTATAGGATTTGAACCTATGACCCCTACCGTGTCAAGGTAGTGCTCTCCCCCTGAGCTAACCGCCCGCATGTCCTGTGCATGGAAAACTAGCGCCGATTGCCGGTGCCGTCAACCCCTTTTAGAGGTCACGCCTCCCCTTCGGTATCAATCATGGAGGCTGCGATGGCCTCGGCAGGGCTTTTTCCACCCCAGATGACCCACTGAAATGCCGTGTAGTAACGATCAATCTCCTGACCGATAGCCATGAAGGTATCCTCAATCTGCTCCTCTGCCAAGGTGGAGCCGCGCAGGGGCGCAACCACACGAAATACAGGGGCCAACTCCTCCATCCACACCTCAAAATGGCCCAACCACACCCGCCCGTTGATCATCAAAATCAACTCAGCAATCCGCTGTAGAAAATTGTTTGGAATCTTCAGGTTGATATAGCAGTTGTATTGTAAGAGGCCGGAAACCTCGTGATAGGTCACCCAAAGGCGGTGATTACCCCACTGGCTTGGCAGCTCGATCCAGAGTTCATTCTCATTGGTCCGCTCGGAGGAGAGATCCTGCTCAATGGCATACTCCTCAATGAGCCCCAACGGATTGGTGTCAAACTCCTTCATGAACGAAGGATCCATGCGGTCATAGGCCTGACTCATGCAAGCTCCTTGTCGCCGTAACCTCGGCAGGAGACCTCATCCCATGATCCATGGTAGGGCCTGCCCTTGGTTGATCTTCTCTATCATGACAGCCACTAAAGCCATCTGGAAAATCTATCTATTCTGCCTTTTACCACGGCATGCGGCAAGCGTAATTATGCGACCATCCACTCCAAGAGGGAAGGCAGACCTTGGGTTCGATTTTACGAATGCCCTATGATGGCAGATGAGAACGGTGGACCATCGCCGCTTAAAGAGGATATCTGGAGCAACGCCATGTACAAGGATCTGACTGGAAAACGTATTCTGATCACCGGGGCCTCCAGAGGCATTGGGGCCGGAATCGCCACCGCATTGGCCGCATGCGGGGCGCGGCTGGTGCTGCACTACCATCAGAACGACCGTAAGATGGCCCAGCACCTGGAGCCAATCCGCCAGAACGGCACCGAGGCAGTGACGCTGCGCTGCGATTTTCGGGATGAAACCGCCCTGACGCCCTTTTATCAAAAGGCGGAACAGGCCTTCGGCGGCCTGGATATGCTGGTTAATAATGCCGGCATTGTCCCTAAGAAGCACCTTCTTAAGAGCCCAACCGCCCTCTGGCGAGAAACTATGGCCATCAACTTGGATGCCCCCTTTATATTGAGCAACCACTTTGCCAAGGCGCGACGAACAGCCGATAATCCAGGAATGGTGCTGCACATCAGCAGTATTCATGGCACGGTCACTTCAGAGCGCTTTGGCCTCTATGCCGCTACCAAGGCCGGTCTCAATCGATTGGCTCAGGCCCAGGCCATTGAGTGGGCCGAATGGGGCATTCGGGTCAATGTTATTGCACCCGGCGTAACGGTGGTCTCCCGCAACCGTCAGCGGCTGGAGAGCACCCGCAAAACGTGGCAAGGCCATCTGCCCATGGGGCGCTATGGAGCCGTGGAGGATGTGGCGCATCTGGCGCTGTTTCTACTCTCCAGTCAGTCAGCCTGGATTACCGGGCAGATTCACACCCTGGATGGCGGACTGACGGCACGAGGCCACTATCCGGCCCGTCACGATGCGTCCACCTTAGACGATATAGCAACGGATAGTGATGCTTAATGGGGAGCATATATGTTCTGGAACCGTAAACAGATAACCGAACCCAAACAGCAAACGCCGCAACAGATGGCCGAAGCGCTCAAACAGTGGCACGAACGCCTCTCGAACGATATGGCTCAGCGCAAGGGGCAGGATGGGGCCCACGATGCCGGCCACTACCGCCGAGTATGGCACCACTGCCGTGAGCTGGCCATGGACCATCCCCAACGCGATCAGATCAACCCTGTGGTGCTCATGGCCGCCGCCTTTCTGCACGATCTGGTACAGATTCCAAAGCAGGATCCACGCAGCAAGGAGTCCGCCGCACGTTCCGCCCAGAAGGCCAGTACCTACCTTAGAAAGCTGGGCTTTCCCAAAGGACAACTGCCGGCAGTCGAACACGCCATTCGCGCCCATAGCTTCTCCGGCGGTGAGCAGCCCCGCTCCCTGGAGGCGCAGATTCTCAGTGATGCCGACAAGCTCGATGCTCTGGGTATGGTGGGATTGGCCCGCACCTTCCACGTCTCCGGCCAAATGGGCGCTGGGCTGTTTCACCCTACGGACCCCTTTGCACGCCATCGCCAGCCGGACGACAAACGCTACGCTTTGGACCACTTTAAAACCAAACTTATGCGCCTGCCGGAGGCGATGCTAACCCCCCCCGGAAAACGTCTGGCGCATAAACGGGTCGCCGTGCTCTCCCGCTATCTGCGTGATCTGACCAAGGAGCTGGACCTTTGATAGTTACCAAAAGGAAGAGATCATGCTGATGATCAAATGCGCAGGCTGCAAGCGCAAGCTATGGAAATACCAGAAACTCGGTAAGGGCGAAGTGCATCGCTGCCACAAAGCACGCATGGACCGCATCTATGAGGCGGTGGAACAAGAGGGCCATATCGCCTGCCGCTGCGGCCAGGTGATCGGCCTCGACAAAGGGTCACACTATCGGATGATTCGCAAACGGTTCAGCTACTCAGGCAGCACCGTCTCCAAGCTGTGACCAAATCGCCTACGATGCCAGACCTGCTCGATAGGCTTCAAAAGCCCCCTCGAAACAGGCTCCCATCTCCCGAACCGCCTCTCGATCATCAAATAATTTGGGGGCCAGCGCCTCAATTTTATCTACCATCGCCTGACGAAATTCGGGCTCCATTCCCAGCCGAGTGGCCAGTTCGACATACCCATCCAGATCCGCCGCCACCAGATCTTCCATCCCCATCAACCGGTAGTAGCCCAGCGTTACCCGGGCACGCATGGTCTCTCCCGGCCGCGTGACAATAGGCGCGCCGAAAGCCAGAGCCTCGTAGCTGGTTTTGCCGCCGCTGAAGTGAAAAGGATCCAAAATTACATCCGCTAGACTTAACAGCCGCAAAAAGTCGTTCCCTCCCATGCGCGGGGTAAAGTGGACCCGCTCACTCAAGGTACCCAACGCCCCCTGCAACCGCTCCTTGAGAAGATCGCTCCAGTGGCGATGACTGCCGTCGATAAACACCACCCACCCCTGGGGATCCGCCTGTAGAATACCCTTAAGCGCCGCATCAAAATCGGGATGCAGTTTGAATAGCGCCTGGGGACAGAGATAGAGACGACCGCTCTCGGGCAACTTGAAATGGGCGCGCCCCTTCGACCCCAATGGTGCTTCGGGACGTGCAATGCAGGTGGGCATACGGCTCAATAGATGAAGACGCTCGCTATAGTGCGACTCGGCCCCCGGCCCCTCCATCAAGCTGGAGCTGATGAAGAGATCCATATTGGGAATCCCCGTGGTAACCGGATGGCCCCAGGTGAGACACTGAACCGGTGCCAATCGGGCAAAGGCACAAAAATAGCTGAGTGGATCCATACCGATATCGGGATAGTACAGAATATCCAACGCCTGCTCTGCAATCACCTCACGAGCCCGCGCCAGACGCCCGGGAACCGTCACCACCCGATCCGCCCATCCATCCAACTTGTCGGTGGGCTTTCCGGCACCGGCCTGAGGGCGAAATAGAACCACCTCAAAACGGTCCCGACCCAAGCCCCGGATCAACCCCTCATTGAGATGGCCAATGGTATGATTATCATGCAGATAAGCCGAAAATATCCCCAGCTTCAGCCGTCCACCTGAAGGGCGGTGCCTATCCAGATGGGGTGAGCGCCACGCCAGAGAGGGGGTGACCGTAAGATAGGCCTCGGCAATCTTCTCCTGCAACAAACGATCATTGTGGGCATGGTAGGCAAATAGAAAACTGGTCTGCCCCACCAACTGACAAGGATCATCCAGCCGCTCAGCGCCGCGACAGATGGCCGCCAACTGTGCCATAACACCCTCTCGCAACTGGTCGATCTCCGCCTGGCTGCGGTGAATCGGTAGTTGCGTGAGAGCAATCTTGAAACGCAATGCCGCATCAGGTGCCAACGCCAAAGCCTGCCGGTAACTCTGCAACGCCTCTTCGGTACGCCCCTCATCGGCTAGAAACAGCCCCATATGGCTATGAGCCGGTGCATAATCCGGCTTAAGAATCAATACATGACGCATCACATCCATGGCCTTGCGGCGCTCGCCAAGCTCCCGCAACACCACCCCAAGATGAGCGACCACATCATAACGATCCGGCTGCTGGAGCAACGCCTTCTCCAACACCCCCCTCGCCTCCTCCATACGTCCCAGATCGAACAGAGCCAAAGCTCGATTATCCAGCGCCTCTATCATGTCGGGTTGGAGCCTGAGCGCCTGATCAAGCTGCGTCAAAGCCTCTTCCAGATGCCCCTGCTCTCGTAGTAACGCCCCCAAATGGTTGTACCCTTCCGCATGCTCAGGGTGGAGCCTCAAGGCGGTTCGATAACTGGTTTCCGCCTCCTCCCGCCGCCCCATATCCCGCAGCACCGAACCGATGCCAATGTGGGCATCCGCATAACCGGGCTTCAATGCACTTGCTTGACGATGGCTGGCCAAAGCCGCCTCATACGCCCCCATATCCCGCTGCACCAGTCCGAGATTCTGATACCCCTCGGCGTACTCAGGTCGCTGCTCAATAGCCGCCTGATGACTGGCCAACGCAGCCTCCAACGCCCCACGCTGACGCTCCACCACGCCGATGTTGTTATGCACCTCCGGATAGTGGGGCTGAATGGCCAACGCCTGCCGAAATCGCTCCAGAGCATCCTCCAGACGCCCCGCCGCCACCAGAGCCGCTCCTAGATTATTCAGTGCATCCAGATAGGTCGGCTGCTGCTGCAACACCTGCTCATAGCACTGAATGGCGGCCTCCAATTGACCCTGTTGATGATGCCGGATTCCTTCTTCAAACTGCGCCTCCACCGAGCCTGGTGAGGCCGATGTCACGGCCACCGCCCCCTCGCCCGTCCAGGCCTCTCTGAAAGCGGCCAGTTGCTGAGAGATCGGCACACTGTCGGGTTCCAGCTCCAGCGCCCGCTCCATGGCCTGAATCGCTGACGCCATGCGCCCCAACTGCCCCAGAGACAACCCCAGGTTGAAATGCAACGCCGCCACCTCCTCAGCCCCTTGCAGCGCTTGACGAAATTGAGCCTCGGCCTGGGCATGACGACCCTGTCGCTGCGCCATGATGCCCAATAGATTATGAGTATCAGGATGGCCGGGAACCGCCTCCAGAATCGACCCACAGATCGATGCCACCTCCCCATAGCGCGCCCCCTCCAAATGATCCGCCGCCTGGGCATACGCCTCCGCCAACGTCATCTGCTGCTCGTCCGAACGACCCATCGTATCTTGCGCCATGACCACCACTCCCGCCAATCCTCTGCAACTCTTTCCTGACAACCCGGAATGCGTTACTATTCAATCTCGCCAACGCATTGGCATTCCGGCATAATGATCTGATTTGCTGTATTGAAATCAACCACCCCGATCTCACCTCCAACACCGCGACGATACATACACCATGAGTGTGGAACAGCGCAAAAAAACCCGAGTCCCCATTCACCTGAAGGCGGAGATCACCACGCCCGAAGGGGAACGGATCGAAGTCCTGACTGAAACCATAAGCTTCTCCGGCGTTAAACTCAAACTGCCGGATGTCCACCTTGAGTGGGCCGTGGGCTTTCCGCTGGAGTCCTATTTTACCCTGAAAATCTTCTTTCCGGCCGGTGATGACGACACCTTCATTATCGATCTTCAGTGCCGCCTGATTCGTAAAGAGGCGCGCTTTCTGGGCGCTGCGCTTCTGGGCATCGATCTGGACAGCTACGAAACCTTCAAGTTCATGCTGATCAATCACAGCACGGCCCCTACTCAGATCCTGCAAGAGGTCAACCGTAAGCCGGGCATCACCGTCGAACGTATAGAAGAGCGCCTCCTGAAGGGGATCGTCGGCAAGTATCTGTGCGAAGCGATGGATGAGATCTCCACCTCCTTTCTGCGGCTGCTGGTCATCCCCGGAAAAGAGGTCCAACAGAACAGCGTTGATCCCTACGATCCGCCACTGGCCAATATCACCGCTACCGTAGCCTTCAACGGCGTTATCAAGGGGGGCGTACATCTCTCCATGCCCTATGATGCTGCCTTTACTCTGGCCGGTGCATTGGCCCAGGAGAGCTTCTCTCACGTTGAGACGGAGATGATCGATGCCTGTGGCGAGCTGGCCAATCTGCTGGCGGGCGGCATCCAAACACGCCTTTCGTCAGAGTACGAGGATATCAACCTCACCCCCCCCGAAGTGATCTTCGGCGGCGACTACCATATCGCCATGCATAACGATCTGAGCAGCGTTCGCCAGTACTTTCAGGTCGATAGTTTTCCCTTCTTTGCCGAATTCTTCTTCTCTATCTAAATGGGTTGCGTTCCGCCATGCCTCTCATCAAAAAAATCGCCATTTTCTTCCTGTTTATCGGCCCTCTGGCCATCGCCTCCAAATTTCAGGCCGGCGCTTCGGAACAGGCCATTACCAAAGAGGCCTTCCAGAATTTGGAAACCATCCGCCTCATTCGCACCGAACAGGTCAAAGGGTTCTTCAACGACCACTTCCGTCTTCTTGATCTACTCGGCACCTCGCCCCGCGTGATGGAAGCCTTGAACGGCCAACGCAGCGGCCACGATACGTGGCTTTCGGATTTCCAAAACGCTACCGGGATTGAGGATCTGTTTCTTATCAACCGTGAAGGCGTGGTGATAGACAGCGCACGATCCATGGTCATCCAAGGTCGAAGCCTACAGAGCGGGCCGCTGCAACAGAGCGGACTTGGCCGTCTCTATCAGCGGATCGAACAGAGCGCTTCCGATCAGCGCCACTACGTCGAAGAGGTCAGCCTTTTTGCGCAGGCCAAGGGCCAGCCAGCCCTCTTTATCGCCGCACCCATCTACCAGCAGAAACAGCGCGTCGGCACCCTGGCCATTCAGCTACCCTACGCACGCCTAAACGCTCTCATGCAGCAAAAAGTCGGGCTGGGAAATACCGGGGAGACCTTCCTGCTGGGGTCTGACAAAAAGATGCGCTCCGATAGTCGACTGCAACCAAAGCTCCGCTCTGTGAAAGCCTCCCTGGAGGGGAGTGTGGAGAAAAACGGCGTGGACACAACTCCCGCCAAAAAAGCCATCGCCGGTGAAAGCGGCCTGATGGAGAATCTCGACGTAACACGGAGCCGCACCTACTCCTCTTACGGCCCGGTGGACGTTCCCGGACTAAAGTGGATCATGGTGGCCGAGATCGACCGCATGGAGGTGCAGATGAAGATGATCGATCTGCGGGTGTACATCTTCCTGGTGGTATCGCTTACCGCCCTGATCATGACGGCCCTACTGCTGTTTAAAGGGCGCAAAGGGGGCACCAACAACTGGCGCTTTCCATAATCCCTACAGCGCCATCTCCAGCTTGGCGGCCAGCTTTCACACAGGGCCGCCAACCTGGGAGAAGTTTAGTCGGGTCATAGAGTCCTCCACCCCCCCCAACGCGGTTCTGCCATGGAGCCAACATGCCACAACCATCCGCCGTCAACCCGTCGTCACTCCACGCTTCACCACTCTGGAAAAGCCTGGTCTCCCTTGGCGTCATCCACCCGGAACATGTGGAGCCGTTCTATCCTCAGGTGCGGGACCGGGAGGATATCGCCGTGCTGCGCTGCGCCAAGTCCGGGGTGATCTTTCTTTCCGACTTTGCGCATATGGATCCCAGCCACTATGTAGAGAAAGATGGTATGGCCTACTGGGATGCGGATGATTGGCGGGGCGCGGTTCGGGTGGGACACACCGATGCCGTGCGCCGAGCAGAGCAGTTTCAGGATCTTATCGCCAACCGAAGCTGGCTCGATTTCGGCACCGGAGCCGGTGGACTCCTGGTTCGGCTGAATGAGATCGCCAGAGAGGCGGTGGCCGTTGAACTGCAACGCGAAGCGCGTCAGGCACTGATTGAGCACGGATATACGGCATTTGAATCCGTGGAGCAGATGGCGCCGGGGCGACTATTTGACATCGTCACCCTGTTCCATGTCATGGAGCACCTGACCGACCCCCTCACCACCCTGCGGCAACTCCACGACCGCCTTAAAAGCGGTGGGAAAATCATTGTCGAGGTGCCCCATGCCAGGGATTTTCTGATGGATTTTCTCCACCTGGAGCCATTCAAAAAGTTCACCTTCTGGAGCGAACATCTGATTCTGCATACCCGGTCGAGTCTGGAAACATTTTTACATGCAGCAGGATTTGAAGCGGTGAGTATTCGGGGATTTCAGCGTTATCCGCTCTCCAACCATCTGCACTGGCTGGCCAAAGGAAAACCCGGCGGGCATGAAGCATGGGCGGAGCTGGATACGCCGGCACTCTGTAGCGCCTACGGAGAGATGCTGATGGGAATGGATCGCAGCGATACCCTCATCGCCTACGCCACAAAGCCCTGATCCACCCCAGGGCACACCCCCACAAACAAAGACGCCCCGCCGGAGAAGGACGGCGGGGCGATGCGGAGAAACCCTTCGGGAGCGGCGGGTTCCTCACAGCAAACGGTTCGACATGCGATCAGTGCATGCCGATAGCTTGGCGATAGAGATGCAACATGCTCTCCTTCTCATCCAGTTCGTGCTGTTCCATTTTGCGAATCTTGAGAAGTTCACGCATGATTTTCGGATCAAATCCGGTGCCTTTGGCTTCGGCGAACACTTCGCGAATGTCGGATGCCAGCTCCGTCTTCTCCTCTTCAAGACGCTCAATGCGCTCAATGTAGGATTGGAGATACTCACCGGAAACTCCACCAACTTCGGCAGGCTCGGAATGGGCTTCTTGTAATTGGGACATCTCTGGACCTCCTGGCTATTTGAATCAATCAGTATACCGCTTGCGCGGCTGTCGGATTTTTGTCGCAATGGACAATTTACATATGGAACAAGCAAAGAGCATGCCAGATAGAAGACGGCTATCTCACCGCAAGAGCGTGTGGTATCTTTTCGCAACTGGGAGGATGAGCCATGAAACGATTGTTGGGTGTACTGTTTTTTTCACTGCTGTGCGTCGCATCTCCACATCAATCGTGGAGTGCGGTGCAGAGCCAGACCGTGACCTATCAGGATGGCACCGTAGAGCTGAAGGGCTATCTGGCCTGGAATGACAAAATCAAGGGCAAACGCCCCGGTGTCCTGGTGGTCCATGAATGGTGGGGTATCAACGACTACGCCCGCAAACGTGCCCGCATGCTGGCCAAAGCCGGTTATGTGGCCATGGCGATCGATATGTATGGCAAAGCGCAAAACACCAAACATGGTGCCACCGCCAAAGCCTGGATGAGACAGATCACTAAAAACGTGTCGATGTGGCGTCAACGCGCCTTGGCAGGACTTGAGCAACTACGTAACCACCCCCGCGTCGACCCCCACCATATCGCGGCCATCGGCTACTGTTTCGGCGGGGCTACGGTGATGCAACTGGCCTATGACCCCAAGACCGATCTGGATGGCGTAGTGAGCTTCCACGGCTCGCTACCGGTCCTCGACAGCCCCAAACCGGGTGCCGTTAAGCCCAGCGTACTGGTCTATCACGGCCATGCCGACAAGTTTGTCCCGCGTCGGCGCATCCTCTCTTTCACCAGCGCCCTGGAGAAGGCCGAAGCCGATTGGCGCATGGTGACCTTTGGCGGAGCCCGCCATAGCTTTACCAACCCCGACTCGGACGCACTCAACATGCCTGGACTGGGTTATCACCGCCGGGCTGATCAGCTCTCCTGGTCCGGTATGCTCGGTTTTCTCAAGGAGATCTTCAGCCGCTAGTCTGTTCGCCCAGAAACGCCTCGAACTCATCCGCAGGCAGCGGACGGCTCATATGGTAACCCTGGGCAATATCACACCCCTGACGCTTGAGAAACGCCAACTGCTCCGCCTCCTCCACCCCTTCGGCCACCACCTTGAGCTTCAGCTCCTTGGCCATGGAGATAATCCCGGCTGCGATGGCCGCTGCATCGTTGCCCTCCTGCAAATCACGAATAAAGGATTGATCAATCTTCAAGGTGGAGATGGGGAACGTCCTCAACGATCCAAATGAGGAGTGGCCGGTGCCGAAGTCGTCAATCGAGATCTGAATGCCCATTTCATTGATACGATTCATCGTTTCAATGGCACGCCCAGGATCCTCCATCACCATGCTTTCGGTGATCTCCAGCTCCAGATGCTCTGGAGAGAGCTCGGCAGCGGTCAGAGCGGCCTGCACTGAGGCGATCAACGCCTCTGGCCGGAGGAATTGGCGGGCCGACAGATTCACCGCCACCCTCAATGGCCCAAACCCCTGCTTGATCAGACGACGATTCTCCATACAGGCGCTCTTCAACACCCATTCACCAATCGGAACAATCAGCCCGGTCTCCTCGGCCAGTGGGATAAAGTCCGCCGGGGAGACCATGGATCCATCCGATTTAAACCAGCGAATCAGCGCCTCCATTCCCCGATAGCTGTGGTCCTCCAGATCCAACTTCGGCTGGTAGAAAAGCGTAAACTGCTCTTGCTGCACAGCCTCTCTCAACGCCTTCTCCAGATGGACACGCGCCAAAGCCTTCTCCTGCATGGCGGCGGTATAAAAGTGGAAGGTGCCCCGCCCTGAATCCTTGGCGTGATACATGGCGGAATCAGCATGCTTCAGCAACTCATCCGCATGGTCGGCATCATTGGGATAGATGGTAATACCGATGCTGGTGGAGACCGTCACCTCCCCCTGCTTTAGTTGAAAGGGTCGCTCCAACTCTTCGATGATGCGTCGGGCGACAAATTCGGCATAACAGAGGTGGGTGATTTGCGGCAGGATGACGGTAAATTCGTCTCCACCCAGACGCGATACGGTATCGTATTCACGCACGCAATGACCAATTCGATCAGCCGCTTCCCGAAGAAGCTCATCCCCCGCTTCATGTCCCATGGTGTCGTTGACCACCTTAAAGCGGTCCAGGTCGAGAAACATCAACACCACTTCCTGATGGGTGCGCTTGGCGTAGGCGATACGGCTGCCCAGGGTCTGCTGAAAGAGCGCCCGGTTCGGCAACCCGGTGAGGGTGTCGATCTCAGCTTGCACCTTGAGCCGCTTCTCAATTTTACGACGCTCCACCAAACCGACAATCGTGTGTCCCAGCGCAATGAGAAACGCCTCCTCCTCGCTGCTATAGGCGTGGCCATCCGGTACATAGAGATTAATCACCCCATAGCAGTGTCCACGCGCCATAATAGGTACAACATAGTGACCATGCGGCTTGGCGTTGGGAGGCAGAATATCGTGGTCATGGTCGATGTGGGGCGCAAAGATGGTCTTTTCGGCCGCAAAAGCCTTACCGCAGAGACACTGGTCCGGCTTAAGACGCGAACAAGAGGCAAGCAGATGGTCATCAAAACCACGGTGGGCCCGCAATACCAACTCGCCGCTCTCCGGGTCCGCAAGGAAGATCGCCCCCTTGGGTAGAAGGGCAAACCAGGGAATAGAGAAAATGATCCCCAGAATGGCCTCCAACTGCCGCTCCAGACTCATGGGCTCCAGGGCGGTCTCCAGCAGCCGGTTAATGATCTTGCGGGAGTCGGAGGTGGTGCCCAGCGTCTGAATCTGCTGATTGAGGCTCTCCTTGATCACCGCCAGATCTCCTTTGAGATCCATGGTGATTTTCTGGCTGAAGTCCCCGTTGGCCGCTGCGGACATGGTGGTTATAATCTGGGTCTGCGCGCTCTGAAGGGTGCCCAAAAGAGCGTTTAGCGCCTGGATGGCATCCCCCAGCTCATCATTACTGGAGAACTCGATTCGCTTGGAGAAGTTCCCCTGCCGCTCAATATCGACCAACGCGCCGGTGAGTTGACGTAACGGATGCACGATGCGCCGGGTCATGGTCATTCCCACAACCCCCAACACCAACACCACCAGCCCCCCCACCCCAAACACCATGGTTCGGGCGGCAAAGGCGGTCTTCCGGGTGCTGGCCTGCTGACGATCCTGAAAATTCTGAATCTGCAAGTTGAGCTGCTTCAGACCATCATGGAGCCGTGCCGACGCCACGCTTCCGGCCCGAAGCAACGTCTTGTTTTTCACCTCCATGCGAAGCTGCCTGCGACGTAGGGTGATCAATCCGTCACCCTCTCCCGTCAAAAGATTCATCACCTTTTTAAAACGGGTATTCACCATTCCCACATGGGCTTTAAGCTCTGGACTGCCGGCGGTTAGAACCACCAGATTAAGAATGGCATCACGTGTGGTCTGCTCATAATGAGTGGCCATGTTGGCCTTGAAACCGGCCAAGGCATCCGGGTCGCTCTCCAGCAACACCTCGCGACTCAGCGTAGCCAGGGCTGCAACGCCGGAAGAGATCACGACACTGTTGCGGCGAATGTTGGCATCCTTGCCAAACATCAGAGAGGCCACCTGACGGCGCAGTACCTGCTCTTTCCCCTGGGGCTGCTCCCGCAAAAATTGACGTAGCTGACGCTGGGCATGGGAGATCATCAAGCGAACCTTGCCGCGAATCGCCTCGGAACTCTGGGCGGTCTCCGCAATGGCCCGATCCAACGCCTGAATCAGAAGGGCCATATCATCATCCATCTGCCGGACTGCAAAAACCGATGCAAACAGCGCAGAGTCGTTTTTCAAAAAGCCATCCAGCGCCAGCTCAAGCTCTCGGATCAACCCGGTCATTTCCGGGGCCTGCTCCATGGTGCGCAGCTTTTGCAGCGCTTCGTGAAGCGGCACCTCCAGGCTGACCCGACGCTCAATGATCTTCATCTCTGCCAACGAGTCACTGCGCTGGATAACCATCTGCCGCGCCAGCAGCCGGGCGATCCCCTGGTTCAGGCCATCCCCCACCTCATCCACACCAGCCCACAGGTCAGAGGCCCGTTGATGATCCGAAAGAATCTCCTGAATGGCCAACAGGCCAGCGCCCCCTAGAAGCGCAGTCAGGATCAACACAGAGGTAAGCCAGAGGAGCAACCGCTTATGAATGGTCAACCTCGGCTTTTGTCGCAATTTCTCAGGCACATCCATGGGTTTCAGTTCCCCACTTATTATTATTCGCACGTTCCACTCGTTCTGCCCCTGAAGATGCCCTTTCTTTGAACTGGGACCAGTTCATAAGCTCCCGCCGCCTATCGCAGATCATGAAGAACGCTGTACGCACACCAATTGTTCCCATTTCGACACAGAGCATCTACACGGCCAACAACAGCACACGCCACGCACCCGACAACGATGCAACACGAGCCTAAACCATGAGAAGTCATTGAGAGTCTTAATGCCCCCATAAGTGGATGCACACTATCTGAAACAGTCACCGGTTACAATGTAACAAACAATGAAGCGCAATTTTGAGTCGCCCCAATATCCAGGAGAAGTTCCCAATGTACCAATCCGATTACATATCATCCCACACCCTGCGCAAACCGTCAGATAATCGTGAAAAAATAACAGCCTGCCATAACTACCTATTCCAACTCCATAAGCAGAGCGTGGCCTTTACGTGGAACCCACACTCGGTTTAATCCCCTGCTAGAGTGCGTTGGTTTCAACAACGGCGATTGACGAACTCAGGGCTCTGTTGATATGGAAGTAGGTGGGAAAAGACGATTCCGATATTTGATCGTATGCTGCATGATCCACAACAAGGGATACAAAAATGCAACGCACAATACGTTGGCTGGTGATGTTCGCCGTAACCGTTCTGTTTATGGGCGGCACACTGCCCATGTCAGAACCCTTGGATGATCAGCTCGGGCTTCGTGCTGGATTGGCCGATGCAAAATCCAAGCGCTATAAAAGCTCCAAGCGCTCCAGCCGAGGCTCTTGGGGGCGCTCCAGCCGCAGCTCTTCCAGCAGATCCAAAGCCACCAGCAGCCGAAACCGCTATGCCAAGCCCAGCAGCATGGGCTATGGAAAACCCAGCCAAACCACAAAAAGCACATCCAGCTATGGAAAGCCCTCATCGTCCGGCTATGGAAAGCCCTCCAGCTCCAGCGCTGGATACGGCAAGCCCTCATCGTCCGGCTATGGAAAGCCCAAAGCGGCCACACCATCCACCAGCACCCGCCAGAGCGGTGGTTACGGCAAACCCACCTCCAAGGTCGCGACAGGCACCAGCAGCTCCGGCTACGGCAAGCCTGGCGCTGGCGCTGTAGCCAGCACCGGCCCTCCCCAACGTCCGAGCCATGTCAATCAACGGAAGGCCAGCAGCTATGAGCAAGCCATGTCCCGAAACCGCGCCGCATCCGCCATGAAAGAGCGGGAAGAGAAGATCCGCGCCCAAAAAGCCGCCAAGGCCCGCGCCGCCTACAAAGGGGTTCCTGGCGTCAAATCCAGCCGCCCTGGACCATGGGATCAGGCCAGCCGGAAGCAGGCGCGCTACGACCAACGCAGCCAACGCAGCCCAAGTGGCTATCCGTATCGGTCGGGCTACCGTCATCACAAAAAAATGGACCTGCTGCCGGATCTGGATGATGTCCTGGAAGGGTTGATTGTGGCCCGTCTGGCCGGTGCCATGGGGGGGGCCGCCATCGGCGGAGCCAGCACGGCAGCCGCCCGCCAGCACGACCTCGATACGCTGGAACCCCAGCAGAAAAATCAAGTAAGCGCCTGGTTGGCGGCCCTGGCCCCCGACCCATCGGGCAAGAAAAGCGCACCCGTTCGCTTTGGCGGCGGTACCCGTGGGGGACTCTATCAGCTCTTTTGCGAGGGCGATAAAAAATGGGTGGCTGGCCTGAAACAGGTCTCCCATCAACGTATGGCCATCAAGTGCGACACCACCGGCGGCTCCAAGGCCAATATCAAGGGATTTCTCAAACAGCGCTATCAGGCTGTGCTGGCCCAGGCCGACCTGATTGACGCCACACTGCGCAAAGAGAGCAAAGCCAACTTTGGCCCCCACCAACTCACCGTCTATCAGGAGCCGTTCTGGCTGCTGGTCAACGATAAAAGCGGCATCAAGGGTGCCGAAGATCTGGACCCGGACAAACACACCCTTTACATTGGCCCCAAGGGGTCAGGCGTCAAAAGCTCCTGGAGCAACCTGGCCCACCATGCAGCGCAGCCGGCCTTCTTGGGATTTGGCGGCGAAGCCAAATATGGCCAGATCAAAACCGCCCGCCTTCCCTATCTGAAAGCCGCCCAAAAGGTGGCCAGGGATAAGAATGCGGTTATGCTGATGGTGGTGGGACTCAGCGCGCCCATTCTCCAGGAAATCAACGACCGCTTCGGAGATCGAATCAAGCTGGCCCCGTTCGATGATGACCGGTTCGTCAACGCCGAAGATCGAGAGGGACAACCCATCTATGATGCCTGTCAGATTCCCGGCGGGCGCTATGACAAACTGCAACGCGGCTGGTTTGACTCCTCGGTAGAGACACTGTGTGTGGATGCCGTTATGGTGGTCTCCGACAAGTGGATCAAATCCGAAGGCCCTGCCGCAGAGAAGGCCATGATTGCCGCTGCCGGCGTTACCGCCTCGCAACTCAAAGCTCGCATCTCCAAATCGAGCCATCAGAGCCGATAGTATGGATTTTTCACCGCGCCATGCGGGCAGAAAGCCCAATGATCAATTTGTAGGAGCGCAATAGATATGTCCTTTCGTATAATGAGCGCGGTACTGAAAAGCCGCGCAGAGCATCTTGCTGATAAGGTTAAGGATCAATTCAAGAGCGATCGACCTCGCATGGATCTCAACCTGCCGCTAGGGTTGACCATCGGCGGCTTGGTGAGCTTTGATGAGACCCCCTTCATTCTCTCCGAGGGAAAGATCTCAGTGACCTCGCCGGGCACCAACGTTATTGTGGAAGCGTATGGGGCCTTTGAGCAGCATGGCCACAAAGGCCACCGATTCTACCTGGGACAGAATGGGCATATGCTGCAATTCCTCACCGATCTTAGCGGTGAGATCATTCAAGATGAGATCAAACTGTTTCAAAGCTTTGATCAACTAGAGCCCCCTACCCCCGAAGAGTGGGATTTCTGGCTGGCAGACGAAGATGGATCCATCGGCCTCAATCAGTTCCAGACCATTGACGGTGTACTTTATGACCGACTCTGGCTTCCTGGGGCCTATCGGGTCGCCCCGGAAAGATTGGTGGAGACGGTCTATAGCGATCCTCGGGGAGAGCACTCCGTGCTGGAGAAACATCAGAGCATGCTCTATGCCCGACAGTGCGACGAGGAAGAGCGTGAGTATATGCTGATCTCTGCGGTACGTAGCGGCCCAGGAGCTTGGGTGGAGATCAATGTGGGCCGTGATGTGGATATCAGCTTCATCACCGTGGTATAGACTTAAACGAGTTAAGGAGACCAAGATCATGAGTTTTTTCAGTTTTTTGGGAAGTTTCGGCAAGGCTAAAGTGGAAGAGGGTTTGAAAGCGGGCGCCACAGCGCTGGCCAAGATCGACCCCGAAGCCGCCTCCCAAGCACAGATTGATATGCTGGAGAAAAAATTGGGGGAACTGCGTGGTCGCTTGGTAAAAGCACAGCGGGCCTACGACAAAGATCTGAAAGAGACCGCCGATTGGCAGAATAAAGAGAAGAAAACCCTTGAGGCGATGCAGATTCTCAAGCAACGCCACGCAAGCAACCCCGAAGATGGCTCTATCTTGGAGAAAGCGCGCCGTCTGCGCGCCTCCCTGGACAATATTCACGAAAATATCGAGCGCGAAAAGCGGGAAGATGCCCAGGCCAAAGGCATTCTGGACCAAGTGCAGGCGCTCTACGACAAGGTTAAAGCCCGTCGTAACGAGATGACCGGCCAGCTTTCAAAGGCCAAATCCCGCATGGAACAAGCCAAGCTGGCCGAAGAGCAAGCGCGCATGAATGAGCGGGAGGCCAAAGAGTTGGCCGATATGGAAGGGGGCTTTGATGAACTGGGCATCGCCCTGGACGCCATGAACCAAGCCGCCAACCAAGCCGAGCACAAAGCCGCCGTCGCCAACCTCTCCGCCGACGAGATTGCCAGCCGTGGATCCACCGGTGATGAAGGGCTTCTGGATGAAATTCTTGGCGATGACAAGAAAAAAGCCGACAGTAACTCCGATCCGTTTGCCGGACTCTAGGTTGCGCGCAGTACCCCATTCTACATAAAAGAGCCCATCCAGCCTGGACCTGGATGGGCTCTTTTATTCTCTCGTTCTGCGCCTTATTGACGACGTAACACAAGCTTTACACCCACACCGGCTGGACCCGATGCGGCCACCCTCTCCCAGTAGGGATCAGGCACTAAGACTGAGGGAATCCCCACCGCTTTCACCATCGGGATCCGAGAGCAGCTCCATGATTGACGCTTCCCGCTCAGGACTAATGGGGCGCATAAGGTTTCCGGGAAAACTGGAATCCGCTTCGGCCATGCGTTCGGCCAGCTTGGCCTGCACCGCTGCAAAACTACGCTCCAACTCTTCGCGGCTCACCTTGCCGTCGCCGTTGCCATCCATCCTTTCGAATCGCTTGGCCAGTGGTCCACGTGCCTCATCGGCATTCAAGGCGCCATCGCCATCCGCATCCAGCTTCTCGATAAGCTGATCCGGCGATGGGGGGCGCCCCATGTTTGGCCGCATCATACCCGCTGCTCTGCCCATACCATCAATGTTCATGACTGCCCTACTCCCTTATGATCCCCGATGCGTTCTGCTCCGTAATGACAGGAGCCAATATATTAATCAATCAATACGCCACCCGGCGGTGGTCGCCAAGAAGTGCCCGTTTCAAAGTCCACCTCTTACAACTCCCCTCAAAGCAATCGGCATGCCAAATAATTTTATACACATAAACAGTGCATTACATAAACTATCTCGGATCAATTCTCAGCACCTGGCAGATTATTCCTCCGCCTCCATGAATCTGGGCGGCAATTATTTCCACCCCGTTCAACACCATCATTAAGTACTACCTGGCGCATTCAAACGAAAAATATGCGGTGGTTCATGGAACGGTCTGGCATACTGTGGCGAGAATAAAAAGCGATCCGAAGGGGCGGCCCCAGAGGATCCAGCCAGCACGCACAGGGGAGCAGAGACCATGGGGAACGAAAACGATCATCTGGGCAATAATCCTTCACGACACAGTGGAGCCCAAGCAGCCAATGAAGAGCCTAAACCGTGGGTGATGCAGGAGAGCACCTGGGAAAAGGTGAAGAAGACCAAATCAGATGCAGATCCTGAAGAGATCAAACGCATCGCCTCGATCTATACAGCTGCTGTGCTCGGCCACCTCCCCGAGACCCAAAAGGCCCAGGAAGCCGCCTTCCTGGAGAAAAAGCTGCACACACTCGTCGACCATTTTCCACCCTCCAATGCCGGTGCCGACATCTCGCCGTTGATCAACAACGCCGTCGATCTATGTCGCCAGACAGAACGCCATCTGGACACGATTCAGAAACTGCGTCAGGAGCTGGAGGGGGTGAAAAATGCGCACACCCAAATGCTCAAACAGCCTCCAGGTCGTCCGGGCATCATACCCGATGCCGGTGTCGGAGTGTCCGCCCACCCTGGCCAACACGATCAAGCTGCCAAAAAGCGTGATCAATCGACCATAAAAGTACTACAGGAGAACTACGCCAAAGGGCAGGCAGAGCGCAAAAAATTGAGAGCCGAAATTCAAGAGCTGAAGGAGGCCAACGCCGCCCTTGAGGCCAGCAGCCATCCACACAAGCGTCTTCCCTCTGCGCAACCTTCTGATGCCTCACCGTCTAAATCACCTTCCATGCACCGTGCTGAAAAGCAGGTGCTGAAAGAGACCATTGAGGATCTCAGCGATCAACTGGACCTGGACAAGGGCCAACTAAGTCGCGATATGACGGTGATCTCCGCTCTGCAAGAGAATATTGACGCCGAAAAGCGCAAAAAGCGTGAACTACGCCAAACCATTCAGGCACTGCAAGAGAAACTGGACAACGCCGAGGAGCAAAAGGGCCGTCAGGACGCCACCATTACATCTCTTAAGGAGAACAGGGAGACCAATCGGGAGAAACGCAAGGCGCTGCGTAACCAAATCACCGAACTCCAGGAGCAGATAGACAGCGACGAAGATCGGCGCAAAAAGCTCAAAACGACCGGAAAACTACTCCAGGAACGACTGGAAGCCGAGAAAAGTAAAAAGCGTGAGCTTCGTTCCAACCTGCAGTCCCTGCAAGAGGCTCTGGATGCCGAAGAGAGCCGCAACAAAAACCTCAAAGCAGCACGCAAACAGTTGGAAAAGGGACTGGAAGAGCAGCAGTCCAAGCTGCTCGCAGCTCAAGATGATCGCCAACAGCTCCAGGACGCCCTGTCCGGTCAAAAGGCGAAGCGAAAAGAGCTGAAAAATGAGATCCGGAAGCTGCAAGAAACGCTGGCCTCCGAGGCGGCAATATGGGAAAAACGCGACAGCAAGGCCCAAGAGAAGATTCAACGACGCGAGGCCAAAATCGATACTCTGGCCAAACGCCTGGACGAGGCCGATGCGATTCATGCCCAACAGTTTGAGAGCATCCAGGGCTTGGAGTCTCGCATCGATACCCAGAAAGAGAAACGAAAGGCGCTTCGTGATGAACTGGAAGCCAGCCAACGAGCGCTTCAGGAGCAGCACGAACAGCGCAAAGAGGTTCAGGCCCAGCTTGAGGCATCCCAAGAGGCTCTGCGAAGTGCCGACAAAGCGGCTATAAAGCGTGCAGACAAGGCCACCGAAGAGATCAAACAGTATCGCGCTACCATCAAGACCCTCAAAGAGGCCAACCGCACCGAACATGAAGAGACAAAGCGGTTGCAGTCCACGCTTCAGGAACTGAAAAACAAATCCAAGGAGCAGAAATCCACCATCCGGTCACTCCAGGAAGCGATGGCCACCGAGATGGTGCTGGTGGATAAGCGGACCAAAAAGGAGCAGGAGCGCAAAGAGCGTCTTCAAGAGAAACACGAACTGCTCAAGAAGGCCCTGGCAACGGCTGAATCCAAGCGTGATGAATTAGAGATACGGATTGCCGAGCAACAGCAGGAATACAGCCGTAAGTTGGAAAAGACCAAGCGAAAAAGTGATGAACGGCAAGCACTTCTTGAGTCGCTTCAGAACGAACTGGCCGTCACGCGCACCAAAAACAAGAAACGCCGCAGCGCTCTGGAAGCCCTTCAGCAAGCACTCGATGAGCAGAAGACCCGCAGTGACAAACAAGAGGCGAAAGCCAAGCAGAAGCTGAAAAAGAGCGAAGCCGCCAACCATGAACAGCTGGAGCGCCTGCATGCCGAAATAAGTGCGCTCCAGGCAGCACTACAAGCTTCCAAAGGCTCCCTGAAAGCTGAACGCCAAGAGCAGGAGATGCTGCGGGAGAAACTCAAGGCAGCCATCGTCGGGCAGAATGCAGCCGGTCAAGAGGTTCAAGCACTTCAGGAAGAGCTGCGCAAGGCCATGCTGGAGACGGAAGAGGCCAAGGCGCAACACCTCAAAAAGAATCAACTCAAGGCCGACCTCCTGAGTGCTGAACAGCAGCTTGAAGAAGAGCGCAAAACCTGCGAGGCGCTGCGCTTGGAAATGGAGATGGCGGTGGCCGATGAACAGCAACGTCTTAAGGAGATAACCAAAGCCAGAAAAAAAGCCTCCAAGATCCAGCAACAGGCACATGAGGCCCAAATTGACGAGTTGAAGAAGCAACAGGCCGAGATCCAGCAGGCTCATGAGGCCCAGATCGGCAAGATGGAGAAGCAGCAGCGCAAAGCGCATCAGAACCATATCGATGAGCTGGAAGAGCAGCAGCGTAAAACGCATCAAGACCACCTGGATGAGTTGGAGAAGCAACAACGCAAGATTCAGCAGGAACATGAGGACCAGATTGGAAAAATCAAGACGCGACTCACCGACGCTCAGCAGCAACATAAAGCCGGTATCGCCAGGCTTGAGAAGCAGTTGGCCAAGACCCAACTGGAGCATCAGGCGCAGATCGCCAAGCAGAAAAAACGCCAAGCCGACTCTCAACAAGAGCATGAGGCCCGCATCGGCGAGCTTGAGCGGCGGCTGGATGAAGCCAAAAAAGAGCAGCAGAAGATGGCTTTGGAGTATGAGCAGGCCCTCAACGAGGAGAGATCCCATCTGGCCTCATTACAGCAGGCTAAAGATGCCCTAAAAGAGAAGCAGAGCGGCCACAAGGGCGAGCTGAAGATTCTTAGCAAAGCCAACCGGAAGCTCCAGAAGGAGTTGGCCGAGGCGCTACAGACCGTTCAGGAGGCTAATAGCGCATCCAAGAAGCTGGGTACCACACTGGAGGAGGCCCAGAGCGAGACAAAAGCCCTCGGCAACACCCTGAAGGAGACCAAAGACGAAGCCAAAAATCTTGGCCATGCGTTGGAGGAGAACCGGAGCGAAACCAAAACACTACGCGCATCGCTTGAAGAGGCCCAAAGCTGTATTCAGGACCTGCAAACCGATCTGGAAGTTGCCAGAGCCGACGCCGAGAAGGCCAGAAAAGGGGCCGCCAAAAAAGGGAAATTGCGCGCCAAAATCGAGTCTCTACAGAATAAGCTGGGCAGAGAGCGCAAGGCACATGAAGCCATGGCCCAGGATTTCGAAACCAGCGTGGCTGAAGAGCGCAAGGCCCATGAAGCCATGGCGCTTGACTATGAAAACAGCATGGCCGAAGAGAAGAAGCGTCAAGAGAAGCTGAGAGAGTCCAAAGAGAGCCTCAAGGAGAAACGAGGCGTTGACAAGAATGAGATCGATTCCCTCACCCAACAGAACAGCACCTTGCAGCAGGCGCTGACCCAGAGCCAGGAGAGTCTGGAAGAGGCGCATCTGGCCCGCCTCAACCTGCAAGCCGAGCTGGAAGGGAATAAGGCCCTATCGAAAAAGGCCCTGAAGGGACAGGCCAAAAAGGCCAAACTACAGGCGGCCATCCAAGAGTTGCAGCAGCAGCTGGAAGCCGATCAAGAGAGAACCGCCACTCTGGAGGCACAGATCAACGAGCAATCTCAGGCCCTCAAAGAGCAACAAAAGACGCATGAAAAAAGCCTGGAAGCTCGACTCAAAGAGGAGAAGAGAGCCCACAAGGCGATGGCCCGAACCTTGGAAGAGCGTCTGCTGGAAAAAGAGCAAGAGGTGGAACGCAACAAGGCGCTGATGACCACCGTTCAAGAAGAGGCGCAAACCCTGCGTGAGAAGTTCCAAAAGCTTCAGGCCAACCAGGAAAAAAGCAACAAGCGTTCTGCCAAAAAACGGAAGCTGCAAGAGACCATTGACGCTCAGCAGAAACGCCTCGATACCGCCAGAAGTGAGCACGAAACGCTCAAAGAGACCATCGAGGGATTACAGAGCGAAGTTCAAGGGCTGCAACTGAATGCCAACAGCAAAATAGCCAAAAAGGCTCAGATGGCCCACGCTCAGCAGGAAGCGGAAGCCAACAAGGGGCTCAAGGCGCAGTTGGAGAAGCTGAAAGGTGTCATCAAGGTGGGCTCAGCCGAAAACCAACGACTGAATCAAGAACTCAAAGAGATGCAGCAAGCTATGGAGCAACTCAAAAACGCCCCCCCTGCCAAACCGCAAAAAGAGCGGCAGAAGGGCAAGGAGAAGAAAGAAGCGGCTCTCCAAGGCGTCAACGAAGCCCAAATCACCCGCAAGGTTCGTTTTACCCCAGAGCACCACCAAGCGGGTCTCTCCATCATCCACTATTTCCCCGAGGTGGTGGCCCAACTCCAGCCGGATATTAAGATTGGCCTTACGGTGCAGCAGCAGGGCCTTGATATGACCATGATCACCACCACATCCCCAAATGCGCGAGATACGGTTAGAAATATTCTTAGTGCCTTTGGTCGGGTGGTGGGTGGTCAAAGCAGCGCCAAAATTCTATTCAAGGATGAGAAGCTGCGGGTACAGCTCAACCAAAAGATGGTGCGGGCCAAACTGGAACTACGCCATAGGGTAGAGTGGCTCCACGGCGGTCCCAAGAAAACCCCCTCCAAGCTGGTGGATCTGCACTTTGACAAACTTAGAGAGACCCTGGCTGTAGGGCTGACCGGCACTGAAGGGCTCAACTTGAAGCTGGTAGAGGATCTGCAAGCCCTGCGTAAAACTCTGGAGAACAAAGGGCATCAAGAGTTCAGCACCGCACTGACCACCCTGGAAAAACAGCTCCATGATGGGGTGGATAAAAAGGGGGAGGCGCTATGTCAGAAAGCCCTTGAAGAGCTCTTGAAAAAGTCGCCGGTGGTTACCAGACAGGCGGCGCGATTGATCTTGCAGGAGAGATCGATTCAGGGAAGCGAAGGCAAAGAGCTGGCCGAGTGGATGAAGAAGAAACTCTTCTAAGTGATTTCTACTGCGACCGCTGTCCCGGCTTTGGGGTGGCGGTCGCTCTTTTCCTCTAAAGTGCGCGCTTCACACCATCTGGAATCTCCGACAACACCCTCTCCAGACGTTGCCAGGCCCCCTCCCCCCCCGGCAGTCCAAAACGGACACTGGAAGGATCTTCAAAAGCCCGAATCAACACCCCATGCTCTGCCAAGCTGTGACGCAGTGCGGCACTATCGGCCAGCCGACGCCACTGAAAGAGCGCCGTGCCGCCATCCGGGGTCAATCCATACTGACTCATAAGCATCCGTAGCCGCAGCCCCTGCTCCTTGAGCTCCACCCGGCTGCGCTCAATCCAGCGACGATCCGCCAACGCGCCAGCCGCCACCATGCGTGATGGGCCCGGCACACTCCAAGGACCAAGATAGTGCTGCACCTGTTCCATCCAGGCCGCTTCCGCCATCAGAAACCCTACCCGTGCGCCAGCCAAACCAAAAAACTTCCCCAGTGAGCGCAACACCGCCAATCCCGGCCGCCCCACATGGGTCATCAAACTCTGGGCCGGATCAACATCCATGAACGCCTCATCCACTAAAAGCAGCCCACCCCGCGCCGCCAGAAGCTCCCGCCAAGCCAGAAGCTGACGTCTTGGAACCACCCGCCCGGTGGGATTATTGGGGTTTACCACCACCAATACCGAGAGATGCTCCAACGCCCCGGTCAGCTCCTCATCGGCCACCCGGACCACCGTATGTCCAGCCATGCGCCAAGCCTGTTCATGTTCGGCATAAGCCGGTGAAAGCACGCCCACCGTACCCCGCTTGTTCCAGAGACGCGGCAGGGCCTGGATCAACGCCTGGGATCCAGCCGCCGGAAGCAGCGAAGTGACCCCATAGTAGTCACGCGCCGCCTCTTCCAGCCCATCTTCAAGTTCCGGCAAACGCTGCCAGCAGGCCGCATCCAACGCCGGAACCGGCCAGCCATCGGGATTGATGCCGGTGGAGAGATCCAACCATCTCTCCAGAGGAATCCCATAGCGGCGGGCATAGGCGCGTAGATCTCCACCATGTTCCAGCACAGGCCATTCTCCGGTCGGTTGATCAGGAAGGGTGCAAGGGTGCTTCACGTTGGAGCCGTTCTGCTTTAGGATCGGACCCCACTGCGCACAAACGGGCCATCCCTGTCCCGCTTCCCATGCGCTTCAACAGGGTCGAAAGGGTAACACGGCATCATGGATACGGCACGCGGTTTCATTGTCGCTTCGGCCCACTCTCGCTCGGGCAAAACCACCGTCACGCTGGCGCTGATGGCGGCGCTGCGCCGGGTTGGCGTGGAGGTGGCCCCCTTTAAGGCCGGACCGGACTACATCGATCCCGCCTGGCATCGCATCGCCTGTGAGCGGGACGCTATCAATCTGGATACCTTTATGGTGGGGCGTCCGGCGTGCCGTCCGCTTTTTGAACATCGTCGGGCGGGTGCTTTAGGCATTATCGAAGGGGTAATGGGGCTCTATGACGGCAAATCCGGAATCGGTGGCCCCGGCTCCACGGCAGACCTGGCCAAAGTGCTGGATCTACCGGTGGTGCTGGTGGTGGAGGCCCGTGGTATGGCCGGCTCCATTGCCCCGCTGGTAGATGGATTTGTGCGCTATGCCGAAGGATTTCGCATAGCCGGCGTCATCGCCAACCGGGTAGGTGGGGCCATGCATGTGCAGATGCTCAAAGAGGCGCTGGCCAGCCGCCATCTTCCACCGTTGCTGGCCGCCCTGCCCCGAGATGAATCCCTGACCCTGGAGGAGCGCCACCTGGGGTTGATTCTGCCCGGTGATCGAAAGAGCGAGATGGAGATGGCCCATCTGGCGGAGGCGCTGGTTTGGCAACCGGATGATCTATTGACGGCCATTCGCACCAAGGTGCCAGACACCCCCATGGCTCCTCTTCCGGATCCCCTGGCGGATGGTCAAAAGCGGCTGGATGGCCAGACCATTGCGGTAGCACGGGATGCGGCCTTCTGTTTTATCTATCGGGCCAATCTGGATTGGCTGGCCCATCAAGGGGCCGAAGTGCGTTTTTTTTCGCCCATTGCAGGAGATCCCCTTCCGGCTGAAACTACGGCGGCATGGCTTCCGGGAGGCTATCCGGAGCTGCACTGCAAGGCGCTCTTCAGATCAAAAAGCTGGGAAACCCTGGCGACATTTGTACAGCAGGATGGTCCGTTATTGGCGGAGTGCGGCGGCATGATGGCTCTGGGCCGAAGCCTGACCGATAAGGCGGGTCAAACCTGGCCCATGGCGGGCATTCTTGATCTGGAGACACGCATGACGCCGCGCTTGGCGGGGCTGGGCTACCGGCAAGAACAGAGCGGACCCCGTGGCCATGAGTTCCACCACTCCAAAAGGGAACCGTGTTCACTACCTGCCGCTTTCCAACTGGATCGGGGGGACCCCGGCGTGCGCCACAAGCGGGTCCGAGCCTCCTATGTCCACTGGTACTTTCCATCCGCCCCGGAACAGTGTGCTTCCTGGCTCAGCCGTTCCATGGCCACCTGACAGGCATCATCAGGAGGCGGGCTTATACGCCTTCACCCGCAAAGGTCGGGGCATAAAGGGCAGCATCGAGAGACGCCGCTGCGCCTCCTGGAGGGAGTCCTGTCTGGTAAACGGTCCCACCATCACGCGCAGATAGGGACGCCCCTGAATCATCGCTTGCTCCTGGAACACCGGCAAGCCTTTGTGCTTCAGGCGCACGATCATGTTGTTGGCATTGCCGGGATCGGCAAACGACCCAGCCAGAAACACCTGAGGCGACTGGGCTCCAGAAGCGCTTGCCGGCGCAGCCATGCGTACCGGTCTTGGGGCCATGGTGGGCTGGGTGACATTTGGCGGCACAGTGCTATTGGCCGCTCTTGGCGACATGGTCACCTGGGGACGAGAGAGGAGCGGGCTTGTGGAGACGGTGGGCTTCCAACCGGCCTTTTTTACGGGAAGTTTGGGCTTCCAGGGCTTCTTCTCTTGAGTCGACGCTGCGGGCTTCCAACTCCCCTGGCGGGTAGGCACCGTGGGGGATTTCGTCACGCGGGCTGGATCTGGAGCCGGTGGCAAGCTCTTCCACGAAACCGGCGGGCCGGGAGGCTGTTTAGGCATTGGTGCCACGCCGGGAACCGGAGAGATGGGGCCCGTCGTGGCCGTGGTGAGATCGGAAACCCCTTGAGGTGTGGCCGCCATGGGCAGCGGTTGCCCCTTCTGCTGATCCAACGGCACAAAAATCGGCTGATTTTGGAAGCCCAGATAGGGCGCATAGGCCCGTGCATCCGGCGCAACCCCACCGCTGTACTTGGGATGGTTCTGACGCATCAACACCTTAAAGACCGGATCGGCCAGGGAGAGACGCCCTTTGGCCTTCAGCAGTTGATACTGGGCCAGAAGAATCCGATAACGCCCGTTGACCAACGCCTCCTGGGCGGTGAAGAGCTGGTCCTGCGCCCCCAATAGATCAATGGAGCTGCGGGTGCCGACTTGAAACTCACGATTCACCCCCTGCATCGCCTCACGGGCCGCCCGCTCAGAATAGGCCAGGGCGCTTTGGGCCGCCATGGCGCTTTGCAGATCCAACACCGCCTGCTGCACCTCCCGCACCACCTGTTTGCGCAGCCGCTCCACGGTAGAGCGCTTCTCATCCCGCCCCCAAACCGCTTGCCGGACTTTTGACGCTGTACGGCCTCCTTGGTAAAGAGGTACCGACAACGAAAGCCCTACAGTGGCCGCATCACTGGGACTGGTGGAGCTGGAGGCGGTCCAGGTGCGACCAGCACTGGAGCTGAGCGAGAGGGTCGGTAGATGACCCGCCTTCTGCACATCCACATTGGAGATAGCGCTCTCCAGACGCAGTTGCGCCGCATGCAGATCCGGGCGCTTTAACCCCTTCTCAGGGGGCGACAGCATCACCTGTTGAATCAACCCCTTCGGTAGCGGCGGCAAGCTCAGATGAAGCGGCGGCGGGGCGCCCACCAGCTCCAGAAAGGCCGCCTCATGGATACGCACACTGTTTTCAGCATGGATCAGGGCGGCCCGTGTGGAGGCGAGTCGTGCTTCCGCCTGACGCATATCGGTTTGGGTCAACTCCCCCACTGTAAAACGGGTGCGGGTGGCGGCGGCGTGCTGCTCGGTAACCTGTAGATTTTTTCGCGCCCAATGGGCCATCTCACGGCTTTTCAGTAGATTATTAGTCTGCTGGGCCACTTGAAAAAAGACCGACTGAATGGCACTCATCAAATCTTGTTCCGCCGCCGTTGGCAACAGGTGAGAGGCGCTGAGTTTCTCGTAAACACCCATATCAAACAGCGTGTTGGAAAGTGACATCTTCACAGCTGTGGGTTGAGCGTCGCTATCTCCCCCGTCCCACTTGGAAGCCGTATAGCTGGCAGTAGAGTCCAGCGTGACGGTGGGCAGTAACCCGGCACGGGTCTGAATAATCCCCTCTTCGGCCCCTTTATAGCGTGCCCATGACTCACGCACCTGCTCATTATGGTTGAGAGCCATGTGCAACGCGCTAAAAAAACCCTGGTGAGGGCCGCTCAAGGCGGGTGTCGGCCACAAAAACAGCATGGCCAATAGACACCAAAAACGACGCAACCATTGTGGACTCATCATGGCTTGGACCCATGGCACCGCTGGACCGGCGCACTTCTATTATCGACTTTGTATTTCAATATGTTGAGCAAACAATACGCCTTACTCAACCCCTATACGAGGTGCTGGACCCACCTCATATATCTCTTCATATCCCTTTCTATGGAAGCAAGTTACGGGCCGATTATGTCAAATACCACCCCCGGCCCTGAACCCCCATCAAAGCATCGCGTTCCACTACTATAATGAGGATAAACATCTAATATAACGATGCCAATTAACCCACGATTGTTCGTATAGCGCCCTTATCCACATCATATATTCGAAGATATATGGCTGCTTTTCGAATATCAGCAACAATTCGATTCATAAGATCGATCAATCAACCGATAAAGTTGGATAACGCCGTGGATTCTTCGAACCATAGTGAGCGTATAACACCAACGGAGAGCGAGTCTTAACGGATATGCAATCGGGTCTCAAATGTTTGGCGCTGGTGGGTCGCCACCACGGCCTTGAGATTGGTGTCGAACGGCTTCGCCATGACTACCGCGTGGGGGAGTCCGACGAACCGGACCAGACGCTGATGACACGCATGGCCAGTGAGCATGGCCTGAAGGCGCGTCTTGTGACGTTTACCTGGCCAAAGATCCAGACCTTGGGCAAGGCCTTTCCGGTGGTGGCCCCGCTCAACAACGGCCACTATGTGATTCTTACCGGCTTCAAGAGCGCCCCTGCCGACGGTCAGGGGGAACCCACCGTCATGGTGCTGAATCCCATGCATCCCGACCAGGGCGTACAGCAGGTGGGGCAGCACGCGTTCAGTAAGCTCTGGAGTGGTGCGCTTCTGCTTTTGAAGCGGGCCTATGAACTGACCGATCTGGAGCAGCCCTTCTCCAGCTCCTGGGTGCTGGGGGCCTATCTGCGCCAAAAGGGGCTGATGGCCATGCTGGTACTCATCGCCTTTGTGCTGAATCTGTTTGCAGTGGTTCCGGCGGTGTTTATGATCCTGGTGCTGGATAAGGTGGTCAACTATCAGGCCACCGACACCCTGTACGTGATCTCCATTGGCGTCATTATCGCCTATATTTTCAATGCCATACTTGGGTACCTGCGGGATTACACCATCCTGTTCACCACCAGCCGCCTGGAGGCGCGGCTCAATGTGGATGCCTTTAACCGCATGATGAATCTCCCTCTGGAGTTTTTTCAAAAACGGGGCCTGAGCGGCGTCATCAAAACCATGCAGCAGACCTCTACCCTGCGGCAGGTGATCAGTGGTCGCTTTATCGGGGCTGCCCTGGACTCCACGGCACTGTTGATATTTGTACCGATTCTCTACTTTTACAGTCCGCTGCTATCGTTGATTGTCATCGGCTTTTCAGCGTTGATCTCCCTGAATGTAATTCTCACCGCCCGGATGCAGAAGAGCCGCTTGCGCCAAGCTATTGAGGCCGATAACCGCAAACAGTCCATCATGATGAACTCGGTGAGCGGCATCGAAACCATCAAGTCCCTGGCCATTGAACCGGAGCAAAAAAGAAGCTGGGAAGAGGCGGTATTTCAACACATCAGCGCCAACTTTCAACTGGGCAAGATCAACGCCCTCTCCAGCCAGATCGGTTCGGCGCTCCAGTCGCTGATGACCGTGGCCGTGATCGTGGTGGGCGTTAACCTGGTCTTTGCCGGAGAGCTGAGCGCCGGCGTTATTATCGGCATCTCCATGCTGGCGGGTCGGGTCACCGGGCCGCTGGTGCAGTTGGTGACGCTGGAGACCGACCTGGAGAAGACCAACACCGCCATCCAATCACTGGGCTCCATCCTAAACACCAAAGGAGAGACCGGTCAGGGTCGGCTGACGGTGGAGTTTCTCGGCGGCGTACAGTTTCGCAACGTCACCCTGGCCTACCCGGATGGCACCATCGCTCTGGACAACCTCAGCTTCACTCTGAAACCGCGCCAGCACGTGGCCATTGTCGGGCGACAAGGGGCCGGAAAAACCAGCATCGCCCGCCTGCTGCAAAAGATGCTTCAAGTGCAGTCCGGCTCGGTCAATATTGATGCCCAGGATGTGCGCACCATGGATCCGAACAAGCTGCGCTACAACGTGGCCATGGTGAATGAAAGCACCATTTTGTTTGATGAAACCATCCGGGAGAACATCATCAAGCCTTTCCCGGAGGCGGACATGGCCCGCGTAGAGTGGGCCGCCAAAACGGTGGGATTGCATGATGATGTGCTGGCCATGCCGCTCTGTTATGAGACGGTTCTAGTGGATGGCGGGGCCAATCTGCCGGAGGTGCAACGTAAAAAAATCGCCTTGGCCCGCGCCCTGATTCGCAACCCGAAAATTCTCATTCTGGATGAAATTTTCTCACGACTGGATGTGGATGGCGGTCTGGCGTTGAAGGCACGCCTTGAGAAGATCGGCAGTGGGCGCACATTGATTCTGCTCTCGGCCCACGTAGCACCCATTCTTAATACGCCGTTGATCATGGTGATGGAGAAGGGGCGCATCACCGAGTGGGGCAACCATGGGCAGTTGATGCAGCGTGGGCGACTCTACGCCGATCTCTACCATAAGGAGAGTATGCTCTGGGGTGGCATGCCAGCCACACAACCGGCCCAAAAACAGCGCAACAGGACTCAGCAACCGGCCCAGCCGCCACAGCAGGCCACAGCTCAACCCCCTTCTGCCCCAAGCCGGAAGCGTGCGGCCCAACTTCAAACCGCAGAGGGCAACACCCAAGAGAAGAAGACCCAAGAGAAAGTGACCCAACAGAATCGACTACAACAGGCCCTGAAGCATCTCCAGACCAAGCAGACGCCCAGTCAGGCCAGCCCGCCGCCGCCTCCAGGACGCCAGGAGCTCCAGCATGGCGACGCCTGAGACCAGACCACCTCAGACCCAAGAAGCTCAGGCCCGGCAGGCTCAGGCGTCAGCCCCCATCGTTGCCCAGCGACGATCAGCTCCCAATGCCGCCGGACAGCCCTCACCACCCCCCCACCGAGAACATACGCTGGCCCCCGGTCAGTTTGTCTTCGAGGAGGGGGAGATCGGCGATTATGCCTATGTGCTGGTCTCCGGCTCGGTGGAGATCTGCAAGCTGGGCGGCAGCGAATACATTACCCTGAAAAAGCTGGAGCCGGGGGCGCTGTTTGGCGAAATGGCGCTTCTGGACAAGACACCACGCAGCGCATCGGCCCGCGTTACCACGGCCTCGGTGGTGCGCGAGATTGACGAGCAGGCTCTTAAATCTCACATCCGCCAATCCCCTGCGGTGGCTATGGACATGATGCACCGTCTGGCCAGCTATGTTCGGGACTCCAACAAGAGCCTTGGCGGGTCACTCTTTAACGGCCGCAATGGAGATCAAAGCGCCCCCCTACCGCCCCCTTCCGACCTGGAAGAGAACAAACGGCACAAGAGCCAGGCTGAAAGAGAGCTTGAAGATCTGCTATTGGAGTTTCAATCCCCACGTGAGGCGCTGGAGAGACGACGCTACCCCATGGCACTGATCTACACCTTTGGGGCCATTCTCTTCATGATTCTCAGCTTTACCCTCTGGGCGTCGTTGTCGGTGATTGATACCACTGTCTCGGCCCGTGGACGGCTCACCACGACCGTACCCACCATTCCGGTACAGGCCACCGATCACGCCATGGTCAAGGAGATTCTGGTCCAAGAAGGGGTGCGGGTGGCCAAAGGGGAGCCGATGGTGATTCTGGACGAGACTTTTGCCGTGGCCGATCTGGCTCAGGCAGAGGTCGGCTTCCGGCAACTCACCGCAAAAATCCAACGCCTCAGCGCCGAGATGAACCGTGAAAATTTGCAGAGCGCCGCCAACATCGACAGTGAGATTGAGCGCAAGGTGTTTCGCAATCGCTTGCAGGAGTATCACGCCCGCATTGCCGCCTTTGATCTTGATCTGGTCAATCTGGAGCAGCAGCTGACCACCAGCGAAAACAATGCCCGCCTTAACTGGGAGCAGCTCTCCATTCAGGCACAAATTGCCCAGGCGCGGCAGCAGCTCTTTGATGAGAAAGTGGGCTCTCAGCTGAATCTACTTCAGGCCCGCAACAGCTATCTCAGCAGCCTGAAGAGTTACCACGCCCATCTGGATACCGCCCACCAACTCACCAGCCGGATGGAGAGCATCCGCGCCAATCGTATGGCCTTTATCAGCGACTGGTTCTCTCAGATTGGCCAGCAGCTCTCCGAATCGCTCAAACAGCGGGATGCTCAAAAAGAGGGACTGGTTAAACTGAATCGGCGCATGAAGAATATTCGCATTCTGGCCCCTGCCGATGGGGTGGTGATGGCGCTGGAGAAGACTCTGTTTGTGGGGGCTATCGTCAGCAAGGGCAACACCATTCTCTCCTTGGTGCCGAGTAATGTCCCTCTTACAGCCGAGCTGGATATCGATCCCCGTGATATCGGCAATCTGATGATGGGGGCGAGTGTCTCCATCAAGCTGGACGCGTTGCCCTTCCAGAAGCATGGCGAAATGCGCGGCGAGGTCACCTTTATCTCCGAAGACACCGTGGCGGAATCCACCGATGGCACGCCGGGCACCTTCTATCGGGCCAGAGCCACCATCATAGAGAATAAACTGGAGAAGCTGCCGCCTAACTTCCGACTGGTGCCGGGCATGCTTTTTACCGGGGATATTCTGGCCGGAAGAAGGCGCTTGATCACCTACTTTATCTATCCGGTGGTGCGCACCATAAACACCAGCTTCACCGAGCCGGGGCAGTGATGCTTCGGTAACCAGATGGAGCCTCTTGGCTCCTGTCCCAGCGGACGACTTCCAATACCTGTCTCTCTCTCTTCTCCAGGGTTGGGGGTCGTCCGCAGGGTTCATCCAGAAGACCCCAGACAAAAAAAGGCCTCACCCGAAGGCAAGACCCTTTGATTTGAAGAGACGCCAGAATCCCCCCGCAGGCAAGACACCAGAAAGATATCGGCCATAGGCGAGACGTCTATTATACCACTTCGGCATCCGCCCCCATATCTGGAGGCACACCAGCTCCTGCCATATCGGCCACATCCGGCCCGGTTGCTCCGCCGGGAGACTCCGGCATCGGCGCGGTATCGGTGGCGGTCTGATCCATGGCGTTGGTCATGGCATCGTCTCCCATATCGGGCATGGGCGGGGGAACCGTTCCAGTACCAGCTGAATCGGGGGTCTCTCCCATGGGTACATCGGTCGGGGGCGGAGCGCTGTCCGTCGTACTGGCCGTATCGGCACCGTAGCTGGGAATCATTCCAGTACCGGTTCCCGCCGTGTCAGCTGGCATGTAGCCATCTTCACCCGCTCCTCCCTCTGCTCCCGGTACCGGCGGGACATAGCCGCCGTCAGTGGGATCGTTGGGTTCGCCGCCGTAGGGACCGGTAGGGGGCGCGCCACCAGCGCCATCCTGTTGAGGAAGATAGTCGTCATTGGGATCGTCGCCAAACGTGCCCGTGGGAGGCGTCATGCCACCCGGTCCATAACCACCCCCTCCTCCACCATCCCCATCTTGTTGGGGAGGATAATCACCGTTTGGGCCATCACCAAAAGTGCCCGGAGGCGGCACGGTTCCGCCATAGGGCTCGGCGGCTTCACCTTCTTCATGGTGGCCGTGGTGGCCGTGGTCACCACCATCGTCGTCGTGGTCATCATCATCATCATCATCGTGGGGAGGAGGCTGATGACCATAACTGGCTGGATCCACATAGCCATCCACCATACCGGCCGAGTCCGCATAGCCAGTCGTACCGGCCGCTGGATCCACATAATCGGCCTCCATATCGGTAGCGGAGACGGGACTATTTGCAGCCTCACCGTAACTGTTGGGATCTACATAACCGGTGGGTCCTGTATCCGCCGCATCGGTGGGCATCGGGGCCATATTGCTATCCGTGCCTGGAACCGGGGCAGCTGCGGGATTGGTGGTTGCGGTGTCGGTGGCTGTCGCTGCCGTCGTGTCTTCTGCCATGAGAAAGGCCTCCCACAGATCGAATAGGATAGAGTATGTTTATGAAATCAGATTCTTTCGTTGGCCGACACTCTTCTTGGGGAGTCCGTTCCAGCGGGTGCTGCGGTCATTCGTGAACGAATAAATGAGTGATACAGTTCGCATCACACCCCATTCACCAAACAATTGGACCAAATTGAGATTAATTAATCAATACAAATCGTTCATCCCACAAGATTAAATACCCGATCCATATAACAGACAGATCGTTTTCCAACATCGGATATATCAATAACCGATAAGTGGTCAAACAACCTTCATCAGATGATGGGGAATCATCTCTCGGGAAAAGCTGGCCAGGAAGGCCAGCCAAAATGTCAAAAAAAGCACCGCACGATCTCTTAACGCGTGCATTGAAGCATCAAGGGGACTTCATTCAGCCGGTGGCGACCTGAGGTAGATCCTCCGGGGTCTCCAACGGATACGCCTGACGTTGCCACTCCACCACACCGCCAATCAGTTCGCACGCCTGCAAGCCCCCATCCAGAAAGTGATCCAACGCTATGGCCGTACGCGGCCCTGAACGACAGATCAGTACGTAGCGCACCTCCGGGTCAAAGAGCGAAGGATCGAACTTGGCCAAAAAATCCTTGGAAAAAGCGCCGGTATCCTGCCGGTTGGCCAGATTATGCTCGCAAGGAAAACAGAGACTGGATGGAATCAACCCCTCTTGCTGCTCCACCTCGGTGCGCAGGTCCAGCGGCGTCATCTGGGTGAGACCGGCATCCATTAGCTGCTTGAGCTGCTTGACGGAGATCATCTCGTTGAAAAGAACCTTCTCCATGATCTCTTCAGGATTCTCTTGGGGCTGATTATCCATCATCAATACGCCATCTTTTTTCAAGTTGGGTTAAATCAACATCCACCTGCAAACCGTGAAAATACGGATAGGCTAATCAACGCCCTTCTCCTGGAAAAAGGCCGAATACCTGACATCGTGATCGTTGATGTGCTCCAGTAACCACTTGGCGAGAAACGCCTTCACTTCGGTAAAACGACCCGCCTGCCGAGACTCAATCTGCTCCCGAAGCCGGTGCAGAGTATCAATCAGATCTGCATGCTGTTTAAGGTGCTCTTCCAACTGAGGATAATCGTACGCACGCATCAGCTCCTCTTCCGCCTTGAAGTGAATCTGCGTGTATTTGTCGAACCGCTTAAAGATGGAGTCCAGTTGGTCCCACTCATCCTCCTCCGCTTCACGCTCGGCAAAACGGTCAGAGAGCCTGTTGAACTCCTGGACATAGAATAGAAGCCGTTGATGATCTTTATTAAAACGCTCAACACCAACATCGGCAACAAACAGATTCGACATCACTTCCTCTCACACTTGGCGGGGCATGGTTTGATCCCTCAAGATCAATTATACGCCTGAACTATGCATAAAGGTAGTTATTGCACCGCCCAAGAGAGAAAATAGGGCCTTTTATCTCGTGATGCCTGCCAAACCTTGATCCCTTCCAGTATCTTAATAATTTGTACCCAATGCTCACTGACCGCGATGCCGCTCATGAATCCAATGGCCCCGAATCAAAACCAGCCCAATGCCCATCAGGCCCTCTCCATAGCAGATGCCCTGGCTCTGGCCATGCAGCACCACCAAAGTGGGAACCTCCCTCAGGCCGAAGCGCTTTATCGGCAGATTCTGGCCACGGACCCCCACCACCCGGATGCCCTCTATCTACTCGGCATCCTGGCCCAACAGGCAGGGCAACCCACTCAGGCGCTATCCACCCTCAAGCAACTAACCCGGCGCCAACCCAAGTTGGGACAGGCCTGGTGCGCTTTGGGCGGCGTCCAGAGGGATCTTGGCCAGCTTGCTCAGTCACTTAAAAGCTTGCGCAAGGCACTCTCCATAGCCCCACAGGATGCAGAGAGCCGCATGAGCCTCGGCATCACGCTGGGGGCCATGCAACGACTGCCGGAAGCCAAAGCCGCCTTTGATCGCTGCCTGCAGATCGAACCCAACCACGCCGAAGCCCACAACAATCTTGGGCTGATCCAACAGCAGCAGGGAGAAACGGAAAAGGCACTGGCCAGCTTTCAACGCGCCATTGAGTTGCAACCGGATATGGTGGCGGCCATGAACAACCTGGGAAGCGTTCTACATGCCCAAGGCGCGCTCGAAGAGGCCCGACAGTGGCTGGAAAAAGCGTTGGCCATCCAGCCGGACCATGGAGATGCCCTGCGCAATACGGGTCATCTATTGCGGGACATGGGGCATGACGACGAGGCCCAGAGCCGATACCAACAAGCACTGGACCTCTACCCCCAATGGCCGGAACCCCATGATGATCTGGGCCGACTGCACCAGAAGATGAAACGATTCGATCAGGCCATCGCCTGCTATCAGGAGGTTCTCTCCCGTCAGCCGGACCATACTGAAGCCCACCACAATCTCTCGGTACTCTTCACCCACTTGGGCCAGTTGGATCAAGCGCTGAATCATGCCCAACAGGCCGCCGAACATAGCGGGCTGTTTCGGCGCTGGAAAAATCTGGTCAATCTGATGCTGCTGCACCCCGATACGGACCATCAGCCACTCTATGCGACCTGCCGTGAGGCAAGCCGACGGGCGGTGATCAAACCCAAACGCAAGGCGGCCCGCCCACCGTCCCCATCCGGCAGAGTGCGCATCGGCTATCTCTCCTCCGATTTTCGTGATCATCCGGTAGGACGCAACGTACTGCCGCTCATCACCCACCATGATCGGAACAGCTTTGAAATATTCTGCTACGCCGAACCCCGGCAACAAGATGACATCACCAGGCAGTTCAAGGAGCTGGCGGATCATTGGCGCCCTATCCAAAACCTGAGCGACCAGGAAGTAGCCCGGCAGATCACCAGCGATGGCATCCACATGATGATCTACCTGGGGGGCATGTTTGACGAAAACCGCTTCACCATCGCCGCCCTACGTCCGGCCCCGCTCCAGCTCAGCTTTCACGGCGGCTCAACCACCGGATTGGATGCCATGGACTACTGGATTACCGACAGCACCCTGCACCCTCCCAATCAGAGCCGGGAACAGTTCTCCGAATCGTTGCTGCGTCTGCCGGTTTTCTACAACTACCCGCCCCTGGCCGAGACCCCGGATGTGACCCCTCTTCCAGCTCTGGAGAGAGGCTTTATCACCTTTGCCTCCCTTAACAATCCCGACAAGATCAACGATGCCGTGATGGCCGCCTGGGGGAAGATTCTCAGCCAGCTCCCCAAGGCCCGTCTGCTGCTTAAATATCGGGATCAACTGGCCATTCCCACGCTCAAAATGAACCTCCTTGCCCGCTTCGAAGCCCAAGGCATCTCTCCAGACCGCCTCACGCTGCTCAGCGGCCACGAAGATCACGCCACCCATCTGGCCCACTACCAGCAGGCCGATATCGCGCTGGACACCTTCCCCTGTACCGGCGCCACCACCACCTTTCAGGCACTCTGGATGGGCGTGCCGGTGGTGACACTGCTTGGCGCGCGCTTTATCGGGCGCATGGCCGGGGATATCGTGGTGCATGCCGGCGTGACTGAACTGGCTGAGTTGGCCGTTGAGACTCCTGCGGAGTATGTATCTCGTGCTGTCGCGCTTGCGGAGGATCTGCCCCGATTGGCCGGACTGCGGCATCATCTCCGAGCCGCCCTCTGCGCCTCCCCCATCTGCGATGGTCCCACCTATGCCAGGCAGATGGAGCAGGCCCTGCATACCATCTGGAATCAACGGGAGAATCAGGCATGAATCCGCAACAGCCCATCACCCTTGAGCAGGCGTTGCAATGGGCCATCGACCACCATCAGGCGGGACGCTTTCAGGAAGCGGAGTCGCTCTATCGTCAGATTTTAAATGCCGACCCCAACCAGCCGGATGCCCTGCATCTACTCGGTGTCATGGCCCATCAGGCGGGGCAGGCCCAGGATGCCGTGCCGATGATCCAAAAGGCTCTGGCCCTGCGCCCCAGGCAGGCGGAAATGCATAACAATCTTGGCAACGCCCTCCGGGATCTCGGCCAGATTGAAGCCGCGATTCAAAGCTGTCGTCGAGCCATTGCCCTCAAAAGACGCTTCCCAGAGGCGTACAACAATCTGGGTACCGCGCTCTTGCAGCAAGGGGCCTTTCAGCAAGCCGTAAAGCAATTTCGCAAGGCACTCTCCCAGCAGCCGAACTATGTCGCCGCTCACAAAAACCTCGGCGTTGCCTTGCGCTCCCTGGGCAACACGGACGCGGCCATCGCCAGCCTGCGCCGGGCATTAAACCTCAAGCCCCACGACCCGGAAATTCATATCAATCTCGGCGGACTGCTCACCGAAACGGCACGCTTCGATGAAGCCATAACACATCTGAATCGAGCCGCAGAACTGGCCCCGGATCACCCGGAGAATCTACACAATCTGGCCCTATACCATCAGAGACAAGGGTGCTTGGCAGAAGCCATCTCCCACTATCACAAGGTGCTGGCGCACCGCCCCAAGGATGCCGAAGCACACTTTAATCTGGCCCAGGCTCTGGATAAAAATCGACAATTGGAAGAGGCCATTCAGAGCTACCGGAAGGCCCTCACCTTGGATCCTGGCCATCTGGGCAGCCATGATAACCTGGCCATTGTGCTGAGCCGAACCGGTATGCTGGATGAAGCCTTGATCCACGCCGAACAGGCCGCCGCCGGCGGGCAGCCCGCCATGATTAAAAACTGGCTCAACCTGCAACTCGCCCATCCCGAGACCACATATGATGCACTGTTTAAAGCCTGCGTGAACTGGCGCGATGCGGCCGTGGATCCGGCCTGCAAACCCTTGATCCGTCAGATGCCCAAGGAGACTCCACCCCGGCTAAAAATAGGCTACCTCTCCTCTGATTTTCGTGACCATCCGGTGGGGCGTAACGTCGCGCCGCTGCTGATGAACCACGATCACGACCGGTTTGAAATCACCCTCTACGCCGAACCTCCCAGAGAGGACCACTGGACCGAGCGATTCCAGAAGGCCGCTGACCGATGGCAAAATATTGCCGGTCTCAGCGACCTTCAGGTAGCCCGGCGTATCCGCAAAGACGGCATCCACATCATGGTCTATCTGGCCGGGCTATTCGATACCAACCGCGTACAGGTGGCCGCCCACCGCCCAGCCCCCATTCAGGTGAGCTACCACAGCGGCACCACCACCGCCCTGGAGCAGATGGATTACTGGTTCACAGATGAGGCTCTGCACCCGCCGGAGGCTACCTCGGAACAGTTCAGCGAGACCCTGTTCCGCCTGCCCTGTTTTTACGCCTATCCAGAGCCGGAGCAGGCCCCACCCATCGAACCGCTCCCAGCGCGCCAAAATGGCTACGTCACCTTTGCATCCCTGAATAATCTAAGTAAAATCAATAATAAGGTTATCCAACTATGGGCCGCAATTCTGCATGGTGCAGCCGATGCCAGACTGATGCTTAAATATCGGGATCACTTGGATATTCCCTATCTTAAACAATGCATCATAGAGAGATTCCAGAAGCACGATATCGATACCGAACGGCTGATTCTGATCAGCGCTTTGGAGGACCACCCAAGCCATATGGCCCGCTACCATCAGGCCGACATCGCCTTGGATCCCTTCCCTTTTACCGGTGCCACCACCACGTTTCAGGCGCTCTGGATGGGGGTGCCGGTGATCACCTTACTGGGAAAGAACTTTATTGGACGCATGGCAGGGGATATTTTAATCCATACCGGACTGAAAGAACTGGCAACCGAAAGCAGCGACGCCTATTGTAAACAGGCTCTGGCGCTGGCCGGCGACCTGGATCGCCTGGAGAGGCTACGTCATACGCTGCGCGATCAACTGCTCGCCTCTCCCATATGTCATGAAAATCAATACGCCCAGAGTGTAGAAAGCAGTTACCAAACTATGTGGCGACAACGAATGAAAGCGAGAACCTGATGAGCGAAGAGGATTTTGTTGAGCGGGAAATGTCCGTTGAAAGTGCGTTGTCGATGGGCATCTCTTACCATCAGAAAGGCAACCTGCAAAAAGCGGAGTGGCTCTATCGGAAGATTCTTGAAAAGGTTCCCGACAATCCCGATGCCCTCCACTTTTTGGGCGTCATCGCCTATCAGGTTAAACAGCCGGATGTCGCCATTCCGCTGATTAAAAAAGCCATTAAAATACGCCCCAATCACGCCGAATCCCATAGCAACCTGGGGGCGGCACTGCGGGATGCCGGCCAACTGGATGCATCTATCGCCAGCTGTCGCAAGGCACTGGAACTGCGTGCTAATTTCCCTGAAGCCCAGAACAATCTCGGTGCTGCTCTACTGCGTCAGGATAAATTGAATCGGGCCAGCGCGGCCTTTCGAACCGCCATTGCCCAAAACCCGGAATACCATGCGCCGCATAAAAATCTGGCCAATATTCTGCACCGTCAGGGCCGCTCGACAGAGGCCGCACTGAGCCTGGAAAAAGCCATCAATCTGAGCCCTAACGACCACGAATCTTACTGCAACATGGCCACCATTCTTTCCGAACTCGGCCAGTTTCAAGCGGCCGTTGATCACGCTCAAAAAGCACTGAATCTCGCACCAACCAACGTCAGCGCCCACAACACCATGGGCCTCATCCTCAAAAAAGTCGGCATTCTTGATGACGCCGAAATTGCGTTTCGGAACGCCATCAGCATTGCCGACGGAGCAGGAATCAGCCATAGCAACCTGGGTGAGATTCTGCTTTCTCAGGGCCACCAGAAAGAGGCGCTGGCCTCCCATAAACGCGCACTGGATATCAAATTACGTGTCAACAACGTTAAAAACTATCTTCGCGCTTTGCACTATCAAGAGGGCCTGAGCAACGAAAAGCTCTATCGAAAATGCCGCAAGTGGACCAATAAACTGGTAAAATCCGAAACCATCACCCCCATGCCTCCACCGCTGATGAAGGATAGCCCCGAGCGGCTGCGCATCGGCTATCTCTCCTCCGATCTGCATAATCATCCCGTGGCGTTCAACATGCTTCCGGTGATGGAGAATCACAACCATGACCAGTTTGAGATCTTTATCTACTACGACTCACCCATAAGTGACACCCCCGACTCATCCATGCATGGCACGCTGACAGATAGTTTCCAGCAGTATGCCGACCACTGGCGAACAGTGGGAGCGATCAATGACCAACAGATAGCCGAGAAGATCCGCGCAGACCGAATTCATATCATGGTCTACCTGGCCAGTACGTTTGATAATAACCGATTGCTGGTCCCGGCCTACCGGCCCGCACCGATTCAAGTCAGCTATCATAACTGCTCCTCCTCCACCATCAACCAGATGGATTACTGGCTCACCGACAGCGTGATCCATCCCCCTCTGGATACCGAAGAGCTTTTCTCCGAGGATCTGGTGCGGATGCCCCAATTCTACATCTATCCACCGCCCATCAACCTGCCCGACCCAGGGCCGTTACCCAGTAAGAAAAACGGTTACATCACCTTTGTCTCCCTCAACAATCCATCCAAAATCACCGGGCAGGTGGTGGAGACATGGGGCCGCATCCTCAAGGCGGTACCCGATGCGCGGTTATTGCTGAAATATCGCAACTTTTATAAAAGCAAGGCGGTGCTCAAGCGCCTGAAAGAACGCCTCGAAGGGATGGAGATAGATCCAGAACGGCTGGAGTATCGCACCGCCATGGACGACCATCCCGACCATCTTGCCAACTATCTGGATGCCGATATCGCCCTGGATCCCTTCCCATTTACCGGGGCCACCACCACCTTCCAGGCGCTCTGGATGGGGGTGCCGGTGGTCACATTAATGGGCAAGCGCTTCATCAGCCGCATGGCCACCGACATCATCGTCCATGCCGGACTTGAAGAACCCCTTGGTGCTGATAACCTGGATGAATATGTTCGCAAAGCCGTCGCACTGGCAGAAAACCCCACCCGCTTAGCCGAGCTGAGATCCTCTCTTAGGGAACGCATTGCACAATCTCCACTTGTGGACGGTCCACGTTATACCCGTAACTTGGAGAAGACCTATCTAGAACTCTGGGACAAACGGCGCTAAATGAACCAGCCTCTCACCATCGAACAGGCCTTCTCTCTGGCTGTTCAGCATCACGAAGCCGGAGAACTGGAGACGGCAGTAGGGATCTATCAACAGATTCTGACCGCCTCTCCCGGACAGCCCGATACACTGAACAACCTCAGTATCGCCCTCAAGGATCTGGGCGATCCAGAGGGCGCCGTAGCCTCTGCTAAAGAGGCCATTGCCGCCCGACGCAACTACCCGGAAGCCCACAATAATCTCGGCAACGCCCTGCGAGAGACCGGCCGCTTGAAAGAGGCCGCCATCAGCTATCGGACCGCCCTGAAACAGCGCTCCCGATATGCCGAAGCCCATAACAATCTCGGCATCGTAGAGAAAAGCCTGGGACGCATGAAAGAGGCGGTGATCAGCTACCGGAAGGCGCTGGCCATTCAGCCCCGGTTTCCCGAAGCTCTAAACAACCTCGGCAACGCCCTCATCGCACTGGGCGAGGTGGAACAGGCCCAAGCCTGCTTTGAAAAAGCACTGATCCAAAAGCCCGACTACGCCGAAGCCCATAACAACTTCAGCAACATGCTGCGAGAAGCGGGCGACTTTAAAGCGGCCATCAAGCAGGCAGAGCAGGCTCTGACACTGAAACCTGACTACGCCGAAGCCCACAATAATCTGGCCGCTGCCCACAGCCTCAACCAACGTACCGATCTGGCCCTACCCCACTTTGAGAAGGCCCTGACCCTCAATCCCCAGCACGCCGAATCCCACAGCAACCTTGGCAACAGCCTGACCCGACTGGGATGTTTTGATCAGGCTATGCACCACTATCAGGCGGCACTCACCTGCGATGCCGATCTGGAACGGGTGAAGAATCTTGTCAACACCATGCTCTATGTGCCCGACCTACCTCAAAAAACCATCTTTGAGGCCCACCAGCGCCACATCAACGCTGCACTTCCGACCGGTATCGCGCCGCTGCTGAAACCGGGCCGGTTGCCACGCTTGGCGAAAGGAAATCGGCTCAAAATAGGCTATCTCTCCTCGGACCTCAGGGATCATCCGGTGGGGCGAAACGTCCTGCCGCTACTCACCCATCATGATCCGAAACAGGTGGAGATTACCGTCTATGCCCAGTGGGATGCAGATGATGAGATCGCTCGTAAATTTAAACAGGCGGTGCAACGCTGGCGGCCCATCCACGCGCTGAATGACCAACAGGCAGCACAGCGAATCCATAAGGATGGTATCCATATTCTGGTCTTTCTGGCCCCGCTGTTCGACACCAACCGACCTCTGATTGCTGCCTACCGCCCCGCCCCCATCCAGGTGAGCTTTCACAATGGGGCCACCACCGGACTCGATGCCATGGACTACTGGATCACCGACAACGTGCTCCACCCGGAAGGCGCCGTGCAGGAGTCCTTTACCGAACAGCTCTTTCGACTGCCGGTGTTCTACAACTACCCCCCCATTGAAGATGCGCCGGATCTGTCGCCTCTACCGCTGGAGCGTCAAGGCCACGTCACCTTCGGCTCTCTCAACAACCCCTCCAAGATCAACACACAAGTCATTGACCTATGGGCCGGAATTCTCAACAAGATTCCAGATTCCCGGTTGATTCTCAAGTACCAGGATGCCCTGCATGATCCCCCGGTCAAAGCGCGCATTCTGGAGCAATTCGAAGGGCTGGGTATCCATGGGGATCGCCTGGAGTTGATCTGCGAAAAAGATGGACTCTCCCAGCATCTGGCGCTCTATCAACGCGTGGACATTGCACTGGATCCATTCCCATTTACCGGGGCCACCACCACCTTCCAGGCGCTCTGGATGGGGGTACCGGTCATCACGCTACTCGGTGAGAGCTTTATCCAACGCATGGCGGCGGACATCATCATCCATAGCGGCCTGCAAGAGCTGGCTGCGGAGAATAAGGAACAGTACCAATCCCTGGCGGTGGAACTGGCCAATGCCCCCGCTCGACTGGCAACCCTGCGTCAGGAGCTGAGACAACGCCTGATGGACTCTCCCATCTGCGATGCGTCGCGCTATGCCGAACATGTTGAACGGGCCTATCTTGAGATGTGGCAGCGCCTGGATGGTTAACCGGACCACGGATCAGGTGAGAAACTCACGCCAGAGCGGCTCCAGAGAGTCCCGATAGTTCTCCCAGGCCATCACCGAACTGCTGTAGATGGGCTTACGAACCTGACTGACGCTGGCTGTGGTCACCACCCGCTTGTTCTTATGAAACGCCATGCAGCGCGCATCCCACCCCAGGTTGCAGTGCTCCAGAAGCAGGCGGGTCTCCCGCTCCTGATCCGCCACCAGCGCCTCGTAAGAGAGATCATAAATTCTGCCGGGCGCCACCCGATGCCAATGCGCCATCAACGACTGATAGGCCCGGTAGTAACGCCCCAACTCGGAGAGGTGGTAGGCGTAGGGATGCGGCTCGCTGAACAGGGTCTTGAAGATGGAAAAACAGGTGCCCATGGGATGGCGCACGCAGTGGATAATCTTCGCCTTGGGCAGCGCCGAGAGAATCCATCCTATATGCATATAATTATTGGGCATCTTATCAACAATATAGGGCGACTCAGGCGCACAGGCATGCAGTGCCTCCAGATAGCGCTGGCCCATGGTGCGAATCTGCTCGCCACTCAAGGCCCGGCTATCCTGCCGCCAGCTCACCGGCGGACCAACTCGCCCTCCTGAGTTATGAGAAATCTCCCGCCAGAGCTTCTGCACCTCCAGCGGCATCTGTACCCGCTCTCCGGCGCCATACACCTGCGGGTGGCTGGAGAGTATCTGCTCAGCCAACGTGGTGCCGGAACGAGGCATGCCGAGAATAAAAATCGGTGCTTTATCCTCAACACCGAACCTCTGCCAGCGAGCCAGGAAATCGGCATCCATCATCTCTTGGAGAAATCCAAAGCGCGCCTCGTCCTCCGTGACAAAGTAGCGATGACGCGTCCGCTCCATGCGATTGCCCGCCGCCAGATGATCAAAGGCGCGACGATGATCCCCAAGATCCTCATGCAGCTTGCCTAACGCAAAGGCTAGATTGGTGCGCTCAAAACGGCTGATGCCGCGCTTGGTGTAGAGCCGCTGCATCGCCTCGGTATAATGATTGGTCTCCCGCATCCGCCCGCAGGAGACCATGTGCCGATAGGCGATGGCGCAAGAGGGATCGATGGTGACCGCCTGCTCAAAAGCTGTCCGTGCCTCCTCCAGACGCCCCAACCCTTTGAGTGTCACCCCAAGATTGTTGTAGGTGGCGGCTTGTTGCGGGTTCAGCTCCAGTGCCTGCCGATAGCACACCTCCGCCTCTTCCAGTCGCTCCAGCATCCGTAATGTATTGCCGAGATTACCCAGGGCATCCGGGTAGTTGGGACGTATCTTCAACGCTTGACGAAAATGGTCGTGGGCCTCCTGGAAGCGGTTTTTGGAGACCAAAAGATTGCCCAAATTATTATGGGCAGCAGCCAGAGTGGGCTTGTGATGAATGGCGCGCTCAAAACTGCGCATCGCCTCTTGAATCTGACCGCGATCCTTATGGGTCAGCCCGAGATTGTTGTGGGCCTCCGCCAGATCGGGCTTAAGAACAATCGCCCGATGCAAGGCCACCCCCGCCGCCTCCAAACGCCCCTGAAGACGCAACAGATGGCCCAAATTGTTATAGGCCATGGGGTTGTTGGGCTGTAGCGCCAACGCCTTGCGGTAGCAGGCCATGGCACCGCTTCTATCTCCCAAATCAAAACGCGTGATGCCAAGATTATTCAGCGCCGGAGCCATCTTCGGATTGGCGGCCAGGGCATATTCAATCAACCGCCTGGCATCCTGCATCCGGCCCTGCTGCCGAGCAATGAGACCCTGTCTGTGCAGCGCCTCGGCATAGTGGGCGTCCGCCGGTGAGATGGCCTCAAATCGGGCCAGCGCTTCATCCAATGCCCCCTGCTGATGCAGCGCCATTCCCTGCTGAAAAATCGCCTGAAAGTTGGACGCCTGGGCCACCATGACACGCTCCCCCTGCTGAAGTGATCGAAAAAGAGATATTAACACGCATGACGACGCGGTTGAATGCGACAATTATCAATTTGTCGTCAACGCCTTAAAAACCTTCTCCGCACCAGGTGGAATGCTGGTGAGATGCAGCTGCAACGTCCCCGCCTCTTCATCCTGGGCCATCACCTTGCCGTAGAGCTGATCGGAGATAGAGAGACCATCGGCATCAAACAGCTCCAGTTGCAAATTGGTCAGACGCCGCGCCTTGAGACGGGTTGCAATCTCCAAGAGCTTACCGTCCATGGCGCTGATACGACCGGCATGACGCGCCTTATCACTCCGTTTGCCCTCCAGAACCGCCATCATCACCTCCGGGCCATTCTCCAGAAACTTTAACTCAGGAGGCCTCGGCTCCGGCAACTGAATGCCGTAAAGGCCTCGAATACCGCCAATCAGGTAGATGGGAACCGGCTCGGGAACCCCCTTTAAGGAGACCCGCCATTCATCATCGATGCGGGCCAGATTGTTGCACCCCTTCAGGGTGGTCTCAGAGATCAACACCTGCCCACCAATGGTTTGCGACTCCACCCGTGCCGCCAGATTGATGGTCGCCCCCACGACGCCGTACTTGGCCCGCAGATCCGAACCGATATTTCCAGCTACCACCGATCCGCTGTTGATGCCAATCCCCATGGCCGCTTCGGGAAAGCCACGAGCACCGAACTTGGCATTCACCTCCGGCATCGCTTTCTGCATCTCCAGGGCGCAGGCCACCGCCCGCTGGGGATCATCCTCATGGGTAACCGGCGCGCCAAACAGCGCCAGAATGCCATCGCCAAGGAACTCAATGATGGTGCCGCTATATTTCAGGATGATCTCGGTCATGCGCTCCAGATAGATGTTGAGCATGGAGATCACCTCTTCCGGCGGCAAGCGCTCGCTAATGGCGGTGAAGCCCCGCAGGTCGGACATCATCACCGTCACCTCCTTCTGCTCACCCCCCAGACGCAACCCCTCGGGTCGATCCAGAATCGATGCCACCACCTCATCGGACATATAGCGCCCAAAGGTCTTGCGAATAAACAGGTTGGCCCGATTCAGCCCCTCATTGAGGTGCTTCTGCTCAAACAACATATGCTCCAACTCTTTGTTGAGCTGACCCTTCTCCTCCGTGGCCTGCTCGGCACTCTCCAAAGCCTTCTGCAACTCCTCTTGCGTGTGTTTGCGCTCCACCGCCACCTGCAACACAAACGCCAGTTGGTCGATCACCTCACGCGCCTCATCGGTGATCTGTATCGCCCCTTCCAGATGGAGAAAAAAGAGCGCAAAAACAGTATCACGCCCCGGTGAGAAGAGCGGAATCAACAGTCGTGCGCCATCCAGATCTTCGGGAAACTGCTCCTCATAGCCATGCTGGTGGTGCACCTTCCAACTACTGCGATCCTGAGAGAAGTAACGCATGAACTGGAGGGGGAGCATCACCACTTCGCCCGCATAGCCGCTCTCGGCACTCAGACGAAGCCCCTGACCATTGTCGCGAAGGGTGTAGAACTCCATGCCGGCGGCGGGAAGCATTCGGCGAGTAATCTCCAGAAGCGCTTCCACAATCTGGTCAAACTCCCGGTGGGCAACCATCGCCTCTTTAATATCCCGCAACATATCGTTGAGCGTGGTCAGCCGTCGCACATCGGTACTATCTGCCGCTTTCAGATAGAGCCCGCAATCCAATTTTTTCAGGCGGCTGAAAATCTCGGGGACCAGGTGACCGGGAATAATGGAGCCGTGCTGGGGGGCTATCATGCCGAGCTCCAGCTTCTCCAGCTTCAAAAGCCCATTGAGCAGCACCTCTCGGCTAGGCATGTAGTGCTCGTGAAATGGGCGCATCGCCTCAAAATAGTCGGCATCCCGAGCCACCAATGTCCAGTCGTCGGTAAAGCCGCCAAACAGATCGCTGGAGAATAGAATGCGACTCTCCTCATCATAGGTGCAGAACGCCCCAGGAAAGTGCAAATAGGGGGTGAAGACAAATTTCAGCCGACGACTGCCAAGATCAAGATGCCAGCCGTGATCCTGCTCGATACACTTTAATGGCATTTTGAGATCATAATGCTTAAGCAGTACGTTGGCCCGCCAATGGCTGAGAAGATAGGCATCATCCCGCGTCACCATGGCGTCAATGGTGGGCATGATGGCTGTGATGTCGGGATCCTGATGCTGGCAGAGAAAATATCGAATATTACTGAATTCGGTAATCTTCTTGATCTTTTCCAGGGTGTGATCAAAGGTGAGCTTGGAGCCGGGATCAAACAGAACCGATTGATCGCCGTTCTCAATCAGATAGGCGTGGCACTGAAAAGGATCCCCAGGAAGATAGTGGCCAACCCACCAGGTGCGATCTGCAATCTCAATGGGATGATCGGCGGAGGCGTATTGAATGTGATCTAAAGGGTCGCTCATGACTAACGAACAGCTCCTGATTGCACAGTAAAGCTCTACCGGCACGACCACACTTTGCGCCGACGGACTTGCCTCCCCCCACAATCTGGCTGCATCAATTCATACCATGAAGCGAAGCCTTCCCCTCTTTCGGCCCCAGCATAACTCCTGCATGATTATGAACCATTTATTATTATTGTCGGATCATACAGAACATGAGATAAAACGACCACTTTTTTGTGACGTACCTTCCGGTTTCATCCATTGCAGACCCTGATGGTTCAGGAGAGACTACCCTCTACTTTCAGTTATGGAGCGACCTCCTGACAACCACCCTTCAAGTCATTGATCCTCTACCATGGCAACGCCTCCCACTCCCACGACACTCATTGAGCTATTCCACCTGGGCGTAGAACACCACCATGCCGGACGACTCCCAGAAGCGGAGACACTCTACCGGCAGATTCTGGAAGCCGACCCCTTGCAGGCCGAAGTGTGGCATCAAATAGGCCTGCTTGCCTACCAGTTGGGCCAGCCCCAACAAGCGACCCAACTGATCGGAGAAGCCCTGCGCCTGCGCCCCGACGATGCCGCCGCCCATTGCAACATGGGCAACGCCTTGGCCGACTGCGGCGCGTGGGATCAAGCCGTGGCACACTTGCACCAGGCAACCACCTTGCAGCCCGCCATGCCGGAAGCCCATCTCAATCTGGGCAACACACTGCGCAGGCGCGGCGGACCAGGGGATCTGGAGGCCTCCCTGGAGAGCTGTCAAGCGGCCATCCGGCTGCGTCCAGCCATGCCGGAAGCCCACCTGAACTGTGGCAATGCCTTGAAAGCGTTGGCGCGTTACGATCAAGCCGTCACAGCCTTTGGCAGAGCGATCCGGTTGGCCCCCGATTATGCCGATGCCTACAGCAATCTCGGCAGCACGCAACAAGCGTTAGGCCAATTGGATGAGGCCATTGCCAATCATCATCATGCCATCTCCCTAAATCCCAACCAGGGACTCTTTCATGGAAATCTTGGCCATGCATTGCGGGAGAAAGGGCTACTTGAACAAGCACTTAAAAGCTTCCGCACCGCCGCCACACTGAGCCCGGACCAGGCCAAAGTTCATGACGATCTTGGTCAAATTCTCTCGCAACTGGCATGCCCAGACCAGGCCCTGGCCTGCTTTGAGACCGCCCTGAAACTGGAGCCGGATAGCGCTCACCTCCTCCAGCAGATGGCCCTACAACTCAACGATATGGGGCGTACCGAAGAGGCGCTGACATCGCTCCAACAAGCAGTGGCATTGGCCCCAGACCGCCCTGAACTACACGCCTCCTTGATCTTTACCAAAGACATGACGCCGGGTATTGAGATACAGGCTCAACAAACAGAGCGACAACGCTGGGTGAAGCGCTACTGCTCCAAGGTCCATGCCGGGACGCACCACCCTAACAATCCTGACCCGGCACGGCGATTACGAGTCGGCTATGTCTCTGCCGATTTTCATCTCCACTCGGCAGCCTCTACCTTCGGGGCCTGCCTGCTGCACTACGATAGAGATCAATTCGAACTGTACGCGTACGCCAACAACCGCACACGCCCCGATCAACCGGATGATGCCGTCACCGAAAAGTTTCGGCGCTCGGTGGACCACTGGCGGGATATCGCCCATCTGGACGATGATGCCCTGGCCACTTTGGTTCGCCGAGACCGCATTGATATTCTGGTGGATCTCTCCGGTCACTCCACCGGCAACCGGCTGGAGCTCTTCGCCCGGCGTCCAGCCCCTATTCAATGCACAGGCTGGGGCTACATCCAGGGAACCGGCATGAAGACCATCGACTATCTGATTACAGATCCAGTGATTCTTCCTCCGATTCAGCGTCCAACAATTACGGAAGAGGTACTGGATCTACCTTGCGGCGTGCATCTGCAACCCCTTGGAAAATGGCCGGAACCTGCGCCCATTCCAGCCTTGAAGCGTGGCTTCATCACCTTTGGAACCTTCCACCGCACCGACAAGATCAACGCCAAAACACTCAAGCTCTGGGCCAAGGTTTTGGCAGCGGTTCCCCATTCGAGACTTCTGATCAAAATTCCCAAAAATAGCACCGATTTTTTTGGGGGCTATTATCGGCAGAGCTTCAAGAGTCACGGCGTTGATCCTCAACGTATTGAGCTTTTAGGGGCCACCTCTCAATTTGATCATCTGGCCTGCTTCAATAAGGTGGATATCGCCTTGGACCCCACGCCGCACTGTGGCGGCGTTACATCGCTGGAGGCACTTCGCATGGGAACGCCGGTAGCAACGCTCTGGTGCGAGACCATCGCAGGCCGGCTCTCCGCATCATTTAACGCCACCCTGAACTTGGCATCCTGGACCGCAGAGTCCGAGTCGCAATTCATTGAGATTGTTAAGATAAAATCATCCGATATTTCAAACCTATCCAAGCTAAACAGCAGCCTTCGAGAGCGCTTTGACCGCTCTATCCTGGGAGATCATAAGCTCTATATGCACCATCTGGAGGCACTCTACCGGCAGATCTGGCAACGATGGGTAGCCGACCATCTCCCCAGCCATGACGCAAGCTGATCGTGGAATCATAAGGCCCATCTCTTTAAACGACTGAAAAGAACGCTTAGGATGAGTGCCTATCGAACCCATAGACCGTTCACCACCGCTGGAATCATCCGAGCCCACCATGCCCACATCGCCCCACTTGCCTACCCCGGAAGAAGCACTCCAACGCGCCATCGAACACCATGAAGCGGGGCATCTCACGGATGCAGAAGCGCTCTATCGCCAACTCCTGACCACGCACCCCCAACACGCCATGGCCTGGCATCGACTGGGACTGCTGGCGCTTCAGGTGGGACAGCCCCAGCAAGCCTCCCAGTTTATCGGCGAGTCCCTGCGCCTGGAGCCCAACGATGTCGCCGCCCTCTGCAACATGGGCCATGCCCTGGCCAGCTTCGGTGAATTCGACACCGCCATCACCCATCTACAACAGGCCACAGCCCTGCAACCAAACATGCCCGAGGCCCACCTTAATCTGGGTGAATTCCTACGTCTACGAGGAGCCGTTGGAGATTTGACGGCGTCGGAAGCCAGTTGCAGAGAGGCCATCCGCCTGCGTCCCAGCATGCCGGAGGCACACAATAATCTTGGCACGCTCCTCAAAGAGAGAAAACGTTACGGTGAGGCGGTCGAGGCCTTTGAAAAGGCGCTCCGCTTGGCCCCGAAATATGCCGACGCCCACACCAATCTCGGCACGACCTATGAGGCAATGGGACGTCTGGACGAGGCGATTGCCAGCCACAAGAAGGCCATTGACATCGCCCCTGAAAGCGGTCTGTATCACAGCAATCTAAGCCATGCTCTGATGACCAAAGGAGATCTGAAAGCCGCCAGAGAAAGCGGCGAGATGGCGGTTAAGCTACACCCCGATTTGGCAAAGATTCACGCCAACCTTGGGCAGGCCCATATTCGTCTCGGCAGGCCCGATCAAGCGCTCATCTGCTTTCAAAAGGCTACCGAGCTTGAACCCAATCACGCCACTTATCTCAACCAGATCGGTGCCAATCTGGCCGATATGGGGCGCTGCACGGAAGCACTGGAGCCCTTAAGACGTGCATCCGCCATGGATCCCGGCAACCCGGAACTACATAATGCGCTGATCTTCTTTCTGGATATGACCCCTGGCGTCCAAACCGGTGATCATCAGCAAGAGCGACAGCGATGGGTGGAACGCTTCCTGGCGGACACGGTTCCGTTTGGAAAGCACCATAACGATCCAGACCCACAACGCCCGCTTCGGGTGGGGTATCTCTCCTCCGATTTTCACAGCCACTCGGCAGCCTCCACTTTCGGAGCCTGTCTGCTGCACTACGATCGAACGCAATATGAGCTGTTCTGCTACGCCAACAATCAGCAGGGAGTCGGTAAGTGCGAAGATGAGGTGACCAATCGATTCCGTCAGTCGGTGGATCACTGGCGAGAAATCTCCCATCTGGACGATGAGGAAGTGACCCAAATGATTCGCTCGGATTGCATTGATATTCTGGTGGACCTATCCGGCCACACCACCGGCAACCGGCTTCGGGTCATGGCCCGACGTCCGGCCCCGATTCAATGCACCGGCTGGGGCTATAATCTCGGCACCGGGCTCTCCGCCATCGACTATCTGGTGATCGACCCGATCATGCTCCCCCCGGAAGAGCGCCCCCTTTTTGCCGAACAAGCGATGGATCTCCCCTGCGGTATCCATCTGCAACCGTTAACCGATTGGCCTGAACCAGCTCCGCTCCCGGCCCTGACCCATGGTACCATCACCTTCGGCTCGTTTAACCGCACCTGCAAAATCAACCCGGAGTTGCTGGCCTTATGGGGCCGACTGCTGGTCGCTGTTCCCGAATCGCGCATGCTCTTCAAAATCCCCAAACTGGAGACCGACTTCTACCTCAACTACTATCGTGAGGTGCTGGCTTCCCACGGCGTGGAGCCGCAACGGGTGGAGGTGCTGGGATCTACTTCACAATATGAGCATCTGGCAGCCTTCAACCAGGTGGATATCGCCCTGGATCCCATCCCTCAAGGAGGCGGCATCACCTCGCTGGAAGCACTGCGTATGGGCGTGCCGGTCCTGACGTTGAAATACCCCACCATCACCGGGCGTCTGACCGCTTCGTTCTGCCATGCTTTGGATTTGGAGGATTGGGTCGCAGAGCGCCCGGAGGCCTGGATCGCCATCGCCCAAAAAAAAGCCCAAGATCTCGATGCTCTGGCTGCGCTTCGACGGGGACTTAGAGTGCGCTTTGACGACTCCATACTCGGCAATCATGCCCTCTATATGCACCACCTGGAGCGACTCTATCGACAGATGTGGAAACGCTGGTCGGCTGGCCAATCAGAGCGTGCCCAGCTTTAAACGTCGTCCCCAAATATTCTATGCCGTTTGGTATTCTGACGCTCATACTGCTGGATATCAATACGCTTGGACATGTAATCCTGCCACACTTCACGACGACGACGTGCAATGTAACCCCTCTCCACGCCCTCCAAACGAATATTCTCCTTGGACCAGCGAATATCAAATCCGTCAAAATCGTCGTGAAACAGCTTCTCCTCCAGACATTGACGGTAGAGCGCCGTTCCAGGCAGAGGGTTGACAATGGAGAATGAGAGACGATCAAACCCATACTGGGTCGCCCGCTGAAAAGTGTGATCTATCTGCTCTTTGGTCTCACCAGGAAAACCCACCATAAAGACCCCCTCGGTAATCAATCCTGCCTTCTGGCACTTTTCCACAATCTTCTCAATACGATCCAAATTGACCCGCTTGGCCACCATGCGGTCCTGCACTTCCGCATTGGCACTCTCTACGGCAAGAAAAATCTTATTGAATCCCGCCTCCGCCATCAGTTCGATCATCTCATCGTCAAATGCGTTGACCTCCCCGCCACTGGGTACCTGGTAACGGAGGTCAGGCGTCTCCCGAATCACCCGCCGGAGCAACGTTTTGACCCGTTTGCGATGGATAAAAAAATTGTCGTCCCAAAAATGGATCTCGTCGGGATTGTAACGCGCCCGATTGTGGTGAATCTCGGCCATCACGTCGTCGATTTCACGCAGCCGATAGTGTCGCCGACTGGTCATGGGAGCCGTGCAGAAACCGCAGTTATGGGGACAGCCGCGAGAGGTGAGCATAATCATGAAGCGCTTCTCTCCTTCATGCACCTCATAGTCGGCCAACCCGGCCTGCCAATACCGCTGAAGATCGACCTTGTCCCAGGCAGGCCAGGGTAGATCCTCCACCAAAGGGGGCTGGTAGTCCTCCACCTGATGAAAGCCTGCTGTGGTTTTGTAGATAAGCTGTCCGACCCTATCCAGAGGATGCCCGCCGTTGATCGCCCTGATCAGCCTTGGAAGCGCCAAATCAGACTCGCCAAAGAGCAGATAGTCCACATGGGGATCAAGCACCATCTCCGGCATTCCAGAGGGGTGCTGCCCCCCCATCACCAGATGGGCTTCCGGGCATGTCTGTTTGGCCATCTTTGCCAATTTCAACACATCCTGAGCCCTGTTTGAAAAGGGACAACTGATCCCTATCATGTCAGGCTTATAGGCTTCCAGTTTGCGGCGGATGGCCGCATCGTCCAGGCCATAATAGATGGTACGACCCACCACACGCTCCTGCTGATACCCCTCAATCAAGGCATCAAGAATCTCCACCTGCACATCAAGCAACTGAAGCTGCGCAGCCAGATAGGCTAATCCAAGAGGTGGAACAGCCAGCTTACGCTCCCTGGAACCCTCTTTGGTGAGGGTGATCTTGCCCGCTGGAGCGATAAGAAGCACCCGGCGGATCGGAGAACGTAAAGTAGGATAGAGTGCATGTGGAGTAGTCATAACGGGGTGGGACTATAGCATGGGCGGTGCCTACCATTCCATGCACGCCTTGCCAATTGACCCCACCGTACATTATGTGCCGTAAAAAGACGATAATGGTTCATCTTGATACAGAGTATTAATATGGTATCATGATGCGGGTGCTTTTTAAGTTACATAGTGGTTCTGGGGGCTCTATCGAACAACCCCATGCTACACCATTTTTCGCATCGTAGTATTTATGAAATATCAAATTTTGACCACTCTCTATAAAGGATAAAACGTCCACACAGGGGGTCTGGAGAGCAGGTATGCCAAATTTTGGCCCTATTACATCAAAAACCATTTTTGAACATCTATGCGCCTTTCTGGATGGCCTTCCCACGCCATCCACCCTGCTTCTCAATTTTACAGATAAGCGGCGCGGCGGTCTTCTCCATCGTCGGCTATTCAATGGTAGTACGGCCCGCATTGAGTTCTCTCTGACCATCCTTACCGCCATTTTTGCACTTTCCTTTGGGATCATCCTCTACCTTCAGGGGATTAAAATTGAACAACTCAGCGCCATGCTATTTTCCCGTGGTCTTGAGAATCTTGGACAAGAGGCGCTGGCAAGAGCCAATTTTTTGAATCATGCCGCCTGGGTGCTGTTCTTATCGATCCCTGGCATTGGATTTATCGGCGGATTGAAGCGCAAATTGTTTACGTTGCGCCTTATGTATATTGTTGACGTGATGAAAAAGATCACCGATGGCGATCACACGCAACGCATCCACATCAGCCCCGGCAATCAAAGCATTCTCTATACCCATATCGGTCGGATGATCAACACCCTGACCGACACCCTCAACAAAGAGGAAGCTGGACGGGAACAGGCCAATGCCAAACTGCTGAAATCCCTGGACCAAGAGCGGGCCACTACCCAACGCCTGGACAAGGCCAACCGCGTCATTCGTCACACCTTCGGGCGCTATATGTCTCCAGATGTCATGGAGGCTATTCTGGATCGACCCGACGGCCTGAAGCTGGGCGGGAAAAAAATGACCGTTACCGTCATGATGACCGATCTGCGTGGCTTCACCTCCATCAGTGACCGCATGGATTCGGAACAACTGCTTTCCATGCTCAACATGTACCTGGAGGTGATGACCAAAATCATCCTGGACCATAAGGGCACGATCATCGAATTTCTGGGGGATGGCATTCTCATGCTGTTTGGGGCGCCTTTCAATCGCCCAGACGACCCCCAACGCGCCGTGCGTTGCGCGCTGAAAATGCAAAAATCCATGGAACAGGTCAACCGCAGAAACCGCAAACACGGCTTTCCCGAATTGGCCATGGGGGTGGGCATCACTACTGGAGATGTGGTGGCCGGTAATATTGGTTCCAATATACGCAGCAAATATGGCGTGGTGGGTACAAGTATCAATTTGGCAGCCCGGATTGAGTCCCTCACGGTAGGAGGACAGATCCTGATCTCAATGAATACCTACCTCGCATGTGAAAATCTACTCCGCATTGGCCAGCAGTTCGACACCACCCCAAAGGGATTTAAAAAACCCATCGCCATCTATGAGGTGACCGGAATCGGCGGCACGTATGATCTCTATCTGGATGTCACAAAAAACGAGCATCTCGCCCCCGTTTCCCCAGCCAAGATGGTCAGGTTCAGCCTATTGAGGAACAAATACCCTGACGCCATCTGCCATGATGGCTGGCTCACCAGCCTGACCCTGCCCAATGCCGAAATCCGCACCATCACCATGCTGGATGAGCGCAGTGATATTCAGATACAGCTTTTTGACAATCGCGGGGTCTTTGTCAGCGATCAACTCTACGGAAAAGTCACAGCGGTGGATAGAAAGAAGAAGATCCTTGAGGTCACCTTCACCTCGGTTCACCCCGATGCACGCGCCTATATAGAGAGTGATCGTTTTTGACCTTCCAGCAACAGTATTCGTAGGTCCGGCACGTGATTTACACCCCCCACCGTAAGGAAGTACCGTGGATCCATCGCAACCGATGAGCCTAGCCGATGCCCTACAGTCAGGCATCTCCCACCATCAAGCCGGTGATCTCCAACAGGCCGAATCCATCTACCGACAGATACTGGCTGCCGATCCCAATCAAGCCGATGCTTTGAACCTGCTTGGATTAATCGCCTTACAGGTGGAAGCCTTTGATCAGGCCATTCCTCTCATTGAAAGGGCCATTGAACTCCAACCCAATGAGGCCGAAGCCCACGGCAATCTCGGCAACGCCTACCGAGAGACCGGTCAATTGAACAAGGCCGTCGCCAGATATCAGAGGGCGCTGAAACTGAAGCCCGATTTTTCCGATGGTTACAATAACTATGGCCTGGCCCTCCAGAAGATGGACCAACAGACCCAGGCCGAGGCGCAATTTCGCCGCGCCATCGCCCTGAACCCGAACAACCCAAAACTCCACAACAATCTCGGCGTTACCTTGGCCGCCCAGAACCGTAACAATGAGGCGCAACAGAGCTACCGGGAAACCCTGCGCCTGGACCCTCAATTCGTCGGGACCTATAACAATCTGTGCCTGCTTCTCCAGGATGCCGGCGAGCTGGATGAGGCGCTAAAGTGTGGCCGCAAGGCGATTGATCTTGCCCCGGAATACGCTGATGCCTACGACAATGTGGGCAATGTACTCCGCAACCTTGGGCAACTCGACGAGGCGTTACAGAGCTATCGCAAGGGCCTGAAGATCGCCCCCAACCTAAACATCGCCCGCCACCTGATCAACACCATGCTCTATCATCCGGCCACCCGCCCGGAAGCACTCTTTCAGAACTGCCAATCTCAGATTCGCGCCGCTTTGCCGCCGCAAATAAAACCATTGACCCATGACGCCAAAACGCTCTCCAACCACCAGACCGGCCCTCTACGTATCGGCTACCTCTCGGCGGATTTTCGCAATCATCCGGTGGGACACAATGTGCTGCCACTCATCCGCCATCACGACCCCAACGCGGTAGAGCTTTTTCTATATGCAGAACCTACCTGGCGGGATGATGTGACCAAGCAGTTCGAGAAAGCTGCCCATCACTGGCGACCGACCCACGGACTGAACGATGCCCAACTGGCGGACATGATCCGCGCAGACGGCATCCAGGTCATGATCTATCTGGCCACGGGATTTGACCAGAACCGACCCGGTATCGCCGCCTATCGACCGGCTCCGGTACAGGTGAGTTTTCACAGCGGTGTCACCAGCGGTCTGCAAGAGATGGATTACTGGCTGACCGACGAGGTACTCCACCCCAAGGAGGCGACTCGGGAGCTGTTCACCGAGCAGCTCTTCCGGCTACCTATCTTCTACAACTATCCCATCCCGGATCAGGCACCCCCAGTCGGACCGTTGCCGGCGGATCGGAACGGTCACATCACCTTTGCCTCCTTTAACGCAACCACCAAGCTCAACCCGGAGGTGATCGCCTGCTGGTCCAAAATTCTAACGGCACTACCCGATGCCCGGCTGATACTCAAGCACCACAACAAACTGGGCAACCCCTCGCTACGCAAACTGATTCTGACACGCTTTAAGAGCCATGGGATTGATTCAGAGAGCGTGCAACTAATCAGTGCCCATGAACCACTTCAGGATCATTTAGCACGTTACCACGAAGCCGATATCGCCCTGGATCCATTCCCCTTCACCGGAGCCACCACAACCTTTCAGGCCCTCTGGATGGGGGTGCCGGTGATCACTCTGCTGGGGGAACGTTTTGTGGGTCGCATGGCCGGAGATATTATCTGCCACGCAGGCCTAAAGACGCCCCTGACCACTGACAATCAGGAAGGGTATGTTGAAAGGGCGCTTACACTGGCCGGAAAACGGGAAGAGCTACGGGAAATGCGTGCGACCATGCGACAACGCCTTATGGATTCGCCTCTATGCGATGGCCCCGGATATGCCCGGAACCTTGAAGCGGCCTATCGCACCATGTGGCAAGCTGCGGCGAAGCCCGAATAACCCGCTCACCCAGGATGACTGAACGGCTCTCCATTCAGAGAAGATAAAGAGCACGTTCAAATCATCCAAGGGGAGCCGAGTGGCTTACTTCATAAAGAAGGAGGCCGCCTTCCAGAGCGAAAGCACAGCCAGAATAAGAAAGAAGATACCGCTGACTCTGTGCAAGGTCTCTTCAGGAATCTTACTGAGGAGCTTGCTACCCGCCACAATGCCCAGTGCCGAGATGAAGATCAAGGCTACTGTACCACCAATCCAAACAGAAACGGGGTCATAGCTACCAGAGAGTGCCGCAACGGCAATCTGGGTCTTGTCGCCAAACTCCGCCACAAAGATCAGAATGAAAGTGGTGATCAGAACACTACGACCACTCTTCTCGGTGATCTCTTCGTCATCTTCCTCTTCATCATCGCCCCGCAACATCTGAATGCCGAACACGCCAAACAGAAGACCAACAGCAAGCGCCACCACCCACTCCGGCACCCAGGCCGCCACCGAAGCTCCAAAAGCCACAGCCAGGACATTGAGGATGATAAACGCCAGTGAAACCCCCGCCAGCACAGGTAAACCGCGATGACGGGCCGCCAGTGTCATACAGACCAACTGGCTCTTGTCGCCAATCTCAGCCAAAGAGATCAACGCGAAGGTGGTCCCAATCACAGAAACATTGGAGAGACCGCTTTGTGTACCAGAGAGAAAAAGATCAAGATCCATCATGAAACCTTTACAGAGGGCCGGGCTTAACAAACACGATAGGCGTAACCGCACGCCCAGCCCTCTTCGCTGAGACGCGATCACGCCTAAAGTCTTGCCAAGCCGTTCTTATTAAGAACGACCGCGCATGCCATGGTGGATTCACCAAGTATGTTGACATGCGCCCACTGTAACGGTGAGGAGGCTACTCCCCTTAGGCAAGAGACAGGCTAAACCAGCTCAGCGGCGCTGTCAACGACTATAAATGATTCTCACTGAATATTCTGCACTGCCTGCCGGCATACCTTTCCTCACACACTCTGTTGACATACCCCCGATGTTGACGTGGTGACCCCTTAATCTGCTGATGGTTTACCCTATACATCCTCTATTTTCAGCACGTTTATGACATTTTGTCGATATTATTCAGCAACAATCCATCACACTCTCTTCCCCACCCAGACCACACGGCCAATAATCTCAGCCTTATCAATGCTATGCTCATCCAAAATAACATTCTCGATATTTCGATTGTCACTCTTGATCAGCATTCTGCCGCCGGGGACTATCTGTAGACGTTTGACATAGAGCTTCATATCTAGCCGCATGACATATATTCGCCCATCAATAACCTCTTTTTCCCTTTGATTTACCAGCAAAACATCGCCATCCGTCAAAGTTGGCTCCATGGTGTCGCCTTCCACACGCACCAAAGAGAGACGCCCCAGAGGAAACCCTTCCTTCATCAGCCATTCACGTCGAAACGCCAAACAGCGCGCACTACGCTCTTCATAAACCTCCCCACCCAGCCCCGCAGAGGCTACCGGCGAATAGTAGGGAATGACCATGAACTCCTCGGAAATACGCGTACCATCGGGATCACTTACCACCGCTTCATGCGTATGACGCGGCTCTTCTCCGGTCAACAACCACTCCGGCCTAACCGCTAACGCTTTGGCCAGAATAAGAATATCGGCCAACTTTGGCGACCGCACACCGCGCTCATAATTCGACAATCTTCCCTGTGAACGCCATCCACACCGAGCTTCCACTACACCTTGTCGAAGACCCAATGACTTACGCGCTCGCTTCAGACGATCATGAAACCCCATACGCACCCCCCACACAATACATTACTCGCCATATCGTCTATTAATACGACAATATGATTAATGACACAATCATCAAACGGATGCATACCTGCCTAGATATACAAATTCCTGCCTTTTTTCGCTTCTGAATAGGGTTTTTAGAATACCTACTATAGCCAAGATCGGGTATTCTTATGCGAGGTCTCGACTATGGATACTCAAGATTTGAGCGCATGTCAGCCTCCCATTAGGTGAATTGGGGTAGTGCTTCAGAATTTTAGCATATATAGATTATCAAAATTTTAACTATAGAGGATTTTCAATAATTTACGGGATTTTCAGACATATGTGATACGCCTATTACGTACCCACTCTATACAGCTAAACTGGAGGACCTTCGCGATCATCACCATGACGGTCTCCATCAAATGCAACCAGTTGCTGCACCGCTTTCTTTGGGAACGATTGGCAGCGCCCGATGTCAGAAATGAACGCCACTCTGTTGAGGAGTACCCTCATGCATGACGAAAACAGACAGGAAACCGGGCGCCAGGTCACTCTGAAAGAGGCACTGGAGATGGCGGTTCAACACCATCGTGCCGGTGAGTTGAACCAGGCGGAAACGCTCTATCGCCAAATTCTGAATGCCGACCCCAGGCAGGCTGATGCACTCCACCTTCTCGGTGTGATCGCCCATCAGGCGGAACAGCTTGATCAGGCCGAACGACTGATGAAGCAAGCCCTGGAGTCACAACCGGACATGATCGGCGTCAACGGCAATCTCGGCGGTGTCTATTGGGATCGAGGGCTGCTGGATGCGGCCATCCGCTGCTACGAAGCCGAACTATGCCTCCAGCCGAATGATATGGGCATGCTCAACAATTTAGCTGTGGCCCTCACCCAACAGGAGCGCGCTGAAGAGGCCCTGGTACATATTGAACACGCCTTGAAGATCGAGCCCGATAATTTCAGCGCCCACATCAACCACGGAAAAGCTCTCAAGGCGGTCGGCGACTATTCCGCCGCTGAACTGGCCTTCCTTGAAGGGGCGAAGATCCAGACCGAATCGGCCGAACTCTACAATAACTTAGGCCAACTTTTTCAAGAGCAGAGCATCCTGGACCGGGCGCTGGAGTGCTATCAAAAAGCACTGGACCTCGATGATGGCGATCATCCCGATCCACATAACAATCTGGGTACGGTTCTGGTGGCTATGGGACGCCCGGAAGAGGCGGTGGCGCATTACCAACACGCCTTGGATATGCGCCCCAACGACGTCATGATTCTGCGCAATATCGGCCACGCCTTTCGCGATACAGGCAATATGGAAGAAGCCATCTCCAGCTATCGGGCCGCTCTGGAGCGCCACCCCGGCAATGCGGATATTCACAACGATCTGGGCGCTATCTATGTCGAGATGGGACGCTATGATGACGCTGAACCCCTCTATCGGGCAGGATTAATGCTCAACCCCCGCCACACGGACATGATGAGCAATCTGGGACTGCTGATGGTGGAGTTGGGACGCACAGGAGAGGCGGTGGCCTGCTACCAAAAGGCGCTGACACACAACCCCACGCCGCACGTAGTAAAAAGCTTGCTGGGATCACTTCTCTACCTGCCGGACATGAATCCCATTGTGCTGTTCGATGCCTTCCGGCGTCATATGGCGCACACGCTTCCGGAGCAGAGCCCGCTCACCCCCAATCCTGAGCCACACCCCAAACGACTACGCATTGGCTACCTCTCCAGCGACCTGTGCGACCACCCTGTGGGGCACAACGTAGGACCGCTCATGGAACACCACGACGCTGAACGCTTTGAAGTGTTCTGCTACGCGGAAACCACCAGAGAAGATGCCATTTCGGCCCGTTTTCAGGAACATTGCCACCACTGGCTGGAGATAGGCCACCTCAACGACCGACAGATCGCCGAACGCATTCACAGCGACGGCATCCATATCATGGTCTACCTTGCAGGGCTGTTTGACAACAATCGTCTCCTCGTGGCGGCTCACCGCCCGGCCCCGGTTCAGGTCAGCTTCCACAGCGGTGCAACCACCACACTACAGCAGATGGATTACTGGCTTACCGATGGTGTGCTACACCCTGAGGAGGCAACCCTGGAGCGCTTTTCAGAGCGCCTCTTTCGACTGCCTATGTTCTACAACTATCCTATCCCGGACCATGCTCCCCCCATCTCGCCACTACCTGCCGATGAGAAGGGACACATTGGCTTTATCTCACTCAACAACCCCTCCAAAGTGAATGATGCAGTGGTGGATCTGTGGTCTTCCATTCTGCGCAGAATCCCCGATGCCACCCTGACGTTGAAATATCGCAATCGCTATGAAACCACATCACTTAGAGCTCGGCTGGGCAAAGCATTCAAACAGCGCGGCATCGATACCCGACGCATACTCTTTCTCAGCGCCTTAGACCAACTGGATGAACATCTGGCACTCTATGATCAGGCTGATATTGCCTTGGACCCCTTTCCATTCAGTGGGGCAACCACCACCTTCCAGGCCCTCTGGATGGGCGTACCGGTGATCTCGTTGCTTGGTGATAATTTTTGCGGACGAATGGCAGCGGATATTCTGGTGCACACCGGCCTTGAAGAGCTGACGGCTAAAGATAAATCCTCCTATATCAATCTGGCAGTAACATTGGCCAATGACCGAAACAGACTACGCAAACTGCGTGCAAGCATACGGAAGCAGGTCATGGCATCACCGATCTGTGATGGGAAAGGATATGCTCAGAGTATGGAGAAAGCTTATGAAGAGATGTGGAAGAAACGAATACTTGGGCAGGTTCCGGAGTAGGCAATGGAGGAAAAACAAACAATCAGGTAAAGTCCCGCATTTTCTCTTCCACACGCTGTGGTACCGATGTGAAGTAGACCGTCAAAACCCCCTCACAGACGTCTAAAACTTTACCAAAAAGCTGATCGGAGACCTGTTCGCCACGCTTGTTGAACAGCTCCACCTTCAGGTTGGTCATACGATCCACATTAAGGGGCGTCGTGATTTCAGTGAGCGGATAGTTAATGGCCGTAATACGACCATCATAAATTTCTTCAGCCGCATACTTCCCATCCATGATCATCAGCCGCACCTGATGAGCATAGTGGAGAGGATGCACAACAATCTGGTCCATCTCGGGAAGACGGATCTGATAGACCCCCTCGATACCACCCACCTGGAAAACTGAAATCGGCTTGGAAACCCCCTTGGGAGCCACGCGCCACTCGTCATCAATACGCAGAATAGGGCCACAAGCATTACGGGTGCTCTCAGAGATCAAGATCTGTCCGCCCACGGTCAGAGACTCAATGCGTGCCGTCAGGTTGATGGCATTGCCCACCACGCCATACTTACTGCGTTTATCGGAGCCGATGTTGCCGGCAATCACCAGGCCGGTGTTAATCCCTCCGCCCATCACCATTTGCGGATAACCCAGTTCACGATTTTTCTCGTTTACCTTGGGCATCGCCAACTGCATGGCCAACGCGCAGGCCACCGCCCGCTGAGCATCATCCTCCCTGGGAATCGGAGCACCAAACAGCACCAGTATACCATCACCCAAAAACTCAATGATGGTGCCGTTGTACTGATGGATAATCTCGGTCATCGCCTCCAGATAGAGGTTCAGCATGGTAATAACATCTTCCGGAGCCATGCGTTCACTAACCGCCGTAAAGCCGCGCAGGTCGGTCATCATCACCGTCACCTCACGCTGCTCGCCCCCCAACTCCAATCCATCCGGGGTGTCCAGAATGGTCTTGACCACCTCGTCGGACATATAGCGACCAAAGGTCTTTCGGATAAAGTGGTTGGCGCGGTCCAGCTTTTCGTTGGCCTCTTTCTCATCCGCCAACGCCTTGCGTACCCGATCATCCATCTCATGACGCTGGATAATCACCGACAGAATCGAGGCGATGGATCTTAGAAAATCTTCATTCTCCTGAGAGAGCTGCTGACCCACATTCAAGTAGAGATTCATCACACCCAATACCCGCTCATCCGCCAAAATGGGAATGCAGCAGTGTCGGTGGGGAGTCTCCATCTCCAGGGATTTGATATCATGCCGTGGGTCGTCAAAGTCGGCGTGAATAATCTCACGTTCCAGAGCAGCCCGACCACAGATGCAGCGTCCAAACGGCACCCGGCCGCAGGTATCAAACAGATGCCGTACATCTTCCGAATAGGCACGCAGCACCAGATCTCCTGTATCTGGATCGGTAATAAATATCGCCCCTTTAGGCTGAACCTGAAGCCAAGGTAGATAAAAAAGCATGATCAATACTTGGTCCAACTGATCCTGGAGCGGAACCGGCTCCATAGCGGAGTGGAGAAGCATCTGGATCAGTTGAGAGCCATCCATGGACTGGGTAAGCTCTTTTTCGGTTTTACTCCGCTGAATCATTTCCGCCAGGGTGCCGGCGGCTGTACTGAGAAACACCTCCTCATCAGAATCGCGCACATGACCCTCAGGAAGATAGAGCGTCAAAACCCCTTGAAGCTCCATATCTTTGGAGAGAATCGGCACACAATAGTGACCATGCGGATGAATGCCTTCCACCTGAGTTTCATGGGAATCGTGAGACGATACAAACACCAACTCCTTGAGCTCCGCCGCTTTTCCGCAGAGACATTTTCCCACTGGTATCTCGGAGCAGGTTTTCACCATATCCGGCAGAAAGTTACGGTGTGCGGTCAGAGTGAGGTTGTTACGTTTCTTATCAAAAAGAAAAATGGCCGCTCGATCATCCATCAGGGACCAAGAAACACTGAGAATGATGCCCAATGCAATTTCAAACTGCTCCTGAAGAGAGGCGTGGGCTTCAATGCTGGTCTTGAGAAGGGCATTAATAGCACGCTGCGACTCATGGTCACGCATCTTGCGCGCCTCTCGCTTTTTTGCCGCAGATCCAGGCCAATTAATTAGATTCATGGAAAATCCCATCCCTCACGTCAATCCAGGGTACATCACAGATCAATCCTTACGTAAATTATGGAGGTAAATGGGAAAGAAGACAATTTAAACTCTTCTTCACATAGATCACGAAGTTTTGATCGGAAAATTATGTCATTATATTAACAAATATGCTCATACGCTGAATTTATATGTGGTTATTTTGCCAACACTTCACAATCGAACCTTCTTCAAGACACCATCAATACTGTAAAATACTTTTACAATACATCCCTCTATGCCTCTCCAAAACAGAGGATAATATGTGTATCATACATGCTCGACATAAGTGACGCCCCCACAGGCTACCAGTCAACCATATAAACTATGCATACGGACCCTTATTGGTCGTACGATAGCGATCCCTGTACGCCACCCTTTGCTGGAAAGAGGCAGAATGAAACGTCAAACTCCCCGCCAGAGGCAGAATCAACACACTCTGAATCAGACACTCTCCATAGCCATCCAACATCACCAACAAGGGCATCTGGATCAGGCTGAACCGCTCTACCGGGAGATATTGCGCGGAGTTCCCGACCAGCCCAATGCAACGCATCTGCTAGGTGTTATCTCCATTCAACGCGGTCGCCCGGCCGAGGCGATCCCGCTCATCCGTAAAGCCCTGAGAAGCCAACCCAACAACACCGATATGTTATGCCATCTGGCCAGCGCCTTCATGGACAACAGCAATCTGGATCAAGCAGAACAAAATTTTCGCAAAGCCCTACAATTCCAGCCCAACCTGGCCTTGGCCCACAATAATCTCAGTCTAGTCTTGCACCGCAAAGGACAGCTCCAGGCTTCCGAAGCCAGTGGCCGACGTGCCGTTGAGCTGGACCCCGATATTGCCGAAGCCCACAACAATCTTGGAATCGCCCTTAAAGATCAAAACAAGTTGGACGAGGCGGAGCATCACCTCAAGCGGGCACTGGAACTCAACCCAAATTTTCTGGAAGCCTACAACAATTTGGCCGATCTCTTCAGAAAACGCGGGCTCCTGCAACAATCGGTGGAGTCCTACCAAAAAGCCCTGGAGATCAATCCCAATCACGCGGACACACATAACAATCTTGGCGTGGCCTATCTTGATCAGGGACGTTTGGAGCTTGCACGGGCCTGCTATGAAAAATCCCTCTCTATTGCCCAAGACACGCGCATGGTTCGTAATCTTCTGAATGTTCTGCTTTATGATGCCTCTCTTTCCCCACGAAAGCTGTATGAACTCTATCGACAACATATCAACGCCTGCCGTCCAGCAGAGGCCGCTGCACTCCTATCCGCCAAAGCCCGCGCCAAACGCCCAGCCACCAAACGGCTCAGAGTCGGTTACCTCTCCGGCGATTTTCGCAACCACCCAGTGGCCCGTAATATCCTCCCCCTGTTGAACCACCATGACCCAGAGGCTGTGGAGCTGTTTTGCTACAGTAACGCCCCCGAACGGGATGAGATGACCAAACAGATCAAAAAGGCCGCCCACCACTGGCGATCCGTCCACGAAATGACCGACTTTCAGACCGCACGGCGCATCCAGCGCGATCGAATTCAGGTAATGGTCTATCTGGCCGGATCCTTTGATAATAATCCATTTCTGGTGCCTATCTACAGACCGGCCCCGGTGCAGGTGAGCTTTCACAACGGCACCACCACCGCCTTGGATGAGATGGACTACTGGATGACCGATTCGGTCCTTCATCCCGAAGAGGACTTCGTTGAGCCGTTCAGCGAAACACTATATCGGCTACCGGTATTCTATAACTATCCCATACCCGATGAGCTGCCGCCCCCCTCATCTTCCCCTTTTGAGACAAACGGCTTCATCACCTTCGCATCCCTCAGTAACCCCTCGAAAATCAATGATGCCGTCATTGATCTATGGGCAGAGATCATGCGCCTGGTCCCCGACGCTCGCCTGATGCTTAAATACCGTAACCGCTACGCCGATCCCGGACTCTGCACCCAATTGAGAGAGGCGTTCAAGCACCGCCATGTGGACGCCCATCGACTACAATTTCTCACCTCCTGGGATAGTGACCAGGAACATATAAAGAGCTATTTCCAAGCCGATATCGCCCTGGACCCCTTCCCATTCAGTGGCGCCACCACTACCTTTCAGGCGCTCAGCATGGGGGTGCCCGTCGTCACACTGCGAGGTCGCAATTTCATCGGACGCATGGGGACCGATATTCTGGTACATGCCGGTTTTTCGTCATGGGCTGCACAGGATCATCCAAGCTATGTCAAGCAAGCCGTAGCACTGGCAGAAAACACCAACCAGCTTCGGACCCTTCGTCAAACACTTCGACAAAGACTCATAGAGTCGCCAATCTGCGATGCTCGACAGTACGCCCAAAACGTGGAGAACGGATATCGACGGATGTGGGAATCCTCAATATGAACAATATGCGTAAATTGTCCATTTTTTTCCCCTTTTAGTTAAAAACTGTTCTATACTAGGCACCATTCATCCAAGAAATTCCGTCCGACGGCTACGTTACGGTGCGATTTGTTTCACGCGGTCTATTCTCGTTTCCAGATTCGTACCTTCTTTACGGCTGCCCTGCGATGTGGTGTAATGGGGATAGATCTTGATTTATCTGGATCGTCGGACCTGCCCTATCAGAAGATGATTCTCTTGCCGGAGTGTGTGCATGATTTTTTCTACGGCGTTTCTGTTTGGTGACGAAGCTGGGTTCATCCTGGCTGTTTTGGTTGCTCTGGCTATGGTGCTTGGAGCTCTGAAACTCTTTTCCAGCCAAGAGCCGGCCCGAGTTCCGGTTCCGGTTCGTCGCCGCTCTTCCATGCCTCGTCGCAGGCGCCATCACGACTGGGGATAGGCTGCGAGTTTTCTGCTCTGCCTTTCTATTTGGTATCATGCCGTCATGTACGGTAGCGACAGCGCCTGGATCCAATCATTTTACTGGGTTATTGATATGATTTTGGACCGCTCGGGCACGCCCTGTTCCAAATGAGGTCGGCTCCTCTCCCCTGCACCAGCGTCGCCAGGCTATGCGAAGCGCCGTCTCAAACTCAGCAGTGTGCAGGCGGGGGTTCATCAGGTTAGAGGCCTGCATCATTGGCCGGAGGCGCTTTCGATACGCGCTCAGCCGCTCTGGGTCCTGGGCCAATGCGACAGCAATCCTGACATACTCTGCGCCATCTCTCGCCGCCAGCTCAGGGGCGCCAATGCGGCTTAAATGGCTGTAGGTGTAGCGCCCATAGAGGGTCTCTCCAATTAACGTTACCGTCGGGATCCCCATCCAGAGCGACTCCGCCGACGTGCGCCCCCCCACAAACGGCAGGGTATCAAGCGCCAAATCTACCCGCTGATAGAGCGCCAAATGTTCCGTCTCCGCCACCAATCCAAGAATCTCCAATCGGGCCGTATCCACACCATATTCAGCCAGCCGTGTTTGCAGGCGTTGTTGAATCTCCGGAAGATCGAGGAATTTCCCCTTGAGCAGCAACCGAGCCGTGGGAAGCGCTGTCAGAATCTCCGCCCATAGATGCAGCAGTCTATCGGAGAGCTTGGCTGGATTGGTAAAGACCCCCAGCGTGACACATCCAGCCTGCTCCGAAGGGGGCGCACCAATGGCAGGAGCCTGATCAAAGCCGGTCACCTGAAAACCGCCCTCCAACTCAATGATTTTTTCGGTAGCATGGGCCTGCATGGCCCCGTCACGATTGAGCCAACGATCTCCAATCGCGTAGTCCATGGCGCTGAGTCCGCTGGTCATGCCCTGGCACTGAAAGGCAATCTGAATCGGTGCCGGCTTACGAGCAAATACCGGCAACCGGTTATCGGCCCAGTGGCCCATGGGGTCGATCAAAATATCAATCTCGTCCGCCACGATGCGGGCAGCAATCTCATCATCCGAGAGGGTATGCACAAAGGTCCAGTGGTCCACCAAGCCCCGAAGCCGCTCTGTTACCGCATCCGGCCGAGGCACATGGGCGTATATATAGATCTCTACCTGACGGGCATCATGCGCTGCCAATACCGGCTCCAACGAGTAGACCAAAACATGCCGGGCTAAATTGGGCGACAGATAGCCAATCTTTAAACGTCGTTCCGGGTCGGGATCGTTGGCGTGTCGGCTTGGCCAGTACGAACGGTGCGGAGCCTCAAAGATGGCCCCGGTGTGGCGAGCCTGAGCCAGCACCGCCTCGCCATTAAACTGGGACATGAACGGCATGGAGACCAGAAGGTTGCTCAACGTAGCACGATGCTCCGGCTGAATGGCCAACACCTGCCGGTAACAGGCTGCCGCTTCACTCATGCGCGCCTGATGTTTCAAAACGCCTCCCAGATTGCCCAGCCGGTCGGCGTGGCCGGGCTGGAGCGCCAACGACGCCCGCAAGGCCTGCTCCGCCTCCACCATGCGCCCCTGATCCTCCAACACACGCCCCAGATTTGCCAGCGCATCCACATGGTTTGGATTCAGGGCCAAAGCCTCCCCATAGGCCGCCTCCGAGGCCGGCCAAGCCCCCTGCTCATGAAGCGCCAAGCCGAGGTTGTTCCACACATCGGGCTGCTGTGGGTCACGGGCCAATGTGTATCGATACAGCGTAATGGCCTCCTCCAGCTCGCCAAGCTCCTGGAGAGCCAGACTAAGATTGGCCATCGCTTTGGGGTGGTCAGGATGGTAGGTCAGACTCTGCCGATAACTGACGACAGCCTGCTGCAACGCCCCGGATGCGTGCTGAGCGGTTCCAAGATGCGCCCAAAGTTCACCATCTTCCGGAACAGCACACAGAGCTCCCTGAAAATGGGAGACCGCCTCATCCCAATCCCCACGCCCCTGGGCTATAAATCCAGCAAGCAGCAAAGCATCCGGCTGCTGGGGATCCCTGGCCAATAGATGAACGATCACCCTGGCGGCCTCCTCCAAACGGCCAAGCTGATAGTCAGCCCGAGCCAGATGAATGGTCGCCCCAAGATGATTAGGCACCACCTGCAACACCTGTTGATACCCCGCCACAGCCTCTTCCAGACGCCCAGCCATATGGTGGCCAAGGCTATCCTGAAAATGTTGCTCTGCGGTGCGTTCATGCTCTGGATGAGATGGGGTCATTGCGCCTGTTTCTGCCATCCCAATGATTTATCCACCAAGGGATGATCCTGCTGATAATGTGCGATATCCTGTTTTATATGGACGACTGGCCTCTCCAGCAGCCTAAGGGTACCATCTGAACGACGCAACGCCGAAGCGGGATTTGGATCCATCGGCAACGAACCGAACCACAGACACTCCCCTCCTGCATGAGGAGACCCGCTCAATGGCACAGATCGCACCCCGACTGCTCGACGGCAACCATCTGGCACTCAAAGCCTGTCGTCACGGCCTGATGGCCTATAATAAAAACGACGCCTTTGTCGGGCGGGCGCTGGATCTCTACGGCGAGTGGTGCGAAGCGGAGATGGCACTTCTCGGCCAGATTCTACAACCCGGTCAAACCGTGCTTGATATCGGCGCCAATATCGGTACCCATACGCTATTTTTCTCCCAACAGGTGACCGGGAAGGAGCAGATAGGCGTCGTACACGCCTTTGAGCCGCAACGATTGGCCTACCAAATGCTGTGCGCCAATCTGGCTATCAATGAACGTCTCAACGTCTTCACCCATCAGGTTGCGGTGGGAGATGCCCCAGGAGAGACCCTGATACCCGCCATACATCCCCGTGAGAAAATCAACTTTTCGGGACTACCGGCCATCGGATATGAACAGGGCGAGACCGTCTCGGTGGTCACCATTGATGGCCTTAACCTGCCAGCCTGTCATCTTATCAAGATTGATGTGGAAGGGATGGAGAGTCGCGTTCTTAACGGGGCACGAGAGACCATTGGCCGCTACCGTCCGGTAATCTACACCGAGAACAACACCGAGGAACGCGCAGCCGAAACCATCGCCACCATGACGTCACTGAACTACCGCTGCTGGTGGCACATCGAAGGCTATTATAACCCGAACAATCACTTCAACAATGAGGAGAATATCTTCCAAAAATATGCGCCGGAAGCCAATATGCTCTGCTTTCACCAGGATCTGACAATCAACGTCGATGACTCTTTTCCACCGGTTACCGGGGTGGATGACAACTATCTCAAGGCATTGGATCGACGGATGGAGGCACTCAACCCATCGCCATGAGCGATCCAAAGATGACGCCGACTACGATCACTCCGGCGCAACCGCATGAAGACGCTTCTCCAGCAGCGCAGGAAACTGCCCAGCCGGGACGGGGGGGCTGAACAGATAACCTTGTAGCTCATTGCACGCCAACTGCTTGAGGAAAGCCAACTGCTCAGCACTCTCTACCCCCTCGGCGATCACCTCCAACTGGAGCGTGTGGGCCATGGAGATAATGGCAGACACAATGGCGGCATCGTTGGGATCATCGGAGAGATCCTTAATGAAAGACCGATCAATCTTCAAAAACTGAATGGGAAATTTTTTCAGCGATCCCAGGGAAGAGTAACCGGTGCCAAAATCATCCACCGATATGTAGAGCCCCATGGCCCGCAACAGTTCCATGGTCTCAATGGCTCTGTCCACATCTTCCATGACCATGCTTTCGGTAATTTCCAGCTCCAGATACTCCGGCGGCAGGCCGGTATCTTCCAGAGTTTCCGCCACCAGCCTCACCAGATCATCACTCTCTTGAAACTGGCGCGGCGAGATATTGACCGCTACCCGGAGCGGCGCTATCCCATCATTCATCCACTGCATGGTCTGAACACAGGCTGTCTTGAGAACCCACCGCCCCATGGGAATCACCAAGCCGCTCTCTTCGGCCAGCGGAATAAAGGCCCCAGGAGAGATGATGGCGCCATCGGGCTGCACCCAACGCACCAATGCCTCCATGCCGGTCATCCGCCCGCTCTCCAAATCTACTTTGGGCTGGTAGTAGAGACGGAGCTGATCTTCATCAATGGCGGCCCGCAGCGCCTTCTCCATCTCAAGCCGGGCAACAACACGGGCATTCATTTCAGGGGTGTAAAAACGGAATGTGGAGCGGCCCGCCTCCTTGGCCTGATACATGGCACTGTCAGCATTTTTGAGAAGATCTTCCAGATTGTCACCATCCTGAGGATAGACGGTGACCCCAATACTGCCGGAAACAACCCCCTCACCCGCCTTGAGTCGATACGGTTTGCCCACCTCCTCCAAAATACGACGCGCCACAAACTCCACATAACAGACATGGGTCATCTCCGGCAGAATGACGGTAAACTCATCGCCGCCCAATCGTGCCACGGTGTCGTATTTTCTCAGACAGATCTGGATGCGCCGCGCCGCCTCCTGAAGCAGCTCATCCCCCGCCTCGTGGCCCATGGTATCATTGATCTGTTTGAAACGATCAAGATCGATAAACATCACCACCACCTCCCGCTTGGAACGGGAGGCGAACTCAATAGCCTGAGCCAGCCGATCCTTAAACAATACACGGTTCGGCAGTTGGGTCAGTTCGTCAAATTCTGCCTGAAATTTAAGCTGTTGCTCTAACCCTTTACGCTTGATCAATCCCGCAACCGTCGCCCCAACAGCCCCCAGAAATTCGGCCTCTCCTTCCTGAATCTCATAACCTGAAGGGAGTTGAAGGTGGATCACGCCTACCGGCTGCTTCTCCACCAAAATCGGTAAGCAGTAGTGCGCTTCCGGGTCCGACCGGTGACGAACAGACTCAAGCAGAATCTCCTCTGACGCCGTATAGAGCGGCCTCGCCTCCCTCATGGCACGCCGGGCAAGCGTCCAACCGGGCTCCATATGGGCACTCTGTTTGAGCTGTGCATCGCTAAATCCACAATAGGCCGCCAACTCAAGCTCACGCGCCCCCTGCGGTTGGAGAAAGATGGCTCCACGGGGCAGCATGCCTAACCACGGCACCCCGAAAATCTCCTCCAAAATACCCTCTAAAAGCTCTGGAAGCGGCATGGGGTCCAAAGATTTTTCCAGCATGCGGCTGATCGCCAGGCGGGCCTGATAATCATGGCGGGTGCGCCTCTCCGCCGCTTCACGGCTCTCCACCTCCTTCCGAAGCTGATCCACCATCTGATGCAGCCTGAGATGGCTGTCGATGATGCCCATATTCTGGGTGATGCGACAGAAAAGCTCCTCTTCCTTATAGGGCTTGGCCAGAAAATCGTTGGCACCGGCTTTGATAAACTTTGCCGCCAAGTTGCCGCCATCGTGAGATGAGATACCGATGACCGCCAACTCATCTCGGGGGGAACGGCTGCGAATCCTCTTGGTCAGCTCCGCACCGTCCATGTCCGGCATATTGTAGTCGGTAACCACCAGGCGAATATCAGGGCTGCTCGACAGGATCTCCAGCGCCTCGCCCGGCCCCTTTGCCTCAAGCACCGGAAAACGATAACGCTCCAGCAACCTACGAATCTTGATGCGCGAACTGCTGGAGTCATCTACCACCAAAATGGGATGGGCATGATTTTTCTGTAGGCGATCAATAAAAAACAGCACCGTATCAATAACACCGATATTGTCTTTTAGAAAATAGTCCAGCACCCCACGAGAGAGCATCTTCTTTTGAAGTTGAAGATCAAAATTTCCGGTTAGCACCACACAGGGAATCTGTTTGGGAAGAAACAGATCGACAATCTCACCCTCCAAGGCATCCGGCAGGTTGAGGTCCAATACCGCCAGAAAAAAGGGCGCGGCTCCTTCCCGCTCAATCACCTGTTCCGCTTCCGCCTTGGTGCGTGCCCAGATGATCTCAAAGGAGAGCTTCCGTTCAAATCGCTGCTTAAGAAGCGACCCGAAGCTCTTGGAGTCTTCCACCAGGATAATTTTCATGCACCCCCGATCCCCCACAATTGCTCCCCATAGCCCATTTAGAGTTGCACGCCGCACCCGACAAATTGCTGATTACCGATTGCTTTAATGGGGCTGTTAACAATTTCTTATCAATTTTTACACTACCATAACATTGATCAAAGATGGGAACGATTCTCGATCATGGTCAATAATGGGCAATAATTGGTAAATTCCAGCCCCGAATCCGCCCTTTTCACCTCTCTTCCGTTCCATTTGGAATGGCAACCACCGCGCCAATCGCGTAGCATGTGGATCATTATTACCGGAGGGTAGCCATGACAGAGGCCATCATTCATTCCGTTGGCTTCATTCTATTAAACGAGGGGGAACCCCAATGAGTGATCCAGTGAAGCGGGCAACGCTGCTTCTGGTTGATGATCTTCCGGCCAACATCAAAATCCTGCTGACCGCACTGCGGGATGAGTTTGAAATTCTAGTGGCTACCAGTGGCCCATTAGCTCTAAAAACCGTGGCCAACAAACCGGTGGATCTTATCGTCCTGGATATCGTAATGCCGGAGATGGATGGCTATGAGGTGTGTCGCCAACTCAAGGATAATGAAGCCACCAGCAACATCCCGGTGATATTTCTCACCGGCGGTGATGCCGACTCCGATGAGCGTGAGGGGTTGGCGCTGGGCGCTGTGGATTATGTCACCAAGCCGGTCAACCCACAGCTTCTAAAACGTCGCATTGAGTCGCAGTTAACCATCCGTGAACTGATGCTGAGAGTGACTGAACTGGAACAGGCGCTGGCAGAAAAGTCTTAACTGCGGTTTAATTAACCGCCGTGTACATTGAACTACCATGGATAGAGACCCTATGAAACGTCGCACGCCCCTCGCACGCCCTGGAATCCTGCTGGCCGTCATGCTGCTGGCCACCCCACTCACCACGGCCCAGGCCGATTGGAAAGAGAAACTGCAAGGTGCCGTGGACGCCACCATGGAGGTTGGCGGAAAAGCGCTGGATGCCTCCAAAGAGATCGGTGGCAAGGCCCTGGACAGCTCCATGGAGATGGGCGGAAAAGCGCTGGATGCAACCCGTGAGATGAGCCATAAAGCGCTCGATAAGACCCGCCAGACCCAAGAGGAACTCTCCCGTGGCGTCACCGACCTAAGCCGTTCACCAGAAGATGAAAACGCCCACTTTCAAGAGGTGTGGAACAGCTCCCTGGGCAAGCTGGAACAAGCTCTGGAGCAGTTCGATAAGATTGAATCTGCCCCTGAATCCAGCTGGTTCGGCACCGACAAAAAATCTGCACGGACCGACTTCGAGGAGATCCTGAACGATCTCATCCAGATCCTGGATGACGAACGTATTGGATCCCTGCGTCAGGAGATCCATCAAAGAGAGAGCCGCATCAAGGAGCTTCAAGACGACATCCGCCGCTACAAAGAGCAAAAAATTGCCGCTCCCGTGAGCCATATGGTGGAGACCACACGCGGCCAATATGAACAAAAAATCAAACAGAGTCGCCAAGCCATCACCGAAGAACGCCACGAGATCAATGGCATTAAACGGCGCATGCTGGTGGCCCTTGAGCAGATCGGCGTCCACCTCACCAAAGATCAACTCTCGGTGCTGCTGGCACGGGTGGACTCCAACGACATCATCCAGATGTCTGCGGTGTTCAACGTGCTCAAGGATATGACCTCCCAGTTGATGCAGTTGACCGCAGATTCCGGCGAAGATCTCACCGCTGCCCGGCGCTACTACGGCATGCATCTTATGCTGCTGGAGACAGTGGTATTCATGCAGACCAAATATATGGACCAAATCGCCACCATCTACATCCCCGGCATCGACCGCATCGGCGATGAAACCCGCAAGCTCAACGCCGACACCCGACGACAGCTCCACGCCGAAACCGACGCCAACCGTAAGCGACTCTACCAGCAGAATCTCCACTCCCAGAAGGTAACGCTGAAAGCCACCAAACTCTATTTGAACAACCTCAAGTCCCAACGCAATAAAGTGGACAAGGCCCGCCAACAGGCGATGAAAAACCGTGCTCTGGCCCGCAACACCTACCGAACCGTGCGAATCAGCGCTGAATTTCTCACCCTGTTTAAAGCAAGCCAGGAGAGCTTTAAGGCCATCATCAATCTTCAGGTGCCTGAGATTGTGCCGTTCGAAAATCTGGAGGTTCAAAAGAAGTATGAGGAGCTATCCTCACGATTGGGAAGCGGCTCCTAATCCAGCAACGACAGCCCTAACATTATGAGATCCAATTCTTCTACAGCTTCTCAAGAGCCGACGGTTGATCAAACCGTTCAACGCGCCCTTACGCATCATCAGGCCGGAGAGCTGGCCGAAGCGGAGCAGCTCTATCGTCAGGTACTGAGTGCCGACCCCAAACATGCAGACGCCCTGCATCTGCTCGGCGTCATCGCCCAACAGGTGGGCCACCCCGAACAGGCGGTGGAGTTGATCCAAAAGGCGCTGCGCCACAATCCCCAGCAGGCCGAAGCCCACAGCAATCTCGGTAACGCCCTGTATGATCTGGGGCGTTTGAAAGAGGCGGCCCGCGCCTTTCGCAGGGCCATTATCCTACAGCCGGAATTTGCCAACGCCCACAGCAACCTCGGCAATGCCCTCCTGGGACTCAATCGTCCTGGAGAGGCCATGGCGTGCTGTCAAACGGCCCTGAAACTGGACCCCGCCTTTGCCGATGCCGAAAACACGCTGGGCAACGCTCACAAAGCGCTGGGAGAGCTGGACAAGGCCGCCCATCACTATCAACGCGCCATGGAGCTGGCCCCCCAACACCCGCTGGCCTCCTTTAATCTGGGCGGGGTGCTTCTCGATCAGGGACATCTTGAAGGCGCACTCTCCTGCTATCGAGACCGTCTGGCCATTCAATTTGACTTTCGCATGGCCCGCAGCTATCTCAACGCCTTGCTGTTTCAACCCCAGCTCGACCATGAGACGCTGTTTACCGAGCAGACGCGCCTGATCTCCCAGGCCATTGCCCTCCAACCGCCCTGCCCAGCCCCTTCCAAGCCAGTCAAGCCTCTTCCAGACTCGACCAACACGCCCCGTTTGAGAATCGGCTATCTCTCCTCCGACCTCTACGATCACCCGGTAGGCCGTAATGTACTGCCCCTTCTGGCGCACCACGATCACAGCCGTTTTGAAATTTTCTGTTATGCAGAACACCCGCGCAGTGATCGCTTTAACGATGCACTCCGCCAATCTGCGGACCATTGGCGGGAGACGGCTGGATACTCCGATGGCGAGGTGGCCAATCAGATCCGGCAGGATAATGTGCAGATCATGGTCTACCTGGGAGGCTGCTTCAACGACAACCGCATTCTGGTTGCCAACTACCGTCCAGCCCCGGTGCAGATCAGCTTTCACGGCGGGGCCAGTACCGGCCTTGAGAACATGGACTACTGGTTAAGCGACAGTGCCATCCATCCTCCATCAGATACCCGCGAGCAGTTCACAGAGACACTGCATCGACTCCCGGTATTCTACAACTATCCAGCACCTCGGGATGCCCCTCCCATCTCGCCGCTGCCCGCCGAGCGAAACGGCATGATCACCTTTGGCTCCCTCAACAATCCTGCCAAAATCAATGACGAAGTGATCGCCCTATGGTCGGAGATCCTGCATCAGGTTTCCGATGCAAAAATGCTGCTGAAGTTTCGCAATATTTACGATAATCCATCGGTTCGGCAGCGTATGCTGGATGCCTTCGCTGCCCATGACATTCCCGAACAGCGCTTGATGTTCCATAGCGCCCTTGAGCAGCAGAACCAGCACCTGACGCGTTATCATGTGATCGATATCGCCCTGGACCCGTTCCCCTTCACCGGTGCCACCACCACCTTCCAGGCCCTCTGGATGGGCGTGCCGGTGGTCACACTGCTCGGGGATCGATTCATCAGCCGTATGGCCGGGGATATTCTTATCCATGGCGGATTTGAATCATGGGCCGTTAGTTCCAAAGAGACATATCGGGAGCGTGCGGTGGCGTTGGCGTCCGACTGGAAACGTCTGGCGGCGCTTCGCACCCAGATTCGCCAGCAACTGGCCGACTCCCCCATCTGTCAGGGGGCACCCTACGCCGCCTCCGTGGAAACCACTTTTGAAGCCCTCTGGAAGCAACGGAATTGACCGGATGACACCTATCGAAGAGCAGCCCCCGGAGAGAGAACAGCTCACCCTTGGTGAGGCCTATAATCAAGCTGTCGAACAGTTTAATGCGGGTCGCTTAAACGAGGTAGAACGGATCGGTTCCATCATCCTGCAGGCTGTTCCCACTCACCTTGAAACCATCAATCTCCTTGGTGTCACGGCCCAGACTCTTCAGCAACATGATCAGGCCGTTGCACAGTTCAGGCATGGGCTTGAGCTTAATGACCAGGTGGCTACGTTGCACTTTAATCTCGGCATTTCGCTCCAGGCCTTGGGGGCCACGCAGGCGGCCATGTCGGCCTTGCAATCTGCAGTTGCACTGGAACCGGACAATCCTCAATACAAGGAAACACTGCGCCGCCTCCAGGAGGCCCCCTCATCCGTACCTATACCTGATCAGGCCGACTCGGCAGCCATTCAGAGAGGGCTTGATCTGCATCATGCCGGGCAGCTTGATGAGGCATCCGCCTGCTTTCAGGAGATTCTAAGACAGCACCCTGACCACGCCCCGGCTCTGAACAATCTCGGCAACGTACTCAGTCAGGCCAACCAACTCGAAGAAGCCGTGGCCCATTATCAAAAAGCCATTGCCATCCAACCCGATTCCCCGCATACGCACTTCAATTTGGGCAATGCCCTCTCCGGCATGAATCGACTGGAAGAGGCGGTGGCCAGCTATCAGCGAGCGATTACCCTTGATGGGCAGCTTGCAGAGTACCACTACAATCTTGGCATAGTTGAAGAGAAACGCCACAACACACTGGAAGCGCTCACCTGTTATCAGACCGCCCTCCGCATCAAACCGGACTTTGCAGAGGCTAGAAAAGCGTATGAAACCTTTCTGAAGCAACAGGTTCCAAACTGGCACTTTGCCATGATGAACGATCTGCCGCGAAATGATGCCTACGAAGCGGCCATCAAAGCAGCCGTCACCCCGGACTCAACGGTGTTGGATATTGGAACAGGTGGCGGCTTATTAGCCATGATGGCTGCCAAACATGGAGCCAAAAAGGTCTATACCGTAGAGGTCGTCCCAATCATTGCCCAACTTGCCAGAGAGATTATCCAAAAAAATGGCTATGAAGAGGTGATTACGGTTCTCAACAAGGAGTCAACTCTTCTTAAGATCGGGCAGGATCTTCCCCAGCGGGCCGACATTTTGGTCACGGAGACCTTTGATGTGGGACTGATTGGCGAACGGGCGATCTCATTCATCCAACACGCCCATGAACATCTGCTTAAAGAGAACGCCACCATCATTCCACAGCGCGCCGTGGTCTATGGCGCACTACTTGAAAGCGATTCGCTATACAAGATGGGAAAAGTTGAGACGGTCTCCGGATTTGATCTCTCTCCGTTCAATATCTGCACAACGCCCTATATGCAACTACCCCTGAAAGACTACGCCCACCACTTTCTTTCAGACCGTTTTGAAATATTTGATTTTGATTTTGCCAATGGTGAGATCCAAGAAGAGCACAAGATGCTCTCCATCACGCCGACGCAATCAGGAACTTGCCACGCGGTTGCCTTCTGGTTTCGTCTTTTTTTGGACCAAAACCAACACTACGACACCTCCACCCAGCACAACCCGGACAACCATTGGCAACAGGCCATTCACATCGTGGATGACCCCAGATCCGTACAGCCTGGTGAGCCGGTATCGTTGATAACCAGCCACGATAGAAAAACCATTCATTTGGCGCTGGATCAATCGTAGGATAGATGATGCAGTCAATGAAGATGTAGCATCCCGCTATTCTCCAGCTACCTGGTTTACATGCAAAACAACAAGCCACTTTTTTGCTGCCCTACCATAAACTACATATAAAACTAGATAAACTAAAAGACCATTTGACACCTACTTAATAAGTCCGCATAGTTAAGGTGAAATGAGTCGGTTATTCCCTTAAATGATCTGGAAAACCCTGTTAAACCGATGCACAAAGGATATGCCGCTGATGAAAATGTATGAGAAGAATGACCCCTACAAAGTGTTTGTAAAAACGGGTGAATCGGTGCGGGTCTGCACCTGTGGTCTTAGCAAGGATCCGCCTTTTTGCGACGACGCTCATGAGGGCAAATCAGAAAAAATACCACTGGTAAATACAGCAGAGGCCGATACCAACTTGTTTGTGTGCGGATGCGGAAACAGTAAGGATATGCCCTGGTGTGATGGTGCCCATAAATCATGCCCTGAGAATGAGTATTTCAAAGAGCGCTACTGAGTTGCATTAAGCGATCCAGGAGAGAGTATCCGGCGGGGCTGCCCCCCGGCCCCGCCACACTATTCATCCTGTTGACAAAGCCCTGCACCATTGATGTTCCAGCCCTCATAGACGCCATTAAAGAGTCATTTTCATGAACCTCAACCAGGCATTGACGCTGGCGCTTCAGCACCACCAACAGGGCGACCTCGGCCAGGCAGAATCCATCTACCGGGAGATCCTGCACATCCGCCCCGATCAACCCGACGCGCTTGCCCTGCTAGGCGGACTCCTCCAGCAAACCAATCATATCCAAGAAGCCCATCAAGTTCTGCAACGAGCTGTTGAGACCCACCCCACCCATGTGCCGGCTAACAACAATCTCGGTAACCTCTACCTTAATCAGGGCCACCTGGAACCGGCTATAGCCTGCTTTCAGAAGGCCCTTGAACAAGCCCCTGAAGTGGCTGAACTGCATAATAATCTTGGCAATGCCTTGAGCAAAAACAACGCGCACCATAAAGCATTGCTGCATTTTCAACGCGCTATCCAGCTCCAGCCAGAGTACGCGGCACCCCATAACAATCTTGGACGTACACTTCTGGATATGAATCGCCTGCAAGAGGCCATACACCACTTGCAGAAGGCCTTGAATCTGCAACCGGATTCTGCCTCGGCCCATGCCAACATGGGGTGCGCCCAACGCGAAGCCGGAGAACGGGATCAGGCCATGCACCACTTTCAACACGCCTGCGCTCTTGAACCCAACCATGAAGAACACCTGGTCAACTTGGCAGCGGCCCAGAGCGACATGGGTGCGTATACCGGCGCCGAAGAGAGTCTGGCCAAAGCCCTGACCATCAACCCAGAGTGTGCCACTGCCCATGCTAACCTTTGCGATCTGATGTTAAAAAAAGGGGCGGTAGAACTGGCTAAGAACCATGGCCGTGAAGCATTGCGCCTTACCCCGAATGTGGCCAGCGTGCATGGTCATTGGGGACGCGTTCAGCTCAATCTTGGACATCTTCAACAGGCCGTGGAGAGTTTTCAAAGAGAACAATCCCTCTCCGGCGGCCAATCAGGGCAGCTCAATCTGGGCGTGGCCCTACGCGATCAGGGGCATATCGAGCAGGCAGCCGAATGCTTCCATAAGCATTTGGCCCACCATCCACAAGACCTGAACGGCATGCGCGGTGTACTCACCGCCAGCCTCTATCAACCCGGCCTCCCTCCAGAGCAACCGTTAAAGCTCGCCCTGCAACAGATGCAGAGCCTCCGCCCCAGCAACCCACTTGAGCCCGCACCACCCGCAGCGCCATCCCATGGGGAGAGACTGCGTATCGGCTACCTCTCCTCAGACCTGTTCAATCACCCGGTGGGCCGAAATATTCTGCCCATTATTAAGCATCACGACCACGCCGCTTTCGAAATATTTCTCTATTCCGAGAGCGAGATAGATGATGAACTCTCCAGGCAGCTCAAGGCATCGTCCCACCACTGGATTGCGACCCGCAGGCTCACCGATAGAGAGCTGGCCAAACAGATTCAGTCCGATGGCATCCATGTGATGATCTATCTTGCAGCGTGGTTCAACAACAATCGATTTACCGTCGCCTTCCACAGGCCCGCGCCACTACAGGTCAGCTTCTATAATGGAGCGACTACCGGTCTGAATGAGATGGATGTCTGGCTGACCGACTCCTTTCTGCACCCCCCAGAAGAGACTCAAGAGCAATTCTGTGAACAGTTGGCGCGGCTTCCTGTTTTCTACGCCTACTCACCCCCTAAGAACTTTCCAACCATCGAGCCGCCCCCTTCCATACGCAACGGTTTCATCACCTTTGTCTCCTTTAACAATCCAGCCAAGCTCAACACCGAGGTCATTGACCTATGGGCTCGAATTCTTCAAAGACTACCAGAGGCCAGACTCATGCTGAAATATGGCCATCTTATGGAAGATCCTGGCGTTCGAAAGCGACTGCTTGATGGCTTTTTCAAGCACGGTATTGAAGCCGACAAAATCGAACTCTCCCCAGGAAGCAAAGGGCTCAACAACCGTGACCTCGCCGAGCATCTGTCTCACTACGGTAGAGGGGATATCGCTCTTGATCCCTTTCCGTTTAACGGGGCCACTACGACCTATCAGGCCCTCGCTATGGGGGTGCCGGTCATCTCGCTGTTGGGACAACACTTCATCTCCCGCATGGGGAGCAGTCTTCTACACCACATGGGCCTTCCGGAACTGATCGCAGTGAGCAAGGACGACTATGTTGAGAAGGCTGTTTCGCTGGCCAATGACCCACATAAGCTGACCGCATGGAGAAACAGACTCCGCACACAACTGGCAGAATCTCCTCTCTGTGACGGGAAAAGCCATGCCCGCCATGTGGAGGATGTCCTGCTTGATCTTTGGGCTCATCAACAAGAAATCACCTCCACCCATTAAGGCACCACCCCTCAGATCCTCAGGCTATGGTATCCTCATCCTGCATCCAATTACTCCAACGCCACCCGAGCCATGAACCAACAACGTCTATCGATCCCGGAAGCGATCCAACACGCCTGCCAACGCCACCAGAGTGGTGAATTGGAGGCTGCCGAACAGATCTATCGTGATATTCTCAAGGCAGACCCGCACAATGCCGATGCCCTGCACCTGCTGGGCGTGCTGGTGCAGCAAAAAGGGGATCCTGCACAGGCTCTGGGCTGGATTCGGCAGGCTATCGCCGTCATGCCCAACCAACCGGCCTTTCATATCAACCTTGGCGAGGTGTTTCGAGCCATGGGAGAGCCTCAAGAGGCGATTCCATGCTATGAAGCGGCCCTGAAGCTGGATGACAATATGGCTCAGGCCCACTTCAACATGGCCCACGCCCTCCAGCAACTCAACCAAGCCGAACAGGCCATCACCAGCTTCCATCAGGCGCTGGCACTGGACCCCACCCTGCTGGGGGCCTGGAACGATCTGGGCAATCTTCATAAACGCAGGGGATCACTCAAAGAGGCCATTACCTGCTACCAAAAGGTGTTGGAGCAGCACCCGGACCACTTGGAGACACTCTATAACCTGGCCAACACCCTGAGTGCCGCCGGAGAGTTGGATGAAGCGGCTAGGCTCTTCACGCGGGCGATTGCCCTGAAACCGGGGTTTTTCCAGGCCCAGTGCAACCTTGGCCACACTCTGCGGGAAATGGGCCGACTGGATGAGGCGGCAGAGGGGTTGGAACAGGCTCTGACCACACGCCCTGATGATCCACGCATTCTTAATAATCTGGGTAATGCGCGTCTGGCGCTGGGAGAGCTGGATCAAGCCGTCACATGCTACAACAAGGCGCTGACGCTGGGGCGTGACTTCAATATGATGAAGAACCTCATCAGCGCCATGCTCTACCATCCAGGCACCCGCAACGATACCCTGTTCGAAACCTGTCGCAGCCAGATGCGCGCTTGCCAACCCACCATGCAGATGGCCACCCTATCGCCCCCCAAGGGGCCTATTCATGGTAGAATGCGCATCGGCTACCTCTCCTCCGACTTTCGCGGCCACCCGGTGGCAGACAATATTCTGCCGCTCCTGCAACACCACGACCCGCAACAGGTGGAGATCTTCGCCTATGTGGAGACCGCCCAAAGCGATGCGGTTACCAAAGAGCTGCGTCGCCATGTACACCACTGGCGCCCCACCGATGGCCTTAGCGATGAACAGGCCGCGGAGATGATCCGCCAGGATGGCATTCATGTCATGGTCTATCTGGCTGGGCTGTTCGATACCAATCGACTGATGATCGCCAGCCATCGCCCGGCTCCGGTGCAGGTGAGCTTTCACAACGGCTGCACCACCGCCATGGATCAGATGGACTTCTGGATCAGTGACGCCCTGCTCCATCCACCACAGGCTACCCAGGAGCGCTTTTCCGAGACGCTCTGTCGACTGCCGGTCTTCTACACCTTTCCGCCTCCCAAGGAGACCCCGGATGTGGGGCCGTTGCCAGTGGATAATAATGGCTTCATCACCTTCATTTCACTCAATAATCCTGCAAAAATTACCGCGCCTACCGTACATCTTTGGTCGGAAATTCTCACCGCGCTGCCCGACGCCCGTCTGATTCTTAAATACCGTAACCATCTGGAGAATGAATCTCTACGACAGCGGCTGTTCAACCAATTCTCAGAGCGCGACATACACCCCGAGCGGCTGGAGATGATCAGCGCCCGAGACCGACACCAACACCATCTATCCCTCTACAACCGAGCCGATATTGCCCTGGATCCGTTCCCTTTTACCGGAGCCACCACCACCTTTCAGGCCCTCTGGATGGGGGTGCCGGTCATCTCCTTGTTGGGGGACCGCTTTATCAGCCGCATGGCGGGGGATATCCTCTTTCATGCTGGTCTTGCCGAGCTGCTGGCCGACACGCCGGAACGCTATGCAGAAAACGCCGCCGCGCTTGCCGGAAACACAACCCGGTTGCGAACACTGCGAGCCGGACTCCGAGACCAACTCAAGGCATCGCCGCTGCTGGATGGTGCCACCTATGCCCGCCATATGGAGCAGGCCTACCGCATGATGTGGAACCATCAAAGTGGCTGAACAGACCCTCACCCTGCCGGAGGCCCTGGCCCTGGCACAGCAACACCATAACGCCGGAGAACTACCCCAGGCCGAGCAGATCTATCGGCAGATACTTCAGGCAGAGCCCAACCAGCCCGATGCACTGCACCTTCTCGGTCTGCTGGCCCAGCAGGTGGAACAGTTTGAACTGGCCATCCCGCTGATTCGTCGGTCACTGGAGATCAACCCCCATAACGCCGATGCCCACTGCAACCTTGGCAACGCCTTTCGAGCCGTGGGAGACCTTGCCGAAGCCGTTGCCAGTTGCCGAAGCGCCATCGCTCTGGAACCACAGATGGCCGAGGCGCATAATAATCTTGGAAACGCCCTGCGGGATTTGGGGGATCTGGACGGTGCGCTGGAGAGCTTCAGTACAGCTTGCCAATGCCAGTCAAAGGCTGGTTGCGGCGACTTCAATATGGTGAAAAATCTCATCAGTGCCCTACTCTATCAGCCCGATCTCAGCCATCAGGCGCTGTTCGACAGATGCGCTGGAGAGATGGCCGCCTGTCGTCCGCCCCATGCTCGGCACAGCCTCTCCAAAATTGACAATGAATGCCGCTCAATACCCGCTAAATCGCCTCCTGAACAGGACGATTCGGCAGGCAAAATACGCATTGGCTATCTCTCCTCCGATTTTTACAACCACCCGGTGGGTCAAAACATCCGACCCCTACTGGCCCATCATGACCACAGCCGGTTTGAGATATTCTGCTACGCCGAGCGCCCCCAAGGAGATGAGATCACCGAAGAGCTGCGCCGCCATAGTGACCATTGGCGGGACACCCACTTAATGAACGACGCTCAAACAGCCAACCAGATCCGCCAGGACGGCATTCAGATTATGGTCTATCTGGCCGGTTTTTTTGATGCCAACCGACTGATGGTGGCCACCTATCGCCCGGCTCCGGTTCAGGTGAGCTTTCACAACCTCACCAGTACCACCCTTCCCGAGATGGACTACTGGCTTACCGATGAGCTGCTTCACCCTACGGAAGACACCTATGAATTATTCTCGGAGCAGCTCTGCCGCCTGCCCAATTTCTACATCTATCCAACCCTGGACCAAGCCCCATCGGTTGGGCCTCTTCCAGCGCTGAAAAACGGCTTTATCACCTTTGCATCGTTTAATAATCCCACCAAGATTAACAACGCGGTCATCCGACTTTGGTCGCATATTCTCAAGGCGGTTCCAGGTTCCCGGCTACTGCTGAAATACCGAAACCATCTCGCCAACAGCGCCCTTCAGGAGCGGTTGATCCAGGGATTTACCCGGCATGACATTCCCGCACACCGCCTGGAGCTAATCAGCGCCCGTGACCAGCACCGTGCCCACTTGGACCACTACAACCGCGCCGATATCGCCCTGGATCCGTTCCCATTCACTGGGGCCACCACCACCTTTCAGGCCCTCTGGATGGGGGTGCCGGTGGTGACGCTCAAAGGGGAACGTTTTATTCATCGCATGGCAGCAGATATCGTCACCCATGGCGGTTTTCCTGAACTGGCTGTGGACTCCCACCTGGATTATCTGGCAAAGGCAGTGCAGATGACTAACAATTGGCAACAATTGCAGATAATCAGAGCAGAACTTCGAGAGAAGATCTCAGCATCGCCTTTGTGCGATGGTCTTCAATATGCAAAAAATATTGAGGCTCTCTATGCCACCATGAAGCATAAAAAAGCACCTCCAGATCCCCCCACCAACACCACCACATGACGTTCTGCATAAGACAATCTGCATTCGAATCATGGATCAACCCACAAGCAATCACGGTGAAATGATTAACAGCACGCCACCAAACAATCCCCAAACCATGACCCTGGAAGAGGCCCTCAACCACGCTCTGGGTCTGCATAATGCCGGGAACCTCGCCGAGGCCGAACAGATCTACCGGCAGGTTTTGGCGGTGGAGCCAAACCACGCCATCGCCCTGCACCTGCTGAGCGTCATCGCGCTCCAAGCCGGACGGCCCGACCTTGCAGAACCCCTGATGCATCAAGCCCTGGCCTCCAACCCAGACTTGGCAGAGACCCATATCAATCTGGCCGACCTGCTGCACCAGCGTGGAGAGCACAAAGCCTCCGTGAACCACTGCCGACGCGCCATCGAACTAAATCCGCAGTTACCGGAAGGACATAACAACCTGGGCAACGTGCTGCGCACCCTGGGACAGCTTAATGAATCCGTCGACGCATGCCGGCAGGCCATCAGGTTGCAACCCGACTTCAACAAGGCCTATCACAATCTCGGCAACGCCCTACGGGATCTGGGATCCATGCATGAGGCCATGACCAACTACCGCAAAGCTCTGGATCTTGGACCTATATCGCTAAACATCGTTAAGAGCTATCTAAGCGGGCTGCTCTACCTGACGGACGTTACGCCGGATGAACTGTTCGACACCATTCGCCGGGAGATGGCCCCGCTGATCGCCGAAGCCTCCCCTCTATATCAAGATCAACCCCCGTCAAAGAGCAGAGCCACTCCACCACTGCGTATCGGCTATCTCTCATCAGACATGAACAATCACCCGGTGGGTCGCAATGTGCTGCCGCTTCTGCTGCACCACAATCCCGAAGCTTTTGAGGTCTACGCCTACTCCGATGCCCCCTTTCACGACCCAATCAGTGCCCGGATTAAAGAAGCGGTGCATGGCTGGCGAGAGACGCGGTCACTCTCGGATCGACAGGTGGCAGAGTTGATTCATCAAGACGGCATCCAGGTGATGATCTATCTGGCCGGACTGTTCGACGGCAACCGCGATACCGTAGCGGCCCATCGTCCGGCCCCTATTCAGGTGAGCTTTCACAGTGGAACCACAAGCGGCCTGGAGACCATGGACTACTGGCTGACCGATCGCGTTATCCATCCACCAGATGAGACCCAGGAACGATTCTCCGAGCAGCTCTACCGACTTCCGGTATTCTACAACTATCCCCCGCTGGAGCCCGCCCCGGAGATCAACCCACCGCCGATGGAGAAGAACGGCTTCATCACCTTCGCCTCCTTTAACAATCCCACCAAGATTAACGGTAAGGTGATGGATCTGTGGGCACGGATTCTTAAAGCCCTCCCGGATGCCCGATTGATGATCAAATATAAATACGTGCTGGGTGATCCGCAGATGCAGGAACGCATGGTGCACCAGTTCGAACGGCGGGGCGTGGTAGCCGGCAGGCTAACGCTGATTGGCGTACAGGAGAATCTCATCGACCATCTGGCCTACTACCACCAAGCCGATATCGCCCTGGATCCCTTTCCGTTTACCGGTGCCACCACCACCTTTCAGGCCCTCTGGATGGGCGTGCCGGTGGTGACGCTGATGGGAGATCGCTTCATCGGACGCATGGCCGGAGATATTGTGATCCACGCCGGGTTGGAGGAACTGGCCGCCCCATCCCCCGATCACTACGTCGCAGCCGCCTTGAAGCTGGCCGATGATCCCGTCCATCTACGCCACCTGAGAGAGACATTGAGAGAGCGACTTAAATCTTCACGCCTCTGTGACGGCGCATCCTATGCCCGCTCTGTAGAACACGCCTATCAGAGCATGTGGAAGAAGCAAGAGACCGATCACCCTCATCTCTCCCACACTCAACCGCCCCCCTCTACCCTTGCCTAACCCAGAGTTCAACCTGTATGGATAAGGTCACCCAGAGTCGTTCAATCACCCAGCAGGAGCTATTCGCCCCATGGATTTCGAAGACCCTTTTATGGATACGACGGATCCATTTGATGCGGGCCATCTACCCTTTGAGAACCCTGCTGCCGCCTCCGACCCGACTCATGCAGAGGGTGCCGATCCCATATTGGCGGTTCTTAACGACACCTTTGGCTACGATGCCTTTCGCGGCTTTCAGAGGCAGGTGATCGATCATGTCATCGCCGGGCAGGACGCCCTGGTGCTGATGCCAACCGGCGGCGGAAAGTCGCTCTGCTTTCAGATTCCGGCGCTGATTCGAAGGGGAATCGGTATCGTGGTATCCCCCCTCATCGCGCTGATGCAGGATCAAGTGAACGCCCTGCTGCTCAATGGCGTACGGGCAGCCTTTATCAACTCGACCCAGGAAGGGTTTGAGAGCGCCGAGGTGATGCGCCAAGCCCGAAATGGCGAACTGGACCTGCTCTACATGGCCCCCGAGCGACTCACCATGCCCGGCACACTGGATTTTCTCTCCAGCCTTCCGGTGGCCCTGTTTGCCATTGATGAGGCCCACTGCGTCTCCCAATGGGGCCACGATTTTCGGCCAGACTATCTGGGACTGTCGGTGTTGGCGGATCGCTTTCCCGGCACTCCGCGTCTGGCGCTTACCGCCACCGCCGATGCCCCCACCCGTACCGAGATCATCCAACGGCTGCGCATGGACCAGGCAGAGATCTACGTGGCCGGATTCGACCGTCCCAATATTCGCTACCGGGTGATGCCCAAAGATAGACCCAAAGAGCAGTTGGAGCGCTTTCTCTCCGCTGAACATGAAGGAGACGCAGGCATCGTCTACTGCCTCTCCCGGCGCAAGGTGGAGGATACCGCCGATTGGCTCCAGGCCCGTGGATACAACGCCCTGCCCTACCACGCCGGACTCCCCCACGCCATGCGCCAGAGCCATCAGGACCGCTTTCTGCGTGAAGAGGGCGTGATCATCGTCGCCACCATCGCCTTCGGCATGGGGATCGATAAGCCGGACGTACGCTTTGTGGCACATCTTGACCTGCCGAAAAACCTGGAAGCCTACTATCAGGAGACCGGACGCGCCGGACGGGATGGACACCCCTCAACCGCCTTCATGACCTACGGCTATGAAGATGTGATCATGCTACGACGCTGGCTGGTGGAATCCAACGCAGAAGAGCGCATCAAACGAATTGAAAACCAAAAGCTGGACGCCATCCTCGGCTTTTGCGAAACCACCTCCTGCCGTCGTCAGGCGCTACTCAACTACTTTGGCGAAGAGCACCACGACCGCTGCGAAAACTGTGATGCCTGCCTGGAGCCACGCAAAACCTGGGATGGAACGGTAGCCGCCCAAAAAGCACTCTCCTGCGTCTACCGCACCGGGCAACGCTTTGGCATCAGCTATCTTGTGGATGTACTGCTGGGCAAAAGTACCGAGCGGATCATACAGTTCAACCATCACACACTGAGCACCTTCGGCATCGGTAAAGAGCAGGGGGCGTCCCAGTGGCGTTCAGTCTTTCGTCAGTTGGTGGCGGCGGGCTATCTCATGGTGGATTTTGAGGGTCATGGCGGTCTCAGACTGCACGAAAAAAGTCGCGACGTTCTGCGCGGGGAACGGGAAATACGCTTTACCCACGACCCAAAAACCAAACGCAAAGATGAAAAAGCCTCAAAGGTCCACAGGCAGCAAAGGGCCATCTCCAAAGAGACCAACTTTGAAGATGCAGGCGATCGAGATCTGTTTGAGGCGCTGCGGGAGCTACGGCTAAAACTCTCCCAGGAGAACAACGTACCGGCCTTTGTAGTATTTCATGATGCGACGTTGGTGGATATCGTCAAGCTCCAGCCGCAAAACCTGGACGAGCTCTCTATGGCACACGGGGTTGGAGCGGCCAAACTGAAACGCTATGGAAACGCCGTTATCAAAACAGTGCGAGAACAGAACCAAGCATCCCACGACACCGAGAACAACACAGAGAACAACGCATAACCCAGGCAAACGCCGCTATGAGCCAACCCCCTCAACCTCCTCTCACGCTCCCCGAAGCGCTGACGCTGGGTCAACAGCATCAGCAAACGGGTAACCTGTCCCAGGCGGAGCAGATCTATCGGCAAATTCTGGAGGCGGATCCAAGCTATGCCCCGGCCCTTCATCTGCTGGGCGAGATCGCCATGGCGGTGGGCCAACTGGATCAGGCGGTCTCTCTGATGCGTCAGGCGCTTACGCACGCTCCCGAGCAGATTGAGACACTGGTCACGCTCAGCCACCTACTCAAAGAACTGGGAGATCTCGCCGAGGCTGAAAGCCTGAGTCGTCGCGCCATCGAACGCCACCCAAAACTCCCGGAAGCGCATAACAATCTAGCCAATGCGCTGGAGGCCCAGGAGCGCTATCAAGAGGCCGAAACCAGCGCCAGAGAAGCCGTACGGCTCAGGCCCCGCTTTGCCGAGGCGCACAACAATCTGGCCAATGCACTACGTGGCCTGGGCCGCATTGATCAGGCCACAACCCACTACCGTAAATCACTTAAACTGCGCCCCGACCAACTGGAGGCCAGCAACAATCTTGGGGTTCTTCTCATCACCCAGGGGCGGACGGACGAGGCCATCACCCTCTACCGTAAGGCGCTCTCTTTCGGCCACCACCTCCATCTGGTCAAAAACACCATCACAGCCCTGCTCTACCATCCCGCCACCCACCCGGATGCTCTGTTCCAGGCGTGTCATCAGATGGTTCCAGCCTGTCTTGAACATCCGCCAACACCTCTCTGTTCCCCCACGTCACCCGCCACCCACCACCCCACACATGGAGAGACCAAACGGCTACGGGTGGG
>JADFWT010000200.1 GCA_015233785.1 Magnetococcales bacterium
GAAGCCTATGTGCAGGAGCACCTTGCTTTTGAGGAGACGCTTCTGAGCAAAAACGGGTATGACGACCTGGCGGCCCATAAACGCGCCCATGACGATTTCGCCAAAACGGCTCGGGCGCTGAGAGACCGCATCTCCCAGTCGGGCCTGGACGATTATAAACAGGTTGCCCAAGCGCTGTTTGATCTTCTCAGCAACTGGTTGGTGGATCACATCATGGCCGAGGATAAGGCCGCCAGCGCGTTTATGGTGCCGGGAGCGCACAATGTTCAGCCACGCCCGCCGCGAATCCGTGCCATCGACGATGTGATCGTCGCCTTCTCCTCCGACCAGAAGGTTTCCGGCCTGCTGAAGAATGTAAGCCCCGGCAGCATGCTGGTCTCTCTCACGTCGCCTCTTCCCGCGTGGCTCAACCAGGGGGCGCGGGTGCAACTGCATCTATTGCCTCTGGGGGCCGAGGGCAATGTCAGTTGTTCCATCACCCGCGTCTCGGATGACGGCGGCATTGTCGTCGCTATCGATAAAGCGCTGGATATGAATCAGATGGCCAGGCTGATCAAGGCGTAGCGTTGGCTGTTGCTTAAAAAAGGGTCTGCGTCACCCTCCCCGGCTCTGTGACCGCGCACGCAGTCTGTTCCATGAGGCCGCCATTCGGGCCGTCAGGCCAAGTGATTGGTCCGCCTTGGCGCAGGATAAAACCCAACGTTCCCGGCGTTGAGTCATCCAGTCCTGTTTGTAGCGGTCGTTGCCGGTAAGAAAATCGATCTTCTCCACCTTATCGATGTCGATGACCTGCTCCATCAGGTGGCGGGTGAGAATGGAGCCCGGTGAGTAGCGTTTCCAGGCCTCATGGTAGGCGAGTCTGAATATGCTCGCCGTGGGGTGGACCACAAACCAGAGCTGGGCGGCGGCGGGTTCTCCGGCGATGTAGAGGATGGCCAGCCGCACCCAACCTCGCGCCGCCGCACGGTTGACCAGACCCGGAATAAAGTCGGCGAAGGGCTCGCACCCCTTCCAACTGGCGCGAAATACCGTTTGATAATCCATCAGCGCCTGTTGCAGGTCGTCGCGCATGTAGAGGCGAATCTCATACCCGTGTTCGCGCTGCAACTTTCGGCTTTTACGGGCGATGGTGTTGCGTAGTCGGGCCGGGCGGGCGGCCATGTACTGCGCAAAAGAGGCCCCCTCCGTGGCATGGACCCAGTTGAAAAAGCGCACATGACGTTGGCACTCGAACCCGGCTGACTCCATGGCTTTTTGCAGACGGTTCATGTTGGGGTCATCGGCGTCGATGGGAAAGAGGCGATGGTTGCGGTTCGGCAAGCGGTCCAAGCCGTCCACCAGACAGGCGATGATGGCATCCTGCTCCTGTTCCTCTGCCAGCAACAGGGAGTAGAGCGTGGTGAAGTGATTGCTCAGAGGGTCGTAGCTGCCGTTGGCAAGCGTCATCAGAGGCAGAATGGCCAGCAGGCGAGGGCCGTCGGCCACACAGGCCAAAAACGGAGTCTGATGCGGTTCCAGTGAGGTGGCGATCAGATTTTCAAACCAGGGGCGCGATAGGAACAGGCTCTTCCGGGTCGCTGTAGCCAACAGGGCATCGGCCCCTTTTGGAAGTTGATCCCAGGCGTTGTAACAGACAAATTGCATCAGATGGATGCTCCTTTTGGCGCATCACCGTTCATAATGTGTAGCCATCGAATGGGGAGAGAGGCATGAAAAGCTATCGCAAGGAGCTTTGGTTTGAGGCGCTGGCTCCCCACGCGCCCATTGGCCAATATCGGCACAACGACACCGGCGAAGACAATGCCGATGCCCATATGAAGCGGCAGATCATGGGGCGGGAGGTGGTGGTGGCCATCACCGAAGGGCAGCTTGATTTCGGACCATGGGAACAGATTTTCTATGGCGAGTTTGATGGCGGACGGCGTAAGCGGGTTTTGGTAAAAATTATTGGGGAGTGAGGCCGGGGCGGAGCCGGCTCTGGTTCCGCCCACCGTATCAAAAAGGCATTTTCAGCGACTCATCAATATCCGGTGCCGCGTTGATGGGGCCACCCTCTTCGATCTCTTCTTCGGTGGCATCGCGAACGGTCAGAACCTTAAGCGAAAAAATCACCTCACGTCCGCAGAGCGGATTATTACCGTCAACGGTCAGGGTCTTGTCATCCATCCTGGTGACGATGAAGTTGCGCGTGGCGCCGTTCTCGCTCTCCATGGTGATGGTGGTGCCGATCTCCCGATAGTCTTCGGGAACATTCTCGATGCGATCGGTAAAGACCAGCGACTCGTCCCTGGGCCCGTAGATTTGATTGCAATCGATGGGCACCTCAATGGCGTCACCCACCGACTTGCCTTCCAGCTCCGAGAGCACAGCCGGGGCCAGGGTTTCATTGACGCCGTGCACATAGCCCAATGGAAACTCAACCGTGGTGAGAACATTCCCGGTTTTCTTATCGGTGACCTTGTAGGTCAGTTCGACGAACTTATTGGTTTGGATCGTTTCATTCATGTCGCGTCCATGTCAGGCAATCAGAAGATAGAGGCACCAAAGACTTTGATCTCATCTTTTTCATAGCCGAGAACCAAGCGGCCCAGCCACTCGCCCTCTTTCTTGGTGCTTCGTTGCCGGAAAAGGACGGTGACATGTTCTCCACGGCGGATGGTTCCGAGCACGTCAAACTCTTCGGAGAGGCTCTTGGTCAGCTCACTGTGGGTAAACTGCTTACCCATCTCAATCTCATTCAGGCCGAGCATTAATGAGTAGGCAAAATGCTTGATGAATTGACCGTAGTCGCCGTTGTTGGAGTGCTTGATCATCTCTCCCCACATGGGCACGGCGGTTTCCATGATTTCGTCATCGGTTTTATCAATAATATTCATGCGTCACTTTCCATTGAGATAAATGAGCAGTCTTGCATCAAAATAGGAAAAAGATCAACGCACTACACGTTGATCTTTTTCCTTTCAAACAGAACAGAAATGTAACTTTCTGTCGAGCCCTACCTACTCGTCGTTACCGACGATGTGGTAACAGGGCGCTTTCTCCATGGTGTAATCACCGGATTTAGGATCCCGATGAGACACGGTGAGAACGTGCCAGTTCTCATCATCCAACTTCATGGCGTCGCCACGATAGTAGTACCCGGGCCAGCGGGTCTCTTTACGGAACAGCGTGTGATGGAAGACCGACTCAGCCGCCAGATGGCGATGCTTCAGTTCCCAGGCACGCAGCAGTTCGTGGACGTTCTCAGCAGCAACCTTCTGCAGATCCTCTTCAAGGATCTTCATCTTCATCAGGCCGATGTTGAGCAGCTTGTCATTGGTCATGTAGTTAACCGTCACACCACCGCAGTACTCGTCCATAAGCTTCTGCAGACGATCCAAGCCCTGTCTCGGGTTGATGTAGTTCGGGTTAACCGAGCCGGCCACGATCTCGTTGCGGTAGGTCTGGTAGTGTTCCATCGGTTTGTAGATCTCATCTTTACGATCTTGAACCTGTTGATGGGAAACAACAATACCTTCGGCCTTGCCGTCGTCGATGTACTGACAAGCGGCCTTAGCAGCGATACGACCTTCGGTGAACGAACCGGAGGAGAACGCGTGCGGCGTACCGCCGACAGCGTCACCGGCACCGAACAGACCCTCAACGGAGGTCATGCGGTTGTAGCCCCAGAAATACTCTGGTGGGGAGACATCCTCAGGACCGGAGCACCACGCACCGCAACCGGTAGCGTGCGAGCCCATGACGTAAGGCTCAGAGGTGGTCAGTTCTGGGTTCTGGTACTTGGGATCCACATCGGTGGCGGCCCAAAGCACGGCTTGACCAACGGTCATACCCAGGAAGTTATGCCAACCGATCTCTTCCAGATGGGGGTCTTGGAACGCTTCCATGGTGACCATATGGATGGGACCACGGCCCGCGTTGACCTCATTGATGAATGCGTGGTTACGCAGACATGTTGGGATCGGGCGGTGCGTTCTGTGCGAAGCTTCGACATCCAGATACTCTTTACCAACCATCTCCTGGAGGCCAGGGAACCAGGTTGATTCATACTCTTCACCGTTACAGTTCTGAGTATAGGTTTTCAGATGCAGGAAGTAAGCACCAACAGGACCATAACCGTCCTTGAAGC
>JADFWT010000201.1 GCA_015233785.1 Magnetococcales bacterium
CTCTGAAGAGATGCTGGTTGAGGTGGAAGGGAAGCCCAAGTTTAGGGGCGTCGCAGGCGTAGTGAACGGCAAGCGGGCAGTGCGCATCACAAGCGCAGTGATCGAGGAGGAGTAGAGATATGGCCGAAGAGATCGGAGTGGGCGATGCGTTCGATCCCATGGAAGACGGGATGATGGGTGATCCCATGGGGGGTGGCGATCTGGAGAGCCCCCTGGGCGATGATGCCGCTGGAATCGGCGGTCTGGACGAAGGTCTGGGCGGCAGTATGAATAGTGGTGGTGGTCTGGGTGGAGGCGGTGGTTTTGGCGGCCTGAGCGGCGACATGACGCAAAAGCTGGATCTGTTGATGGATGTGCCGTTGGATGTTTCGGTACGTCTGGGCCAGGTTCGCATGCAGATTCGAGATCTGCTGAAGCTCAACAAGGGCTCTCTCATCGAGCTGAATAAAGAGGCCGATGATCCCCTTGAAATTTACGTCAATAACCGTCTGCTGGCCTTTGGTGAAGTGGTGATGATCAAAGACAAGCTGGGTATTCGCATTACCGACATTGTTTCTCTGGCCGAGCGGCTTGAGAATCTACGCCGTTAGGCGTTTATGAAGAGGCTCTTTTGGCGATGGCGGCGCTGTTTTACGCCGACCATGGCAACTGTGGCAATATCCTTCTATATTCTTCCTGTATGGGCGGGTGAAGCGGTTGAAGGCTCTCCGCCTATTGATCTGTTCAGCGAAGCGTTGCGTCTGGTAGGCTATCTGATCGCCCTGGGCGCGGTGGCGCTGCTGTTTGTTCATCTGGGCAAACGTATTCAGCCGAAGCTTGGTGCCAGTGGTCCGGTTCATCTTATCGGGGGCCGCAATTTGGCGCCGAATGCCGGAGTTCGTTTGGTTCGGGTTGGACGGCGCGGTTGGCTGGTAGGGGTGACGCGTGATCGGGTGACCATGCTGGCGGAGCTGGATGAGGATGATCTGAAGAGTTTGGAGGAGCCGTTCCGTTGAATGTTGCGGCCGTTCCTGTGCGGCGCGTTTGGTCAAGGCGTCTCATGCGTCTGGGGGGAGGATTCCTTCTGGCGTGGGGATGCCTTTTTGCGTTTGCCGTGTGGAGCTCCGGCCTTGCGTTTGGGGCTGAAGGGGATTTGACGCTTCAGGGCATGCTGCCGGGTTCCGGCCAGGCGGTGCCGGGGCAGGTGGGGATCGGTCTTCAGGTTCTAGCCCTGATGACCCTCTTCTCGCTGGCACCAGGTCTACTGATCATGGTGACCAGTTTTACCCGCGTGGTGGTGGTCTTCTCCTTTGTTCGGCAGGCTATGGGCCTTCAGGGGCAGCCGCCCAATCAGGTTCTTGTCTCTCTGGCTCTTTTTGTTACATTTTTTGTCATGAGCCCGGTCTTTGATCAGGCTTATGATGGCGGAATCCGCCCCTATCTGGACCAGCAGATCACCGAGGGCGAAGCGATGGATCGCGTCATCGTGCCGTTTCGGGAGTTCATGTTGCGACAGACCCGTGAACAGGATTTGGCGCTGTTCATGAAGCTCTCCGGCATCGATAAGTTGGACAAGCCGGAAGATGTACCCATCCGGCTGGTGATTCCCGCCTTTATGATCTCCGAGCTGAAGACCGCCTTTCAGATAGGATTTATGATCTATCTGCCGTTTTTGATCGTCGATATGGTGGTGGCCAGTGTGGTTATGTCCATGGGTATGATGATGCTGCCGCCATTGGTGATTTCTATGCCTATCAAGTTAATTTTATTCGTCCTGGTGGACGGCTGGTCGTTGGTGGTGGGAAGTTTGGTTCAGTCGTTCAAGTAGCTTTAAAAAGCGCCTATATACTGCGTTGGGGGCTTCGCCCCCAAGCCCCCACCAGGGCGCTGCCCTGGACCCGCCAGAAGGCGTGACGCCCTCTGGACTCCCCATGCGACAGGAGCGAATTTTATGCGCTTCGCCAATCTTGAAGAACCCCCCCCGGAACAAGCCCGCGTGACTCTGTTGCCGATTCCTTACGGCAATACCCTGACCTATGGTAAAGGGGCCGCAAAGGGGCCTGAAGCTCTTCTCAGAGCTTCAGGCCATATGGAACTGTTCGATGAAACCCTGTTACAAGAAACCTATCGAATTGGTTTTCATACACGACCTCTTTTACCTTCTCATCCTGATGGCCCAGAAGCGATGCAGGCGCGTATCTATAAGGCTGCTACCACAGAGCTGAATGCAGGCCGCTTTCTGGCTGCCATCGGTGGAGAGCACGGCATCACACCAGCATTGGTACGGGCTCACAGAGACCATTTCGGCTCTGAGCTGTCGGTACTTCAGATCGATGCTCATGCCGATCTTAGGGAGCGCTACGACGATACCCAATGGTCCCACGCCTGCGTCATGCGACGAATCTATGATTTGGGACTACCTTTTGTTCAGGTTGGGCTTCGGTCCCTCAGTCTGGAAGAGTGGCACTTTATCCGCGACCAGGATTTAATGGATCGCATCTACTGGGCACGGGATATCGTTCCTCAGAGCCGTGGGGGAGATCATCGCTGGATGGATGAGCTTGTAGCCCGGCTGGCGGATCGTGTCTATATCAGCTTCGATCTGGATGGCTTGGATCCCTCGGTAATGCCGGCCACCGGCACGCCGGAGCCGGGTGGATTGGACTACCATATGGCGGTTGAGTTGATGGCCCGTGTTTTCGCCCAGCGGGAGGTGGTGGGGCTGGATCTGGTGGAGTTGGCCCCCATTGAGGGGCAACCTGCCAGCGATTTTAGCGCGGCACGGCTTCTCTATCGAATGCTGGGCTACCGTTTTCCCCTGACATAAAAGGGGGGTGCCTCTGTTCGTTGCCATTTTCCTGGCGCTACGGTAGGTTTTGGGGTCCGTTGGGAAATTCAATACTGCGCGTTGCCATGTACCATGAGACCACGCGCCAACAGGGGAGATTTTCGTGAGCGCTGAAGAGAACGGCTCCGAGGAGCGTGCTGATACGCCGTTGGATCAGTTGGATCTTGACGGATTGCGCCAAGGCATCGACCGTATCGACACCTCGATCCACGATCTATTGATGCAGCGGGTCGAATATGTGGTACGTGTCGGCCAGGTCAAGCAGCGGGAACCGGGCACCACCTTCTACCGACCGGAGCGGGAAGCGCGCATCCACCGGCGGCTGGAAAAGCGCCATCACGGCGAGATGCCCACCTCTTCTCTGCATCGGATCTTTCGGGAGATCATCTCCGCCTCTCTCAGCATTGAAAAGCGGCTCTCAGTGGCCTATCTCGGGCCAGAGGCTACCTTTACCCATCAGGCCACGCTGAAGCATTTTGGCGGGGCCTTCAACACCTTCTCGTGTCGCACCATCGACGAGGTGTTTCATGAGGTGGAGGTGGAGCGGGCCGATTTTGGCGTGGTGCCGGTGGAGAACTCCACCGAGGGGATTGTGATTCACACCCTGGACCGCTTTGTGGATTCCCCCCTGAAAATTTGCGCTGAAATTCAACTCCCTGTGGTTCACAATCTGCTCTCCAGGGAGAATGAACCGGGACGTGTTAAACGGGTTTTTGGCCACTTTCGCGCCGTGGGTGAGTGCCGAAAGTGGTTGGATCGCCATATGCCTGGTGTCGAGGTAATCCAGACCAAATCCACCGCCGAAGCGGCTGAAAAGTGCCTCGGAAAGAAGCGATCCGCCGTGATTGCCGGAATTTATGCAGCTGATGACTACGGAATGATGCTTCTTGCGGAACACATTGAGGACAAGCCCGGCAACGCCAACCGCTTTTTGGTGGTGGGGAATAAAAACCCCGACCGCTCCGGCAAGGATAAAACCAGCCTGATGTTCTCCTTTCAGGATCAGCAGGGATTCCTGCACAGGGTGTTGGGGATTTTCGCCCAAAAGGGGATCAATCTTACCCGGATCGAGTCCCGGCCTTCCAAGCGTCGCGCCTGGGATTACCTCTTCTTTGTCGATCTGGAGGGGCATCAGGATGATCCCCAGGTGGCTGAGGCGCTGGAGGAGCTTTCCCAGTCGTTTGGGGTGTTCACCAAGGTGTTGGGATCCTACCCCTGCCGGGCCATCTAGGCGCTTTTTAGGCCTCTATATACTGCGCTGGGGCTTCGCCCCAGACCCCATT
>JADFWT010000202.1 GCA_015233785.1 Magnetococcales bacterium
CGAACGGTGGTGTGGCTGGCCTATATCCTGTCTGAAGGAGACCATCGGATGAGTCCTGTCCAAGAATGGGCTGAAGCACGCGAGATGTTCCTGGAGATGTCCATTGGCAGCTCGGTAAGAGGACTTGATTTCAGTGATGATCGATTAGCTGAGATCTTGAATTATTTGGCTGCTGACGATATGTGGGAGGCGTTTGAAGCTGATCTCAATCGGCACACGCTACGGGCATATGATCTGCAGAAAGGCCAGATCCGTATTGATAGTTCGACGGCCAAGAGGTTTATTAAAGTGACCCCAGATGGACTGTTTCAGCTTGGACATAGCAAGGACAGGAGGCCGGATTTGCCCCAGGTAAAGATCAACATGTCAACCCTGGATCCCTTGGGGCTTCCCATGAACCATGGAGACGATTAGCTTGCTTCGAGGATCGTGGACTACATGATCCCAAATACTGCCGACCTCTCCCTCTGCCCGCTCCTCCTCGGAACAATTCTTATCCTTTTTTTTCCACAAAGGACCACATCTCATCCATTTGCACTTGTCGCATCTACGACACCTAAGCAAGCGGATTTGGCTTGGCCCATATCGACGACGGACCACGATATTACCCACCCCTTTAATTCCAAACTGCTCGCATTTCGGATTTACGCACGCAATGTTCGAAACGATTTCTAGCCCCTTCATGGCTTCTTCTCCTCCTGATAGAACTGGAAAAGACTTTATAGCATAGACGGTTGTCATGTTGGCATCATGTCAGGCCACCAACCAGGATTTAGGTCATTCTCTTTCAAATTGGGTATCCAGAAAAGCGTACCCCCCCTCAGTGAACCCTTGGTGGCAGTTCAACGGGCTTCGTTTTACCGTCGGATAGGGTTTGCGGTAGGGATAGCCCAATATGTTGACGGAAAAGCGTGATGATACGTAGTATGGAGCTCGCATGTTTGAGCGTTTAAACAGAGTTGGACGCTGGCCATTCGATTCCGTCTCGAAGTGCTGTTAAAAAAGCACTCTATCCGCAACACCCTTTTGGCCCATAGCAGAGGAATCAACCATGGCCTCCGACACATCGGATTCCTACCAGGGCGATGAACTGACCCTTTTTGCCGACGCCAGACGCTGGAAGGCCTATCTGTCCAAAACGTTGCAACCCTGTATGGGGCGTACGGTCCTGGAGGTGGGAGCCGGTCTTGGCGGAACCACCGTGGCGCTGGTGAACGACACCCACAGCCGCTGGGTCTGTCTGGAACCGGATGGCGAACTGTGTCAATCCATTGAAGAGAAACTTCAGAATGGTTCGCTGCCCAGCCAGTGCGAGGTGGTACAGGGCAGGCTGGAGACCCTGGAGAAGGGGCAGCATTTCGACAGCGTCATCTACATCGATGTACTGGAGCATATCGAGCACGATGCCCAGGAGATGCAGGCTGCCATGGAGTGGCTGGCACCTGATGGACAGCTGATTGTACTCTGTCCGGCATTTCAGCAGCTCTATACCCCCTTCGATGCCTCGGTGGGCCACTTCCGCCGCTATACCCGCAGTATGTACGAACAGCTGACCCCCGACGGCATGGAGATGGTCTACTGCCGCTATATGGACTCCATGGGAATCCTTGCCTCGATGGCCAACCGCTTGATCATGAACTCGCCCATGCCCAGCTATGAACAGGTGATGACCTGGGATCGCTATTTGGTGCCGCCATCGAAGCTGCTGGATCCTATTCTGGGTCGCTGGATGGGGCGTTCGCTGCTCGGTATCTGGAAGCTGAAAGCATCCACCCCCACATCTTAAGCCCCATCACAGGTCCACCATGCCCCTGCCCGCCTCCAAAACCGCGCCGGTGAATCCAGAGCAGATCAACGCCATTCATGCTGAATACCGCGAGGCGCTCTGTGGAGCCGCCCCCGGACTGCGAGAGCGGCTCGACCACGGCACCATGCTGCCCATCTCCGGCCTGATGGCCGTCGCGGATCGATATCGGGCCGTGATTCTGGATGCCTTCGGCGTGCTCTACAGCGCCGGAGCCGCCGTTCCGGGAGCGACGGAGACCATCACCGAACTGCGCCGGGCGGGTCTGGCGCTGCGGGTGTTGACCAACAACGCCTCCCACTCTCCCCAGCAGCTGGCCCAACGCTTTGCCCAACTGGGATTCGACCTGCAACCAGAGGAGATCATCACCTCGGGCGGGGCGGTATACAGCGCCGCGGGTCTGGCGATTCTGGGCGATGATCCCTACCTCTACCTGGGCCGTCCCGACAGTGTGACACACTATGCCCCCCATGCCACCGAACGGATGGTCAATCACCCCGAGAGCACCCTCCCCTGGTCACAGGCGGCGACCATTCTGATCTGTAGCGATTCGGCGTTTTACGGCACCGATCTCCAGCCGCGGCTGGAGGCGCTGCTCAGCACACGCTCACGCCCACTGATCGTGGCCAACCCCGATCTGGTGAGCCCATCCAGCAAGGGGGGCTTGAAACGGGTAGCCGGCATGACCGCCCATCTTCTCCATCAACACTACGGCGGCGAGCTGATCTATCTGGGCAAGCCCTTTGCACCGGTGTTTCAGCAGTGTCTGGAGAGCCTGCCCGGCATCGAACCCCAACAGATGTTGATGGTGGGCGACACCATTGAGACCGATATTCTGGGCAGCATTCATATGGGGATGGAGAGCTGCCTGGTTCACCAGGGGATCCACGCTGATCGATCGTTGGAAGCGCTTGAGACACTGTGCCGCAGCCAAGGCATCCACCCCAACTGGGTGACCACCACCATTCGGAGTTGAGGGGGTATTCCACCTCCGTCCGGGCAGCAACATGAACAATGTTCACTAGTAAAGCCCTATTGTACGCCGAATCAGACTACCCAGGTGTTGCTTCGGCGGCTTCCACACGTAGATTTTTCTTGCCGATGGCCCAGGATACCCGGACAATGGGAACCTATATGTGGTGAAAAATGCCCGTCACAAAAAATCCGGTTCAACGATCAAGCGCCAAGTCAGAGACACAACCAACAATTTTTTTCAGCCACACACGACTCCATGCAGGCTCAAGCAGCTGCTTAAACGGGTATCCGGCATACCCTTGCCGCCTCAACATCCATCTTCCTGCTATTTCGGTCAGACACTATGAATGTATGCCTCATCGAGCCATCCAAGTTTGTCTCCCTGACCAATTTTGCCTCCACCATCTGCATGCCGCCCATCGGTATCGCTTATATTGCCGCTGCCATTCGGGAAGGTGGCCACGTGGTCTCGGTGGTGGATAGCCCGGGCTGTGCGCCCAGGGATTTTTTCCAGTTTGATGAGATCCGAGTTCGAGGGTTAACCAACGATAAAATCATCGAGCGAATTCCTGAAGATGCCGAAGTCATCGGACTCAGCTGCATGTTCTCCTCCCAGTGGGTCTATGTGCGGGAACTGCTCCGGGAGATTCGACAACGCTTTCCCGACGCCTTCCTAGTCATGGGGGGAGAGCATGTGACCGGTTTTCCCGATCTCACTATGGAAGAGGCGCCGCTGGATGCTGTGGTCATGGGCGAAGGGGAGGAGACGGTGGTGTATCTGCTGCATCATCTCCAGGAGGGTCAACCCCTGCACGATGTGGACGGCCTCGCCTATCGGAGCGCCGAGGGGCACATCATCACCAACCCCCGTCGGGCAAGAATCCGCAATATCGACGACATCGCCCCCCCGGCCTGGGATCTGTTCGACATCGCCGCCTATCAGAGCGTCAACCAACCCCACGGCGCCTCCCAGGGCAAGTTCATGCCGATGCTGGCCACCCGAGGCTGCCCCTTCTCCTGTACCTTCTGCACCAGTCCGGTGATGTGGACCACCCGTTGGATTCCCAGATCGCCCAAGCTGCTGGTGGATGAAATGGTGCGCTATATGGAGCGCTATGGGGCCACCGACTTTCAGTTCGAGGATCTGACCGCCATCGTCCAGAAAAAGTGGGTCGGCGAGTTTTGCGATGAGATCATCAATCGAGGGCTGAAGATCACCTTCCAGCTCCCCTCTGGAACCCGCAGCGAAGCCATCGACTATGAGATTGCCGTCAAGATGAAGAAGGCCGGCTGCCACGACTTCTCCAT
>JADFWT010000203.1 GCA_015233785.1 Magnetococcales bacterium
CCTGTTTTTACGGCTGGGTTCGACCCAATCGACCACCCCGTCTGGATGATGCGGAACCGACCCCTTCGGTATGGGATATGGAATCATTGACCGGTGATGATCGCCCGGAACATCCGACCCCAAAACCACTGGACTGTTTCGCCAACCCCATGCGCCAGCATGTAAAGCCAGGGGGAATCTGTTATGAGCCGTTTTCCGGTTCCGGATCACAAATCATGGCCGGTGAAGCGACAAGCCGACGGGTCTATGCCATGGAGATCAGCCCGGTCTATGTGGATGTGGCGGTGAAGCGGTTCATCCAGGCCACTGGGAAGATCGTATATCTGGATGGATCGGGCGGTCGGACCTTTCAGGATGTAGCGTCAGAGCGCGGAGTGGAGCTTTCCGATCAACCCGGAGCAGCCAATGGGTAAATCAAGCCCTGCTAAAGGTCATGGTCCACTGGTTTGGATAGAGGGCTGGATCAACACTTCAGCCGGTATTTTAAGCCCTTCATGAAGCCGCCGGATCATTTGCAATGAAAGTTGTCGTTGTCGATTCAACACTTCTGAGACCCGAGCTCGGCTGCCGATGTATGGCTCCAGATCCTTCCGCGTCAGGTCCATCTGCTCCATGCGGAACTTGATCGCCTCAATGGGATCCGGCATGTCAATGGCGTGGTGTTTGGACTCATAGGCTTCGATCAGGGTGACCAGAACATCAAGCCTGTCACCTTCGGAGGTATCCGGCTCGGCATCCATCAGGTGTTCGACTTCTGCCAGTGCGGCCATGTAATCCTGCTCAGTTTTGATAGGGGTGATGTCCATCACACGTTCTCCGCATCAATGTGATCATACTGGGCATGCGTTCCGATGAAGCGCACATAAACGACTCGATAAGGGAAATTGATCTTTACAATCAAACGATATTTGTTTCCAGCGATATTGAAGACAACGCGATTCCCTTTAATGATACTGGCGCTTCTAAACTGACGCTTGATATCAGATGGGGTGCTCCAATCTGCTTTGGAGACCAATGCATGCCATGCCTCCAAGGGCCCCTTGGCATCCATATATGAGGGGGAGGACTCCCAAAATAGTTTCAATCTCTTTTTGGCGATGATTCTCATAAATCATACACTACCATGTTCCCAATATGGGAACAATATGGTGTGCATTCAATAAGGAGTATTCACCGCAGAGAACCCGGCAACGCTGGCCGGGCCTCTGTTCTCTCTGATGTGTTGATGCTCAGGCTTCTGCGGGCTCGGCGGCTTTCTCTTCTTCTTCAATGTAGTACGTTGAGATGCTGCTCGATCCCTCGCGGGTGCGGACGCTGGTGACATCCAGTCCGAGGCGCTTCCTGAGTGCGCCAGAGATGACGCCGCGAATGGTGTTTGAATTCCATCCAGTCTCTTCGCTGATCTGTTCGATGGTCGCGCCTTGCGGGCGTTTCATCAGCTCAATCGTGCGCGCCTGCTTGGTGTTCTTGCGCGGGCCAGTCTTTCGAGCCGTTTTGGAGGACTCTAATCCGGCTTGGAAGGCGGCTTCCAGGGCGTTCTTGACTCCGCAGGCTGAAACGTCGTGGAAGTCCAGATCGTCGGAGTTTCTGGTCTCCAGCGTGTCGATGTCGAAATGCTCCAGGGCGATCTTCTCGAAAAGGAGCGTCAGGGGGTTGGATTCGGGGCTGGTGGACTCTTCTGATGGTTGTTCTGGTTGCTGCTCCTCATGGGTTGGCGCTTCCGGTTCAGGCTGCGTTGGCGGCTCCTGACCGATGGCCCGGTATCCGGCGTCGGTGATATGCGGCTCTTCTCCCTCGTCAATCATGCCCTTTCTGACCAGGGCTTCCATCACCATCTGCTGTGCGACTGGGGGCATTTTGGTGGGAAGCGGGAAGATGCTGCCATCGTCGCGCTCGGCGGCGGTTTCCAGGATGCGCTGTTGGGATTTGCTGAGTTTGGCCATGGTGGTTCTCCTGAATGCAGGTTGATCTGGTTGTTGCCCAATGCTTGGTGACATACAGCCATTGATCAGTCCGCTTATCCAGTTAATAAGTGATGAAAAAACAGAATAATAGATAATGTGGAAAACTATGATGGAGCCATCGAGATTCAGCGGTCCTGGACCGCCGGTCTGAAGCCGGATCCGCTGCTGACAGTCTCCGAATGGGCCGATCGCCATCGGATGCTCTCCCAGCGTGCCTCTTCGGAGCCGGGACGTTGGCGCACCAGCCGCACCCCCTATTTGAAGGAGATCATGGATTGCCTGTCACCTTCATCGCCCATCCAGCGGGTGGTATTCATGAAGGGGGCTCAGGTAGGCGGCACGGAATGCGGTAATTGCTGGATTGGATTCGTCATCCATCAGGCTCCTGGCCCGATGATGGGCGTGGCCCCCACAGTGGAGCTGGCCAAGAGAAACTCCAAGCAGCGCATCGATCCTCTGATTGAGGAGAGCCCACCCCTCAAGGAGTTGGTGAAGGCCAAACGCAGTCGGGACTCCGGAAATACGGTGCTCTCCAAGGAGTTTCCCGGTGGGGTGCTAATCCTGACCGGGGCCAACAGCGCTGTTGGACTCAGGTCCATGCCCGCCCGCTACCTATTTCTGGACGAGGTGGACGGCTATCCAGGCGATGTGGAGGGCGAAGGCGATCCCATCCTGTTGGCGGAACGGCGTTCGGCCACTTTTCAGCGGCGTAAGATCTTCATGGTCTCGACGCCCAATCGAAAGGGACTCTCCCGCATCGATCGGGAGTATGAACAGAGCGATCAGAGGAAATTCCATGTCCCCTGTCCGCACTGCGGCGAGTATCAGCCCCTGGAATTTGCCAACCTCTCCTGGCCCGAAGGCAAGCCCGAAGAAGTCGTCTACATCTGTGAGCACTGCCAGAGCCGGATTGAAGAGCACTACAAGACCCAGATGCTGGAACAGGGCCAGTGGCGCGCCACAGCAGATTGCTCCAGCAAGACGGCTGGTTTCCATCTCAACAGCCTGTACAGCCCTGTGGGTTGGTTTTCCTGGGCCGATGCAGTGGCCACCTTTGAGCAGGCCAAGCGTATCCCGGATTTGATGAAGGGGTTTGTCAACACAGTGTTGGGTGAGCCATTCGAAGAGGAGCACGAAGCGCCGGATTGGAATCGGCTTTACGAACGTCGTGAACGCTACCGGATCGGGGAAGTCCCCATCGGAGGGCTATTTCTAACTGCTGGCGTTGACATCCAGAAGGACCGCATCGAACTAGAAGTGGTGGCCTGGGGCCGGGATAAAGAGTCCTGGTCGGTGGATTATCACGTCCTGGATGGCGACACTGCCCATCCCGAGGTTTGGAAACGGCTTGGGACCATCTTGGCCAAGGACTGGTCGCATCCATCTGGGCAAAGGATGCCGATTCGGGTGATGTGTGTCGATTCCGGCTACGCCACCCAGGACGTTTATACCTGGGCGCGCACCCATCCCCAAGCTGTTTGGGGGCCAGCGGGCGCAGTGGCCAGACAGCCTCGCACCGTCGTGGCCATTAAGGGGCGTGATCGGAATACAGCGCTGTTGCTTTCGGTCTCCAAGGCTGACTCGGGTTCTCGCAAGCGTGGATTAAAGGTGTGGTCTGTGGGTGGCCCAGTGGCCAAGGGGGAGCTCTATCGTTGGCTGAAGTTAGATCGGCCCACTGATGAGGAGCAGGAAGCGGGCGAAGGGCATCCCCCTGGCTATTGTCACTTTCCCCAGTACAACGAGGAGTTCTTCAAACAGCTCACCGCCGAGCGATTAGTGACCCGCATCGTCAAGGGCTACCCCAAGGCCTCCTGGGAGATGGAGGCCGGGCGGCGCAATGAGGCGTTGGACTGCCGGGTCTACGCCCGGGCAGCGGCCTCCATCTACGGTATTGATCGATTCTCCGAACGACAGTGGGAACGATTGGAGGAACCCCTCAAGATTCAGACTGGCAAAGAGACGTCTGAACTTCAGAAAACGGATGAGAATCCCACACCCACAGAACCAGCATCCTGGTTGCGGGGACGTCGCACGAAACGATGGTTGGAGCGGTAGATGGCTTGGACTCAAACAGAACTCGATGCACTCAAGAAAGCCT
>JADFWT010000204.1 GCA_015233785.1 Magnetococcales bacterium
TACTATGTCGACCCTGAATTTGGGACAGGCTGTGTAAAGATCACCCCCGCCCACGACTTTAATGACTATGAGGTGGGTCAGCGTCACGACCTGCCCAAGATCAATATTTTTACCATCGACGCCCAGATAAACGATGAAGCGCCACAAGCCTATCGTGGTATGGACCGTTTTGATGCCCGTAAACAGATTGTGGCGGACCTTGAATCCCAAGGGTTGCTGGTTAAAGTAGAGCCTCACAAAATGATGGTGCCACGGGGGGATCGCTCCAAGGCGGTGATCGAACCCTTTTTAACCGATCAGTGGTATGTCAAAGCTGCTCCCCTGGCCGAAGAGGCCGTGCGCTGTGTGGAGGATGGACGCATCCGCTTTGTGCCGGAAAATTGGAAAAAAACCTACTATGAGTGGATGCGCAATATTCAGGATTGGTGCATCTCCCGCCAGATCTGGTGGGGCCATCGGATTCCTGCATGGTATGGTCCGGATGGCGAGGTGTTTGTAGCGCGAACCGAAGAGCGTGCCCGTAAAAAGGCTTTGGATCACTATGGAGAAGAGCGAGAATTGACCCAGGATAGCGATGTGCTGGATACCTGGTTTTCATCGGCGTTGTGGCCCTTTTCCACCTTGGGCTGGCCCGATGAGAGTGAAATGGTGGATCGCTTCTATCCTACCAATGTTCTGGTCACCGGCTTTGACATCATCTTTTTCTGGGTGGCGCGCATGGTGATGATGGGGCTCAAATTTGCCGATGTAGTACCATTCCATGAGGTGTACATTCACGGTTTGATACGCGATGGCGAAGGCAACAAGATGTCCAAGTCCAAGGGCAACGTGCTGGATCCGCTGGATCTGATCGATGGTATAGCTCTGGAAGATTTGGTAACCAAGCGCACTCAGAACATGATGCAACCCCATCTGGCCAAGCGTATCGAAAAATCGACCCGCAAGGAGTTTCCCAAGGGCATTCCAGCCTTTGGCACTGATGCTTTACGCTTCACCCTGGCCTCATTGGCCACGCAGGGACGGGATATCAAGTTTGATCTGGGACGCATTGAGGGGTATCGGAACTTCTGCAACAAGCTGTGGAACGCCACCCGCTTTGTGCTGATGAATGCCGAAGGGAAAGATTGCGGCGTGGATCGGGAGGATCTGCCGTTGTCGGCTACGGATCGTTGGATTGTTTCCAGCTTTCAACGTACCGAACAGACTGCTCGTAAGGCCATGGAGGAGTATCGTTTCAGCGATGCCGCCAACAGCATCTATCAGTTTCTTTGGGGCCACTATTGCGATTGGTATCTGGAGTTGGTCAAACCGGTGATTTACGAGGGGGAGGGGGATAGTGACGCCGCCATCGCTGCTCGGCGCACCATGATTCAGGTGCTGGAGTCGGCCATTCGCCTGCTCCATCCGCTGATGCCCTATATCACCGAAGAATTGTGGCAGAAGCTGGCCCCGCTGGCAGGTCGTGCGGGGGAGACCATCATGCTGGCCCCCTGGCCGGAGTCGGATAATGCCCTGATCGATGCCGCTTGCGAACGGGAGGTGGAGGGGGTGATGTCGGTGATTACCGGCGTGCGCAATATTCGTGGTGAGATGAATATTCCGCCGGGACGCCCTCTTGAGATGCTTGTGACGGGGGATGCCGAGGGGTTGGGTTGGATTCAGCGCCATGAGACATTGATTAAGGCGCTGGCCAAGCTCTCCTCATGGGGTATTCTGAAAGGAGAAGCGCCGGCGGGTTCTGCCACCAGCGTTCTGGATCAGCTACGCCTTTTCGTGCCGTTGCAAGGGGTGATTGATCTGGAGGCCGAGGCGACCCGTCTTAATAAAGCCATCGCCAAGCTGGAGAGCGATCTGGGGCGCACGTCCAAGAAGTTGGGGAATGAGAATTTCATCAGCCGTGCCAAGCCCGAGGTGGTGGAGAAAGAGCGCCAGAAGGCGGCGGAGTTTGAACGGAAGCTGGAGGGTCTGCGTGACGCCCTGCAGCGTATTGAGGCTCTGAAGGAGTAATGCCGATGATGAATCCCTGGTCGGAGATAATCAGAATAGCCCTGATGGAGGATATCGGTCGGGGCGATGTCACCACCAATGGCGTGGTGCCTCTGGGTGAGGAGACGGAGGCCAAGATTATTGCCAAAGAGGCGATGGTAGTGTGTGGTCTGCCGGTGATGGTGGAGGTGTTTCGTCAGGTGGATTCACGGGTTCGGATGATGCCGGTGGTGGCCGATGGCGATGGCGTGATGCCCGGTAACACCATAGCCCAGCTTCGAGGCCCGGCGCGGGCGATTCTTACGGGTGAGCGGGTGGCATTGAATTTCCTGCAAAATCTCTCAGGGGTTGCCTCAATAACGCGTCAATTTGTTGAGAAGATCGCCGGAACCGATGCCCAGATTGTCGATACGCGCAAAACCACACCGGGACTGCGCGGCCTGCAAAAATATGCCGTACGCATTGGCGGCGGTTCCAACCATCGGGAGGGGTTGGATGACGGCGTATTGATCAAGGAGAATCACATCATGATCGCCGGTGGTGTCACCGAGGCGGTGAAGCGTATGCGTCAGGTGGCATCCCATCTATTGCGTATTGAGGTGGAGTGCGAGACGTTGGATCAGGTTCAGGAGGCCATGAAGGCGGGTGCCCATGTACTGTTGCTTGATAATATGGAGCTGGAGACCTTGCAGAAGGCGGTAGATATGGCCAAGGGGCGTTGTCTTCTGGAGGCCAGTGGCAACATCTCTCTGGAGAACGTGCGCCAGGTGGCTGAGACCGGGGTGGACCTGATCTCGGTGGGGAAAATTACCCATAGTTCCGGTAGCAAGGACCTCTCGTTGCTATTCAAATAGCGCGGGATGGTTGGGGGTTCGGTGAGGCGGCAAAGATCTTGCAAGAAGTGATTGCCAATAAGTCATTCAAGATGGCATGGACCCCGGAAGCATTGGCTCCCTATTGGACAGGGGGGCGGATGGGGGGACTGTTCACCGAGGAGCGAACACTATTTTACGATGAGCTGACCTCCAGTAATGTTGAGGCGGCCCGGCTGGCCCGGCAAGGTGCCGAGGAGGGGACGTTGGTAGTGGCCGATGCCCAGAGCGGCGGAAAAGGGCGTTTGGGGCGGGTGTGGACCTCACCCGCGGGAGTTAATCTCTACTTCTCCATGGTGATGCGGCCTAAAATCTCCCCGGAAAATGCTGCGCAGATGACGCTGTTGACCGGCGTGGCGGGTCATGAGGCTATGCAGCGGCTTCAGGTTCCTGGGGTCTCTATCAAGTGGCCCAATGACTTGATGGTCGGTAGTCGTAAACTCGGGGGCATTCTGACCGAGATGAATGTGCGTAGTTCCGGTGTGCGTTGGGTGATTATTGGGGTGGGACTCAATGTCAATCTGGAGCTGGACCAAGTCTCGAGGGAAATGCGTCACAGGGTAACGTCTATTCGGGCCTTGACTGGCCGTTTAATGGATCGGGTAGAGGTATTGGGAAGTTTCCTTGAGAGCTTTGCAAAATGGCGTTATTGCTTTGATATAGAGGGTTTTACTCCCGTTCGTCGGCGCTGGCTGGAGGGGGCGCATGAGTTGGGCAGAAGGGTGCAGGTCAATCTGACGCACACGCGCTTCTCCGGGCGTGCTTTGGATCTGGACCAGGATGGTTTTTTGCTGGTTGAACGGGATAACGGACAGGTGAGCCGGGTATTGGCTGGGGATGTTGCACTGCTGGATGATGCCGTCGATGCCAATCATTAATGTGAGGGGGTAACGCCATGTTGCTGGTGGTGGATATTGGCAATACCAACATCGTTTTGGGTCTCTATCAAGGCGATAAGTTGGAGAATTACTGGCGGTTGGCGACTCAACTACAGACCACTGACGACCAATACGGCATACTGCTCCATAACCTGTTCACCATGTCCGGCGTTACGTTCGAGCAGGTGAATGGGGTGATTCTATCCAGTGTTGCTCCACCGGTGGAATCAGCCTTTGTGCGCGGCATCCAGCGCCATATGAAGCGGCGCCCGTTGGTAGTGGGGCCTGGGCTTCGTACCGGCATGCGCATTGTCTACG
>JADFWT010000205.1 GCA_015233785.1 Magnetococcales bacterium
AAAGGTACTCCGGGGATAACAGGCTGATCTCCCCCAAGAGTTCACATCGACGGGGAGGTTTGGCACCTCGATGTCGGCTCATCGCATCCTGGGGCTGTAGTCGGTCCCAAGGGTTTGGCTGTTCGCCAATTAAAGCGGTACGCGAGCTGGGTTCAGAACGTCGTGAGACAGTTCGGTCCCTATCTGCCGTGGGCGTAGGAAAATTGAGAGGAGCTGCCCCTAGTACGAGAGGACCGGGGTGGACGTGCCAATGGTGTTCCGGTTGTTCTGCCAAGAGCATCGCCGGGTAGCTAAGCACGGAAGGGATAACCGCTGAAAGCATCTAAGTGGGAAGCCCACCTCGAGATGAATTTTCCCAACGAGACCCGTGGAAGACCACCACGTTGATAGGTCGGATGTGGAAGCGCTGCGAAGCGTGAAGCTTACCGATACTAATTGGTCCATTGACTATTCTGCAAATGCATCTGACATGCCCTTTCCCTTCAGTTGTTAAAGTTCGATTATCCAGGATCTTCCTGGTGGCGATAGCGAGGGGGTCACACCCGATCCCATTCCGAACTCGGAAGTTAAGTCCCTCTGCGCCGATGATACTGCATCTTAAGGTGTGGGAAAGTAGGTCACCGCCAGGAAGTTTACCCCTTTCCATATGCAGGGCTTAGCGGTATGCTTCCTCTGCTGGATCATTTGGCCCGGACCCATTGTATAGAACGGGTGCCGGGTTTCTCATATGGAGTATCGCAAGGTGAAGAGCTACGTGCCCTCTCCCGAAGAGGTTCAAACGCAGACCGAATGGGTCCTGTTTGATGCTGACGGTTTAACGCTTGGTCGTTTGGCCAGTGAGATCGCTAAGCGTCTCAAGGGGAAGCACAAGCCGAACTATACCCCATTTCTTGAGACCGGCGACAATGTTGTGGTGATCAATGCCGCCAAAGTCGGTCTGACCGGTAAGAAACTTACCGATAAAATTTACTACAGCCACAGCCGCTATGCTGGCGGTCTAAAAAAGACCACCGCTAAAGAGTTGCTGGAAGGCCCCTTCCCCGAGCGGGTGATTGAGCACGCTGTGCGTGGCATGCTGCCGAAGAATCGTATCGGTCGTTCGCTGTTTCGCAAGCTCAAGGTGTATGGTGGCAGTGAGCATCCCCACCAGTCCCAAAACCCCACTGCGGTGACTCTCTAAATATCAGACGGGAAGATTAATCATGTCTCTGGCCAACGCCATTTACGCTACCGGAAAACGCAAAGAAGCTATTGCACGGGTCTGGATTACACCCGGTAGTGGCTCCATCACCATTAACAAAAAGAGCATGCACGACTATTTTGGGCGCAAGGTTTTGCGCATGGTCGTACGTCAACCCTTTGCCCTGACCAATACGGAAGAGCAGTATGACGTAGTGGTTAATGTGGTGGGTGGTGGAAACTCCGGTCAGGCCGGAGCCATCAAGCACGGTATCTCCAAGGCTCTGCAAATTCATGATCCCGAGTTTCGGCCAGCACTGAAAAAAGCCGGCATGCTAACCCGCGACTCCCGTAAGGTAGAGCGCAAAAAGTACGGCAAGCACAAAGCGCGTAAGAGCACGCAGTTCTCAAAGCGTTGATCAACACCGCGCTGGTGGCCCAAACTGGGCGCTGGAATATCAAAAACCTCCTGGGCGCTGCTTGGGAGGTTTTTTTGTTTGCCATGAGTCTGGTTTGTTTTTTCGGAATGGGACGGGTAGTTAGATGACGGTTAAAGTTGGAATATTAGGAGCCTCTGGTTACACCGGCGGCGAGTTGGTGCGAATTCTCTCTCGTCATGAGGGGGTAGAGATCACCCACATTACCTCCCAGCGATTTGCTGGCCAGACCATGGGGGCTATTTTTCCCCATCTGCAAGGGGTGTTGGATCTTACCTGCCAGCCTATGGATGTGGATCGTGCGGCGGAAGTGTGTGAGCTGGTGTTTTGTGCCCTGCCGCATGTGACCTCCATGGAGGTGGTGCCGGCGCTTCTTGAGAAGGGTCTCAAGGTTGTGGATCTCTCGGCTGATTTTCGACTGCGTGATGCCGATATCTACGCAGAGTGGTATGGAAAGGCTCATCTGGCCCCTGGGCTACTTTCTAAAGCGGCCTATGGGCTTCCGGAGCTGAATCGTGCAAGTATCAAGGTGGCCCGTTTGGTGGCCAACCCTGGCTGCTATCCCACATCCGTACAGTTGGCGTTGGCGCCTCTGTTAGCAGCTGGGCTGATTGAGACCGACGGCATGGTAGTGGATAGTAAATCCGGTGCTAGCGGTGCAGGACGTGCCCCAGCCCAGGGGACGCTCTACACCGAGGTCTCCGACGGCTTTAAATCCTATAAAATGACCGGCCACCGCCATACCCCTGAGATTGAGCAGGAGTTGGCACGCATAGCCGGGGAGGATCTTACCATCCGTTTTACGCCGCACCTGTTGCCTCAAATACGCGGCATCTTCTCCACATGTTATGTCCGGCCAAAGGAGATGCTATCGCTGGATGAATGGCGGAAGGTGTATGATGATTTTTATGCCAGTGAGCCCTTTGTGCAGTTGGCTCTTGAGGGGGCCTCTCCGGCCACTGGTAATGTGCGTGGCTCCAATCGTTGTGACCTTGGCGTGTTTCCCGATCCTCGCAGCGGCTGGTTGACGGTGTTGTCAGTGATTGACAACCTGGTTAAGGGAGCGTCGGGTCAGGCGGTACAGAACATGAACCTAATGTGTGGTTTTGAGGAGACGCTTGGTCTTTCTCAGGCTCCTCTTTTCCCATAAAAGAACGTCAATGCAAAGGGATCTCTCCACAGAAGGATAGCGGGAGATAGATGGCCTTTCTCGGCGTTTTTTCTGGATTATTCCGGGGGATAACTTGCCATGACAGGCCAAGTCTGGTAACAAGCTTGTGCGGTAAAAGAAATCGCCAACATAATCCGGAAAGCTCTATAGAAGAGCGAGATCAAATCCGGCTAAGCCCAGGAGGATCGTAGAATGGCCCTGTTGATTAACGAAGATTGCACTAATTGCGACGTCTGCCTGCCCGAATGCCCCAATGAGGCGATCACGGACGGCTCTGATGTGGATGTGGATATCTATTACATTCACCCCGATCTCTGCACCGAGTGCGTGGGCAGCTTTGATGAGGCTCAGTGTGTGGATGTCTGTCCGGTAGAGTGCATCGTGCCGGACCCTGAGCACGAGGAGAGCGAAGAAGAGCTGATGGCCAAGCATGAGGCGATCCACGGCGAGTAATTGAGACTTCATCTCCGGCCCCTGCTCTCCATTTGGGTGTCGTGGTCGGAGTTGTGATCTCTTCTTAATGGGGGGCGTCGGCAACGGTGTCCCCCGTTTTGTTGGAGCTTATCCCATGGCCCAGAGCATGACCGGCTTTTCCCAGATGGAGAGCCTGACGGAAGAGGCCCGCATCGTCTGGCGTCTACGTTCGGTCAACCATCGCTATTTGGATCTTTCGTTGCGGTTGCCGGAGCGGGCTGGCGCACTGGAGATCCCCATTCGCAAGCGCCTTCAGGCCTGTTTTTCACGGGGGCGTATGGAGTGCGCCTTAAGCGTCGAGCAGGATGGGGCGGCAACGGCTGGGTTGGCGTTGGATGAGGCGCTGTTTGAGGCCGTGGTTGATTTGGAGTCCCAGGCGCGTGCGAAACTGCATGGTGAGGCGTGTCGCGACTCTCTCTCAATGGATCGGTTACTCACATGGCCCGGCATGGTTCGGGACAGTTCCGGTGATCGTCGGGATGCCTTGTGGCAGGATAAGGGGTTCGTGGATGCGGTAATGACCGCTTTGGATCGTGCGATGGAGGAGATGTCGGCATCTCGTGGTCGCGAGGGTTCGGCACTGGTCCAGGTGATGCATGGTTTGATGGATGAGTTGCAAACCAGCTCAGATGCATTGCGAGGGCTGCTTCCCACCATCCATGAGGAGTTGGAGGCACGACTGCGCCAACGTGTGCAGGAGTTGACCGAGTTGGCTCCCGAGGCGTCACGTCTTAGCCAGGAGTTGGCTTTTTATCTCAACCGTATGGATCTCTCCGAG
>JADFWT010000206.1 GCA_015233785.1 Magnetococcales bacterium
TCCGCCAACCAGTTTCGAGCGCTTTCGGTAACGTGCAGGTCGACATTTTTCTGTTCAAGATCGGACTCAAGGATTAGCAGGAACTTATCCACCACGCGCATAATGGTATCTGGATCCAGTGGTTTGAAGGGGATAATGGCGTCGAGACGGTTTCTGAACTCCGGGGTGAAGATCCGTTTGATCTCTTTCATCTCATCGCCGGAGTGATCCTGGGCGACAAAGCCAAGCGAGGGCCGATCCAGATCTTGAGCCCCGGCGTTGGTGGTCATGATCAGTGTGACGTTGCGGAAGTCCGCTGAGCGTCCATTGTTGTCGGTGAGAGTGCCGTGATCCATCACCTGGAGCAGCAGGTTGAACACATCCGGGTGGGCTTTCTCAATCTCGTCCAGCAACAGCACGGCGTGTGGTGTTTTATTGACTGCTTCAGTGAGCAGCCCCCCCTGATCAAACCCCACATAGCCGGGAGGTGCACCAATCAGACGGGAGACGGTGTGGCGCTCCATGTACTCACTCATATCGAAGCGAATCAGTTCAACCCCCAGCTCAGTGGAGAGCTGCCGGGCCAGTTCGGTCTTTCCGACGCCGGTGGGGCCGGAGAAGAGAAACGCACCCACCGGTTTTTCGGGATTGCCGAGCCCGGCGCGAGAGAGCTTGATCGCCTCGCAAATCTGATCCACGGCCTTATCCTGACCAAACAGCACCAGTCGTAGATTGCGGCCCAGATGGCGCAGCCGGTCGCGGTCGTCATGATTGACGGTACGAGCCGGAATTTTGGCAATGCTGGCCACCACTTTCTCAATATCGGGGGCACCAATGGATTTTTTGCGTTTTGAAGGGGGCATCAGATGCACCGCCGCTCCGGCTTCGTCAATGACGTCGATGGCCGAGTCGGGATGTTTGCGGTCGTTGATGTAGCGGGAGGAGAGCTCTGCTGCCAGCCGAAGAGCCGCAGAGGTGTAGCGAATCTTGTGGTGATCTTCGTAGCGCTCTTTGAGGCCGTTTAGAATCTGGATGGTTTCGGGGAGTGTGGGTTCGGGCACATCCAATTTTTGGAAGCGGCGTGCCAGGGCGCGATCCTTCTCGAAGATGCCGCGAAACTCATCGTGAGTGGTGGAACCGATGCAGCGAATCTCCCCGGAGGCCAGGACCGGCTTCAGAAGATTGGAGGCATCCATGCTGCCGCCGCTGGTGGATCCGGCTCCGATGATGGTGTGAATTTCATCGATGAACAGAATCGCCCGGTCAACTTTTTTCAGGGCCTTGATAACACCTTTCAGGCGTCCTTCGAAATCACCGCGAAATTTGGCACCCGCCAGCAGCAACCCCATATCCAACGAGAAGATGGAGCAGCCTTGAAGAATCTCAGGGGTTTCACCAGCGGCCACTTTGAGTGCCAGACCTTCAGCCAGATGGGTCTTGCCCACGCCGGCTTCTCCCACCACCAGCGGGTTGTGTTTACGGCGACGGCAGAGAATCTGCATGATGCGCCGCATCTCCTTCTCCCGCCCGATGAGGGGATCAATCTCACCTTTTTTGGCCTTTTGGATCAGATCGACGGTATAGGCTTTCAGAGGATCGACCCGTTTGCGTTTGGGAGAATTGGTGGCGTGGGCGGCGGCTTCCATCTCCTCATCCATGGGGAGTGGGGGCTCCTCTTCCGCATCCCCATCTTGATCACTATGGGAGAGTGCGGCCTGGGCATCCAGCTTGGTGATCTCCTGCCTGGCCAGAAAATAGGCAGCGTGGGACTGCTGTTCGCCAAAGATGGCCACCAGTACATAGCCACCGGTCACGGTGGTCTTGCCGGCGGCTTGCACCTGAAACACCGCCCGTTGAATCACCCGCTGAAAACCTAGTGTCGGGGTGATTTCAAAGGGATCCTCCTTGGGAATCGAGGGTATATGGTCGTTGAGATGCTGCTCCAGCTCCTGTTCCAGCTCATGAAAGTTGCAGTCGCACTCTTCAAGAATTGCCACCACCTCGGGATTGGTCAGCAGCGCCAGTAGCAGATGCTCTACGGTGGCGTACTCATTGCGACGTTCCTGGGCAGTGCGCAGGGCTCGGTTAAGAGACTCTTCAAGTTGCTTGCTGATCATAGCTGGATCGTATACCTCGAATCAGGGGTGCGGCTCAGTTGGGCTCCATGGCGCACTTCAGGGGGTGATCGTTATCGCGGGCGTATTGGTTCACCTGGGAGACCTTGGTTTCGGCCAGATCCCTGGGGAAAACACCGCACAGCCCGCGCCCATCGTGGTGTACTTCCAACATGATGCGCATGGCATCTTCGTGGGATTTGCGAAAGTGTCTCATCAGCAGTTCGACGACAAAATCCATCGGCGTAAAGTCGTCATTCAGCAGCATTACCTTATAAAAAGAGGGCTCCTGAATCTCCGTGCGGTTCTGGGTGGCCAGATCGGAATCATGGGTATGGTCGTCGCTTTGGCTCATGGTTCGGTTCTATCCTGCTGCTTTGATAATCGACATGGCCGCTATTGATGCAGCCGTGGGTTGTAAAAGGCGATCTCCGGGATTTTACGTGCCGGTCTGAGAGGCTTTTCCGGTTCGGGTAAGTCTAGCGCTTTTTCGGCGGTTTGGGCAAAGAAATCACGCACCGCCTCATGAGAGAGCAGACCATCCATGATGGCCTGACTGAGCGGAGAGACCCCCTGACAGCTTATGATTTCCTTGGCGGTGGCCGTCACGAAGGCCCAACCAAGCATGGGCTCATCCTCTTCGATGGTGCCTTCGCGGATCTCTACCCGCAGTTTGGCTTCACCGGCTCCGGTCTGCTCCGGGAAAGCCCATCCATGCAGATGGATGGTGAGTGAGAGGCCCGGAGCATCATCGAAGGGTTCGTAGAGGCCATCCAGTTGGGTCACGTTGTGATCGTAGTAGATTTCCATCCATCTCTCTTCAATAAAAAAACGTTCAGGTCCATGTGGTTAGGCGAGTGCATCCCGAATAAGATCTTCAGCATTGCACCGAGCTGAACCGGTAATCTCTGTCCCGGCCAGCATTCGTGCCAGCTCTTCCACCCGATTTTTAGCGTTCAGGTGCTCAATAAGAACGCGGGTCCGTTCCCCGTCGCTCTGTTTTTCCACCTTGAGATGAGCCGCGCCAAAGGCGGCCACCTGAGGCAGGTGGGTAATGGCCAATACCTGACGCTCCTGCGCCAGCTGCGCCAGCTTGGCGCCGATAGCGGCCGCACTCTTTCCGCCGACTCCCACATCCACCTCATCAAAAATGAGCGTCGGTGTGGAGACAGCATCGGCCAGCACACTTTTGAGCGCCAGCATAATTCGCGACAGCTCGCCGCCTGAAGCGGCCTTGGCCAGGGTACGCATGGGTTCGCCGGGATTGGCAGCCAGCATCAACTGGACCCGATCCAGCCCATCGGCTCGTGGGGTACCATCATCCCGAGGCTCTACGCGGGTTTCAAAGCGGGTGTTGGCCATCACCAGCTCGGCCAACTGTCCGGTCACCTGTTGGGTCAGTCGTTTGGCGCAGGCCCGACGCAGGGTCGAGAGTACAGAGGCCCTCTCATGATAGACCGCAAGTGCCTTGGCAAGTTCCTGCTCCCGTTGCGAGGTGTCCTGCTCAATACGATCCAGCGCCTCCAACTCTTGCCGCCACTGCTCCAGAAGTGCCGGAAGTTCATCCGGTTCCTTGCGGTGTTTGCGGGCTAGAGTACGCATTTGGTGGCGACGCTCTTCCACCTCCATCAGTGCTTGGGGTTCGGTTTCCAGCGCCTCCCGATAGCGTTCAATGCGTTCTACGGCGGCGTCAATCTCATACTGAAGTGCCCGAACCGATTCGGCAATGGGTCCAAGTTCCGGGTCGATATCAGCGCCGTTTTCCAGTTGCCCGGCAGCACGTCCTGTGGTTTCGGAGGCGGCTCGATCCGGGGCGGCGCTGAGTAGCTCCAGACATTGATCGGCTGCTTCAGCCAGTGTAACGGCATGTCGGAGCTGCTTATGGCGGCCCTCCAGCTTGGCAAACTCCCCCGGCTCGATATCGGCCTGTTCCAGCTCATTCA
>JADFWT010000207.1 GCA_015233785.1 Magnetococcales bacterium
CACGCACCGGAACCGAACGCCCCTTATCCCCCTTGCCCACCACGCGAAGAAACCCATAATCAGAATCCAAACTATCAGTGGTGAGGGAAACCAGCTCGGTGACCCGAAGGCCGGTGGCGTAGAGTGTCTCCAGCATGGCCGCATCCCGCAAGCCCAACTCCGTGCTCCGGTCCGGCTCCTCAATGAGGCGTTCCACCTCGTTTTCGCTCAAGATATCGGGAAGATGGCGGGTTCGCCTCGGAGACTCCAAAAATCGGGTCGGATCGTCGGAACGAAGATTCTGAACACCCATAAAACGATAAAAACGTCCCACCGCCGACCGTTTGCGGGCAATGGTGGCACTCGCCCGCTTTTCATCACTCAATCGTTGAATCCAGTCGGCAATCTGCTCACTGCTCGCGCCGGTCAAATCGGAATGACAGGCCTGAAGGTGTTCACTCAATCCCAACAGATCGGTTCGATAGGCCTCAATGGTATTGCTGGAAAGGCCGTGCTCCACCAACAGGTCATCCAGAAACTGCCGAATCAGGCGAAGATCACTCATGGGTTCTCTCATTTCTCTTTGACTCGAGTACTCTCTCAGCCACCGGCAGCGGCTCTGAACCGGTGGTGCGAGCCCCCTCCATCACCGAAACGCAGGAGTTGGTGGTACCCAAGTCGATGCCAACCACTTTACCCATTTTCTCAGTCCTCTTGACGCTATGATCACAAGCCCTAACCGGGCTATCGGATTTGTTAAAAAAGCCTTAACTTAGGCTTGATAGATTCTCTTCTCACCCCCCATATGGGGACGCTCGGTTTCCTTTGCAACCCCTAGGGGCAAAGAAAATCAGGGCGCTTTGGCCACCCCCACCATGCTGGGACGCAGCAGGCGCTCATTTAGGGTGTAACCAGCCTGCATCTCCTGCAAGACTGTATCGGGATCGGCCTCCTCATCGGGCACCTGCATCACCGCCTGGTGTAGGTTGGGATCAAAAGGTTGACCCATGGCCTCAATACGCTTGATGCCATGCTTCTCCAGGGTTTTGGTCAGCTCGCCCTGAACCATCTTCACCCCTTCAACAATGGCCTTGATCTGGTCATTGTCGCTGTCGGTGTCCATATGGCTCATGGCACGTTCCATATTGTCCGCCACAGCCAGTAGATCCTTGGCAAACCCTTCTACCGCAAACTTACGGGCCTGATCCATCTCACGGGCGCTGCGCTTACGCAGATTGTCCATGTCGGCCACGGTACGCAGGAAGTTTTTCTGGCTCTCTTCAGCCTTATCCAGAGCCGTCTGCAGCTGCTCTTCTAGAGAGGGCTCTGCAGCCTCCTCGTCATCCTCGGGCAGCTCACAGCTTTCGCTGTCATCCTCTTCGGTCATGATCTCACCCTCTACCGCTTCGGACGCCTGTTCGCTCTCCTCGGTCTCTACATCAGGGGTTTGCTCTTGCTGCTCTGCGTCACTCATGGACCGGGTCTCCTCATAAAAAAACAAGCGCCGCCCATCACATGGCGGCGTATGGATCGTTCTGACTGCCCCTTATGTAAGGAGCCCCTATGGGGATTGCAAGTGGGTAGAAGAAAAAAAAGAGAGGGAAGATAAAAAGATTCTGCATAGAGCCATGGGAAAATCCAACCGGATAGCGCCCTTACACGCGATAAAAAAAGACCCGCTTAAGAACAATCAATCCCGCTCCAGAATTAATTTGACCGGCTTGAAGGAGCGGCGATGGTGGGGGGTAACACCATGCTCCGCTAACGCTTGCAGGTGCACCTTGGTGGGGTAGCCCTGGCTTTTGGCCCAGCCATATTGGGGATATTGGGCATCCAGCTGGGTCATCATACGGTCGCGGGTGACCTTGGCGATAATGGAGGCCGCAGCGATGGAGAGGGAGCGACCATCCCCTTTCACCACCGCCTCACCGGGAACCGGCAGATCTTTGGGCAGGCGGTTGCCATCGATAAGGGCAAAATGAACATCGGTTTTACTCTGTAGATCCCTCACCGCGCGACTCATGGCCAGCATGGAGGCGTGAAGAATATTCAGTTCATCAATCTCTTCTACGCTGGCCAGCCCTACGCCAAACTGAGCTTGGGCAAGAATGGCATCAAAGAGCGATTCACGTTTGGTGGCTGTTAGCTTTTTGGAGTCGTTAAGACCATCAGGAAGATGGTTGGGGTCCAGGATAACCGCACCGGCCACCACCGGACCGCAGAGAGGGCCGCGACCCGCTTCATCCACCCCACAGATGGCTTGAATGGCAGGATCTGAACGCAACAAGGCGCACTCCAGCTCCAGATCGGGGCCAGGGTGCGCCTTGTTGTTAGACATATACTTTGGCTTTCGCGTCGAAGGACGTTACTACCAGTCGCGCTTCTCTTTAATGCGGCTGGCCTTACCGGTACGGCCACGCAGATAGTAGAGCTTAGCACGACGCACGTCACCGTGACGGGTCACTTCAATCTTATCCACACGGGGGGAGTAGAGAGCAAAAGTCCGCTCAACACCCTCACCGAAGGAGATCTTACGCACGGTAAAGGTCGAACGCAGACCGCCGTTCATACGACCGATGCAGACACCTTCGAAAACCTGGATACGCTCACGGTTGCCTTCAACAACCTTCACGTGCACTTTCAGGGTATCGCCAGCGCCGAATTCGGGGGCTGGGGTCTCGGGGATCATGCTCTGTTCAAAAGCCTGCAGTTCATTCATCGTTTTATTCCTTCGTATCCACACCGCCACCGACAGATCCTATGGTTTAGGACCATGTAGGATTGGCGGCGCATACACAAACACTTAAAAAGTGTTCTATCAATTTTGGTTTTCCATCACATCCAGATCTTCGGCCAGGGCCTTGATCAGACGCTGTTCAGCCCGGCTTAGCGGGGCGTTGCCCAGCAGGTCCGGTCGGCGTATCAGCGTGCGCAGCAGCGCTTGGCGTCTACGCCATCCTTCAATGGCCCCGTGGTTGCCCGAAAGCAGCAGATCCGGTGCCTTACGTATCGTTGTCTCATCCCCTAGCCCCTCATCAGCCCACTGGGCGGGACGGGTATAGTGGGGGTGATCCAGCAGACCGGTTTGAAACGAGTCCGCTTGGGCACTCTCTTGATCCCCCAGCACACCGGGAATCATGCGGGAGACCGCATCCACCACCATCATGGCAGGTAGTTCACCACCGGTGAGGACAAAATCACCTACAGAGAGCTCTTCATCCACATAAGCGTCGACAAAGCGTTCATCCACCCCTTCGTAGCGACCACAGATAAGGACCAGATGCTCATACTGGGCCAGTCGCTGGGCATCCCCTTGTTGAAAGCGGGAGCCTTGGGGGCTCATATAGATCACATGTGGTTTGGCATCAGCACTGGATTTTGCCACCGTAGCCTTAAGGGCGCGGGTGAGAATATCCGGTTTCAGCACCATGCCGGGACCGCCGCCGAAGGGGCTGTCATCCACATGTTGATGTCTGCTGGTGGCATGGTCACGAATCTGTACCAGATTCAGGTCCAAGCGGCCACTTTTGCGCCCACGCCCTAGGATTGAGGCTTCCAAGGGGGCGAACATGTCGGGGAATAGGGTCAATATGGAGAAGCGGATGGCCGATTGCGCCGCGCTTGTATCCACCCCTTACATCCCTTCCATCAGTTCAACAATGATCACTTTTTGATCCAGATCCACCTCTACCACCACATCATCGATGTAGGGCAGCAGCTTTTCCCCATCCGGTCCACCGCGCACGATGAGCACATCGTTTGCTCCGGTGGCCATCATCTCATGGACAACACCCAGTTCGGAGCCATCTTGTTCCACCACACGGCAACCCAACAGGTCAGCCCATAGGCCGTCTATACCGGGCTCTTCATCGCCTTCGGCAAGCAGATCACGGGGCACCTGAATCTCTACACCGAAGAGAGCTTGAACCGCTTCGCGGGAGGAGATTCCTTCCAACGAGGCCACAACCCCTTTTCTGTGCACACGACCAGAGATCAGACGGATCTCCTGTCGTGTCTGCTGTTTTTCGGTATAGAGCCACCA
>JADFWT010000208.1 GCA_015233785.1 Magnetococcales bacterium
TTATCCATAGCCCGCCGCTTTCGGGGGGAGCCCTCGAAGAGCTGCTCTATAAAGAGAAACAGATCGGTCCAGACGGTCTGAAAGCACATATAGCCGCAAAACACCCGGCCGGCCAGGGTGGTGATAAAAAACAGACCCACCGCCGCCCCGATCAGCAAAAAGGTGAGAAGAAAGATCTCCTGAGGCCAGATGACCAGATCGAACAGGTAGAATTTACGCTGGGGAAGATCAAACAGCACCGCCTGATCCGGTAGGCCGGGACCACGTGGCCAGCGCAGCAGGGGCATCAGATAATAGAACCCTAAAAGCAATCCCATAACTTGCCATCGCAGGCGACGAAAGAAGCCTTTTTGGTACTTTGGATAGATCTTTTGATGTGATTGATAGAGCGATGGGGTATCGGACATGGTGGGATCCCCGAAAAAAAGCGCCGTGGAGAGAAAAAAAAGCTGGCGAACTGACATTAATATATATAACTTAAATGGGGAGGGGAGGGCAACATATTTAGGCCGGTGAAAACGAATTTCGCCGCCAGAGAAGGAGCAGGATGGTGCACGCTTCAACCCCCCCTCTAGAGATGTACGACTATGGCGTCATCAAAAAGTTCTCCATCATGGCGATTATTTATGCCGTGGTCGGCTTTTTGGTGGGTGATCTGCTGGCTTGGCAGCTCACATTCCCGGATCTCAACTTCGATAGTCCCTACCTATCCTTTGGTCGATTGCGGCCTCTGCACACCTCGGCGGTGATCTTCGCCTTTGGCGGCTCGGTGCTGTTTGCCACCAGCTACTACGTGGTGCAGCGCACCTGCAAGGCGCGGCTCTTCTCCAGCGCCCTCACCAACTTCACCTTCTGGGGCTGGAACATCATTGTGCTGGCGGTGGTCATCACCTATCCGCTGGGACTCTCCCAGGGCAAGGAGTACGCCGAAACCATCTGGCCCATTGATGTTCTCATCACGCTGGTGTGGGTGGCCTATTTTATCAACTTCGTCGGCACCCTGGCCAAACGCAAAGAGAAGCATATCTATGTGGCCAACTGGTTCTATCTGGCCTTTATCATCACGGTCGCGGTGCTGCATCTGGTGAACAATGCCGCCGTACCGGTCAACTGGACCGACTCCTACTCGCTCTACTCCGGGGTGCAGGATGCCATGATCCAGTGGTGGTACGGGCACAACGCTGTGGGCTTCTTCCTCACCGCCGCCTTTTTGGGCTTGATGTACTATTTCGTCCCCAAGCAGGCCGAGCGTCCGGTATACTCGTACCGCCTCTCCATCGTTCACTTTTGGGCCATTATCTTTCTCTACATCTGGGCCGGGCCGCACCATCTTCACTACACCGCTCTGCCGGATTGGGCCTCCACACTTGGGGCCACCTTCTCCATCATGTTGCTGCTCCCCTCCTGGGGCGGCATGATCAACGGCATCATGACCCTCTCCGGGGCGTGGCATAAGCTGCGCACCGACCCAGTCTTGCGCTTCTTCATCATCTCACTGTCGTTCTACGGTATGTCCACCTTCGAAGGACCGATGATGTCCATCAAGGCGGTGAACGCCCTATCCCACTACACCGACTGGACCATCGGACATGTCCACTCCGGTGCGCTGGGTTGGGTGGCTATGGTCTCTTTCGGAGCACTTTACCACATGGTGCCTCGCCTCTACGGCACGACAATCTACTCCAAGGGATTAATCAATCTTCACTTCTGGCTCTCCACCATTGGCGTGGTGCTCTACATCACCGCCATGTGGATCTCCGGCGTCATGCAGGGGCTGATGTGGCGCGCCTACGACGAGTTCGGCAACCTCACCTACTCATTTGCCGAAACCGTCGCCGCCATGCACCCCTACTACTTGATCCGCTCCGTGGGCGGGCTGGTGTTTCTGCTCGGTTCGCTGGTGATGGTCTACAACGTCTACAAGACCATCCGTCAGGCCCCCGACCGGGCTGCACGCGCCTGAAACCGCCCTCAGAATTCCGCATAAGGAGCCTAGCTGTGAAACACGATACGATTGAAAAAAGTATTCCGCTCATGTCGATTCTGGTGGTGCTGGTCATCTCCATCGGCGGACTGGTGGAGATTGTGCCGCTCTTCTATCTGGATAGCGTCATCGAGAAAGTCGAAGGGATGCGTCCCTACACACCCTTGGAGCTAAAGGGTCGCGATATCTACCTTCGAGAGGGGTGCTACAACTGCCACTCGCAGATGATTCGCCCATTCCGGGATGAGACCGAGCGTTACGGTCACTACTCCCTGGCCGCCGAAAGCCAGTACGACCACCCCTTTCAGTGGGGATCCAAACGTACCGGTCCCGATCTGGCCCGTGTGGGTGGTAAATACTCCAGCCTATGGCATCAGGAGCACATGCGCCGTCCCCGTAATCTGGTGCCGGAGTCGGTCATGCCCAACTACCCCTGGCTGGAGAAAAACAGCCTGGACTACGCCGATATCGCCAAGCGTATGGAGGTGATGCAGACCATTGGTGTGCCCTACAGCGCATCGATGATTCAAAACGCCGTGGCCGATCTGGAGGCCCAGGCCATCCCCGATAGCGAATCCGATGCCCTGCTTGAGCGCTACGGCGACAAGGTGGTGCTGGATGATTTTGACGGCGACGCCAAACGCATCACCGAACTGGATGCTCTGGTGGCCTATCTTCAGATGCTGGGTACGTTGGTGGACTTCTCCGCCTACACCGCCCAAGAGCGCTGACACCCTCTTCACCGAACGAGACGCAAGGAGACGATCCATGGCGGACGAAAAAAAACCGGTGGAGACCACCGGACATCAATGGGATGACGACGAAGGATATCCCCTCAAGGAGTACAATAATCCACTGCCCAAGTGGTGGCTCTACACCTTTTACGCCACCATTGTCTGGGCGGTGATTTACTGGGTGTTCTTCCCGGCTTGGCCCACGCTCAGCGGCTTTACCAAAGGCACCCTGGGCTGGTCGCAATACAAGCAACTCGATGAAGAGATCGCCACCGCCAAAGCGGCCCAAAAGCCCTTTGACGATCAACTGGCTAAGATGTCCCTCAAGGAGATCAGCCAGGATCCACGTCTGCTGCAATACGCCATCTCCGGCGGCAAGGCGGTGTTTGGCGATAACTGCGCCCCCTGTCACGGCAGCGGCGGCATCGGTGCCAAGGGCTTTCCGACCCTGGTGGATGACGACTGGCTCTACGGCGGCTCGCTGGCAGCCATTCACGAAACCATCGATTCAGGCCGTACCGGTGCCATGCCTGCCCACCTGGAGGCCCATGACGGCTCCTTCAACACCGCCCAGGTGGAGAACCTCACCGACTACGTGCTGAGTCTCAGCAACCAGCCCCACGACGCAGCTCAAGCCTTTAAAGGCAAAGCGCTGTTCAACGGCGAGGCGGGCTGCAACGGCTGCCACGGCGATCTCGGCAACGGCTCTCTGAAAGGCACCATGGAAGGCGAGGCCCTGGAAGCCTCTGTGGGCGCGCCCAATCTTACCGACGGCATCTGGCTCTACGGCGGTTCCCGCAAGGCCATCAACCAGAGCATTGCCAAAGGGCGCAATGGCAAAATGCCCGCATGGGGCAGCGGCTTCGAGGGGTTCGGACGCAAGCTTGATCCGCTCTCCATCAAAGAGGTCTCGCTCTACGTGCATACGCTCAGCGGCGGATCGTTCTGACGGTTGGTTGCTTGGTTGGGTTTGGCTACGTGGGGTGAGAAATTTGTTGGATTAGGGGCTTTGCCCCTTTCACCCCACGGGCTGCGCCCGGCGCCGCTTCGCGTCGCCTCCTTCGGTCATGAGCTTTTGCGGGACAGAGCCCGCTGGCGCGGTGCCCTGCGTGCATCTACTTCTTACCATCCCCATGAGACTTCTCACCCTCGGTTAATCTGGACTCAGGCGGAATCATCTCCTGATCATCGTCGTAGAGAATCCGATGGGCCGGGCCTTCCATATCCTCGAACTGGCCGCTCTTCAGGCTCCAGGCCATCATGG
>JADFWT010000209.1 GCA_015233785.1 Magnetococcales bacterium
TGCATGCAGTGCGGCGTTTGTGCTGGCTCATGCCCTCTCGGCCCCCATTGGGAGCACTCCCCACGCCAACTTTTTCAACTGGTTCGTGCCGGCAAGAGAGAGGAGGTTTTAAAGAGTGAATCGATGTGGATGTGTACCTCGTGCTACAACTGTATAGTGCGCTGCCCTCGGGGGTTGCCTATCACGCATATCGTTCACGGGCTGGCCCGCTATGCCGTCGAGCAGAAACAGACTTCAGAGACTCAGGTAACCCGCCAGTTCGCCAAAATCATGTGGGAGAACCTTGTGAAGGGTGGACGTGTTGGCGAGATGGCTTTGACCATGAAGCTTTACATGGTCAACGGCGTCACCGAGGGTATGAAGAAGGGTATGGAGATGAAGGATCAAGCGCTCAGTATGCTTAACTCCGGTCGTCTCAAGGTGGATCCTCTGCATATGTCCAAAATCAGAGGCCACTCGGGCTTGAAAGCCATGCTGAAAAAAGCACGGGAGATTGAGAAGAAGGAGAGAGGGCTCGGCTCATGAAAGAGTACACATTCTATCCCGGCTGTAGCTCGGAGAAACAAGCCTCTGCAGTAAACATGCAAAACTCTGTCAATGCGATGTGCGAGATTTTGGACATCAAACTCACAGAGATTGATGACTGGAACTGCTGTAGCGCCTCGATAGGCTATGCTGAAGGTGGTGAGCTGCCGCGCATGGCCCTCACAGCGCGTAATCTCAGTTTGGCCAAGAAGCAGCAGGGTGATAAAGATGTGGTTGCCACATGCGCCGCCTGCTGGCTTGCTCTTCGTGAGACCAACGATCGGCTCAATGAAGATGCCCATATCAAGCAGAATATGGATGAGGTTCTGAAAGCGGCCAATCTCAGCTACGATGGTTCTCTCAAGCCTCGTCATATGGTGGAGGTTCTGATTGAGGACATCGGCTGGGATGTGCTGAAATCCAAGGTCAAAAATCCTCTTGACGGTGTCAAAATAGCCGGTTATGTGGGGTGTCAGACCAACCGACCTTTTGGAGTTTGCGGCGACGATTTTGAGAATCCTCAATATCTGGATAAGATGATCGAAGCGGTGGGGGCGACAGCCGTTTCTTTCGACAAAAAAGTGGCCTGCTGCGGTGGTGCGCTGGCCTTCTCCGAGCTGGAGAAGGTGTGCAACCTGATTAGGGATATTCTGCAGTCGGCGGAAGAGGCCGGTGCCGAGGTGATCGTGACCCCTTGTCCGGTATGTCAGCTTAACGTGGAGGTTTATCAAGAGAAGGTGAACCAACTGTTTGGCACCAATTTTCGTATTCCAGTGGTCTACTACTCCCAGCTTTTTGTACTGGCCTGGGGGGGGAGTTGGAATGATGCCGCCCTGCATCAGCAGATAATTCCTGCCGAACCTCTGCGTAAATTTGCCTCGTAGATATTTCCTATCGGCGATGTGTAGGGGGGCTACACAGGAAGACGGTGGTCTCTGTTCATCCATAAGCGTGCCGTTTTTTTTAATCTTATGCTTTGAAAGTCAAGCACTATGAATGGGTTGATTCGACTCTGGGTGATTTTTATAACCGGCGGTGTGGTGTTGGCGCTGGAGCTGATCACCTCCCGCATTATGACGCCGTATTTTGGTGTCAGTCTCTATATTTGGGCCAGCATTCTCTCCATCACGCTGCTTTTTTTAGCACTGGGATATGCGATTGGAGGATGGGCTGTCGGGCACTATCATCGTAGCAGGGTTCGCTTTCTGTTCTATCTTGCCCCTGCCCTCTCTGCCTTGTGGCTGGTAGGAGCCGCCATCATTTACCCGTCCCTTTTCAAGGCCATTGCCTTATGGGATCTGGTGATGGGTAGTTTTGTGGCTTGTACGATTCTTCTCTCATTTCCTCTGTTCTATCTATCAGCCCTCAACCCTTTTGTGGTGGCGTTGATCCAAGAGAAACCGAAACAAAAAGAGAATGAATCGCTTTCAGATCATGGTGTTGGTCATGTGCTGTTCATCAGTACGCTTGGCTCGGTGGCTGGTGTTTTGGCCACCACGTTTCTGATTCTCCCCAAGGTAACCAACTATACGGCGTTACTAATATTGGCTGTAATCTTGGCGGGGGTCAGTATTGTCGCCACCATGCCGGCCCGATTAACAAAAACCCATAAGCTTCAGATTATCGTTGTGGGCCTGCTGGTGTTTGCCGGGGCTGTCCCGCTACAGACTTCGTACAATCCGCATCAGATCAATGTTGATAACTTCTATAACGAGCGCGCTTGGCGTTTGGTCAATGTGACGCCATCCAGTTTCGGCACTCTGCATGTGGTTCAAAGCACCTCCACCGATCAGAAAAAGACCCACCTGCTCTACCATGACGGCTTGTGGCAGAATTTTGCGACGGCGGATGGAACCTCACTGACGCCATTCACCTATGCCCTTGAGTGGTTGGGCGTTATTGGGGCGCGGGATGCCAGGCATGCGCTGGTGATGGGGCTCGGCGCTGGTATCGTTCCGGATCGATTGGCAAAACGTGGGATAGAGGTGGATATCGTCGAGATCAACCCAGCCTTCATCCGCGTTGCCAAGGAGTTTTTTAATTTTCATCCTGAGCGCCATCGCATCTTTCTGGAAGATGCACGCACCTTCGTCGCTCGCTGCCCGAAGATGTATGATCTAGTTGTTGTAGATATATTTCAAGGAGATGGAGCGCCTCTGCATGTTGTAACCCAGGAGTTCTTTCAGGATTTGAAACGGTGCATGAAGCCGGGTGCCGCTGTGGTGATGAACTCTCTATATGACGAATCCAAAGATCAGGCTTACAAGATGTTTTTGGCGACGATTCGCAGTGAGTTCGGACCATTTCTTTTCTTCCATGCACCCAACGAAGAGAAGAGAATAAACGCCATAAACGGTTACCTCCTGGCCTGGAATGGGTCCCCGCCTGGAAACATCGACTTTACGGTCAAGGGTCAGGCACCACCGGATATTTTTCCAAAGATAAGCCGTATTTTTGGTAATATGCAGACCATTGACAAGGTTGACGCCCTCCCTCTCACCGACGCCATGAACCGATGGCATCAGGCCAATGTCCCAATGCAGTTGGCCTTCAGAAAGAGGGCACTGGAGATTAGCCACAGTAGCTGGTTGGTCGATTAATAAAGTATTAATCGGTTTCTCTAGTTCTCCTCAACCCCACGGGTGGCCGGATAACGTTTCATCATCCATATAAGCAAGATAAGACCGGGTAGAGCCGCCGCTGTGGTAACCAGAAAGAAGCTGACCCAGCTCATCTGATCGGCCAGCCAACCGCCGGAAGAGGCCAGCAATGTGCGCCCAGTGGCCATGAACGACGAGAGAAGCGCATATTGTGTGGCTGTATAGGCAATGTTGCAGAGTCCTGATAAATAGGCCACAAAGGCTGCTGTTCCCATGCCGCCGCTGAGATTCTCAATGGCGATGGTCAGAATCAGAACCGACATGTTATGGCCCACTACAGCCAGCCAGACAAACATCAAGTTGGAGATCATCTGCAACAGGCCGCAGAGCAGTAGGCTCTTCATGATGCCTAGTCGGTGGACAATGGATCCACCGATTACCGCCCCGATGATGGTGGCCCAGAGACCAAATGCCTTACTGATGGTGGCGACCTCTTTGGCGCTATAGCCCAGCTCTACGTAGAGTGGGTTGCTCATCACCCCCGCCAGGGCATCACCAAATTTATAGAGCAGAATAAACAGCAGTACCAGATGCCAACCGGGCCGTTGCATGAACTCCAGAAACGGCTCAAATACAGCCTTTAGGGTCCATGCCGTCATCCGCGCCCAAAGTGCGCTCTGTTTCGTATCTGAGTCGGTCTCCTCCTCGTCGAGTGAATCCGGCTCCGGGGTGAATAGCGTGGTGAGAATGCCTACCAGCATCATGGCCGCCATTACTTGATAC
>JADFWT010000020.1 GCA_015233785.1 Magnetococcales bacterium
CAAACCTTATTCTTACTATCCAGGGAATAAAAACTTTTCTAGGTAAGGATACTCGAAAAGAGTGCCCAGCCTTCTTCAAGGTGGTTAGACAACATCTGCTATCGAAGTATCCTGACTTGAAGACAAAAAAAGAAGCTCGAGAGAATCCCCATCATGTGCAGTTTTTTAATGCGACCACTGGTTCCCGACCCACGGACTTACCGACCGGCAGATTGCCGAAAAGATCCACCAAGATGGTATTCAGGTGATGGTCTATCTGGCCGGACTGTTTGATGCCAATCGCATTCTGGTAGCGGCCCATCGACCGGCCCCGGTGCAGGTAAGTTTTCACAACGGCTGCACCACCGGCCTGGAGCAGATGGATTACTGGCTCACCGACGCACTTATACACCCCACCGAAGGAAGCCGGGAGCGCTTTACGGAGACCCTCTACCGCCTGCCGATCTTCTACAACTATCCACCGATTTCCGGCGCACCGGATATCGGCCCCCTGCCAGCAGACGACAACGGCTTCATCACCTTCGGCTCCTTCAATAATCTCTGCAAAATCACCCCGGACGTCATCCGCCTCTGGTCCTCGATTTTACGCGCCCTGCCCACGGCCCGCTTACAGCTCAAATATCGGGATCAACTGGGCAACCCGGTACTGCAAAAGCAGATTCTCGCGAGATTCAAGCGGCACGGCATTCGAAAGAATCGCATCGACCTCATCAGTGCGCTGGAAGATTTCAACACCCACTTGGCGCGCTACAACACCATCGACATCGCCCTGGACCCCTTCCCTTTCACCGGGGCCACCACCACCTTTCAAGCCCTGTGGATGGGGGTGCCGGTTGTCACCCTGCTGGGGGATCGATTCATTGGGCGGATGGCGGGGGATATTCTGTTTCATGCCGGGCTGCATGCCTGCTTGGCTGAGAGTAGCGACGATTATCAACAGCAGGCTCTGGACCTCGCGGATGATCTAGAGCAACTGCGTACTCGGCGGGTGGAACTCCGGGCTGGATTGGCGGCTTCGGCTTTATGTGATGGAGCGGGCTATGCCAAGGGGATTGAAAGGGCCTATCTTGATATGTGGGGGCGGTGTGTCGTGGCGTGATGGTTCTGCCACACCCTCTCCCCAGAGCATCTCAGAACGCCATAACCGATAAAAATAGTTTTTACCCTTCCCACCCCTTGCCAATTATCTCCACTTTGGAATATCAATAGAATACGCTTCGGAATCAAACGCTCGCTCTCGTAGAGTATCAGAATAATGCGCTCCAAAGCTCAAAGGCCCACCCCCCTAACAAAAAAGGTCGATCCCCATGTTTTGGAAAAATTTGAGCCTGCAAACAAAAATTCTTACCGGCATCGGCAGTGTGTTGATTCTTCTTGCTGTAGTGGGTATCTGGTCCATTACCGGTATCTCGCAGATGGTTGGCGATGGTATGGAGGTGGTAGGCGGTAACCGACTGCGCGGTGAAATCCTGCAAAAAGAGGTGGATCACCTTAACTGGGCCAACAAGGTGAGCAGCTTTATCACCGATGATAATATCACCAAACTTGAAGTGCAGCTTGACCCAACCAGTTGCGCCTTCGGTAAATGGCTCCACGGCGAAGAGCGCGGGCAGTCGGAGAAGATGCTGCCCCAACTCCGGCCGATCCTGGCCGCTATCGAAGCCCCCCATAAACATCTCCATGAATCGGCCAAACAGATCCAATCGGTATTTCGTCAAGCCGATAAGACCCTGCCCGCCTTTCTGGCCAAAAAAGAGGCTGAACATCTGGCCTGGGCCACTAAGGTGCAAAACGCCATTCTTACCCATCAGCACACGCTTGATGTCCAGCTAAACCACACCAAATGCAGCTTGGGGAAATTTATCTATGGGGAGGGTGGTCAAAAACTTCAAGCGGAAGATCCACAGCTTGGGGCTCTGCTGAGCCAGATTGAACCCATCCACCAAAAGCTGCATAGTGCCGGAAAAAATATCCGTACCGCTCTGGAGAATAGTGACTATACAAGCGCCAAAGACGCCTATGGCGAGAACGTAGCGCCTATCTTGGTAAAGGTTCGGAAACTACTGGGCCAAATGCAAAAACGAGCCACCAATAATCTGGCCGGAAAAACCGAGGCGGAAACCATCTTCTCCACGGAGACCCAAAAATACCTCTCTGAAGTGCAACACCACCTGCACGAGATGGTGACCACCGCCAAAAACAACATCATGACCGAAGAGACCATGATCAATAAGGCGGTTGAGACCCGGACAGCGGTGATGACCCTCTCCATTCTGGCCCTGGTGATCGGTGTGGTGCTGGCTTTCATCATCGCCCGCTCCATCACCGGACCTATTCTGGAAAGCATCCATTTTGCCGAACGCGTTTCAGAAGGCGACCTCACGCATAAACTCAACATGAACCGCCAGGACGAAGTCGGCCATATGGTGCATGCGCTGAATAAGATGGTGGACCGACTCAAAGAGGTGGCCCACGAAATCGGCGAGGCGTCCCAATCGGTGGCAGAAGGCAGCCACAGCCTCTCAAACGCCGCCCAAGGTATGGCCCAAGGTTCTACCGAACAGGCCGCCTCCATCGAAGAGACATCCGCCGCCATGGAAGAGATGGCCTCCGGTATCCAGCAGAACAGCGAAAATGCCCAACAGACCGAAACCATCGCAGAAAAGGCCGCCGACGATGCAGAAAAAGGGGAGAAGGCGGTCAACGAAGCGGTGCATGCCATGCGGCAGATTGCCGATAAGATCTCCATCGTCGAAGAGATTGCCCGCCAAACCAATCTGCTGGCCCTGAACGCCGCCATCGAAGCTGCTCGAGCGGGTGAACACGGTAAAGGCTTTGCCGTGGTTGCCTCCGAAGTGCGTAAACTGGCCGAACGCAGTCAGACCGCTGCGGGTGAAATCAGCGCCCTCTCCATCTCCAGCGTGGATATTGCTCAGAACACCGGCGAGATCATCAACCGAATGGTGCCGGATATTCGCAAAACCGCTGAATTGGTGCAGGAGATCGCCTCCTCCAGTATGGAGCAGAATCAGGGGGCCGCCCAGATCAATCAGGCTATCCAACAATTGGACCAGGTGATCCAACAAAATGCCGGGGTCTCCCAGGAGATGGCCGCCACATCCGAAGAGCTCTCGGCCAGAGCCCAGCAGATGCAGCAAAGTATCGGTTTCTTCCGCACCTAGTAATACGCCCGCCATAAACCTGAATCGGCAACAATCGCGGCATGGAGGGAATCCTATTCCCAACCTCCATGCCGTTTTCATTTCAGCTTTCCGGCACCCATGTTAAAGTACCCACCCTTTAACCCCCCAGCGCACACCGCTTCCGCATCATGGAGCCGCCACATGCATAATCCCAGTCATTCTCAAGGCCCCAATAGCGGCCAGGAAGTAACCCTGGACGAGGCCATCAAAACGGCGCTGCAATACCATCAGGCCGGCAACCTCCAGGCCGCTGAACAGATCTATCAGCAGGTTCTTCAAGTGCATCCGCGCCATGCCGAGGCGATGCATCTTCTGGGCGTTCTGGCCCAACAGGTGGGACAGCTTGAAGTCGCCCTGACCCATATTCAGGCCGCAGTGACCATCGATCCCGATATGGCTCTGGCACAGGGTAATCTCGGCAATGTACTGATGAGCCTGGGACGGGAGGATGAGGCGCTGGAGTGCTTCGAGCGCGCCATCGATCTGGCACCGGAGATGGCCGGCTTTCATAACGGACTCGGACTGGTGCTCAGTAACCAAGGAGAGATGGAGCGGGCACTGGCCTGCTTCCAGCGCGCCCTTAAACTGGATGATCAGTTTACCGATGCCTACAACAATGTCGGCAACTGCCTGGGAGCCCTCGGGCGCTTCATGGAGGCGGAGGCCCACTACAAAATGGCGCTCCGGATTAATCCCAACCATCCCCAGGCGCTGCACAATATGGGCAACTATCTGCGCAATCGTGGAGAGCTGGATCAGGCGGCCAACCATTTTCGCAAACAGTTGGAAATCCATCCCGACGCGGCCATGGCCCACAATAATCTTGGGGTGGTGTATGAGATGCAAGGGGAACTGGAGAGCGCCATTGGCAGCTTCCAGAAAGCCCTGGAGATTGAACCGGACCTGGTCCACGCCAACAATAATCTCGGCAACGCCTACCGGGATCTAAGCCAGATGGAACCCGCCATGGCCTGCTACCGAGCAGCAGCCAAAGGAGCAGCCGTCTTAGGGTTTTCCGCCGTTAAAAACTACATCAGCGCTCATCTCTATCAACCTCAGATTGATCATGAGACACTGTTTAACATCTGTCGAGACCATCGCCCGGTTCTTCCGCCGGAACAAACGGTAACCCGGCCTAATGTATCGCTCTCTGATGGAGAGAAGCTGCGTATCGGTTATCTGGGGGGGGATTTCCGTGATCATCCGGTGGGATTTAATATCCTGCCTCTTCTCAGCCATCATGAACGGTGTGAAGTGTTCTGTTACGCCGACCAGGAGGGGCGGGACTCCGTCACCCAGAAGTTTCGCCACATAGCCCACCAATGGCGCGAGGTGGGAACACTCTCGGACGCCGCCCTGGCCGAACAGATTCGCCATGATCGAATCCATATTCTGATCCATCTGGCCGGGCTCTTCGATGCCAACCGCCCCCAGATTGCCATGCACCTTCCGGCTCCGATTCAGGTCAGCTACCATAGCGCTGCCACCAGCGGTCTCAGCGAGATGGATTATTGGCTTACCGACTCAGTTCTGCATCCACCGGAGAACACCCAGGAGCGCTTTACCGAAACTCTGCTGCGACTACCCCACTTCTATCTCTTTACGCCGCCCAAAGAGGCTCCGCCGGTGGCACCGCTGCCTGCTGATTCAAATGGGCACATCACCTTCATCTCTCTCAATAATTTCTCCAAGATTACCCCGGAAGTAATCGCACTGTGGGGAGAAATTCTCAACCGAACACCCGGTTCCCGACTGCTGCTCAAGTATCGCAACGTGCTGGCCAGCCCCATGTTGAGAAACCAATTGACTGCCGCCTTTGAGAAGTGCGGCATCGATCCAAGCCGTCTGGAGCTGTTGCGCGGCACCGATGAAGAGATCCCCCATCTGGCACTCTACAACCGAGCCGATATCGCCCTGGACCCCTTCCCCTTTACCGGAGCCACCACCACCTTCCAATCCCTCTGGATGGGCGTGCCGGTTATCTCGCTGCTGGGGGATCGCTTTGCCGGTCGGATGGCGGGTGATATTCTGGTCCATGGCGGATATGCCGAACTGGCCGTCAATACCCAGGAAGCATACGCCGACAAAGCCGTGGCGCTGGCAGAAGATCTGGCGGCACTGCGCACCATGCGCCAGGAAATGCGCCCCCGAATCGAAGCCTCCCCACTGCTGGATGGAGCAGGTTATGCACACTCTTTCGAGGAGATGCTGTACGCCATTTGGAACAACCGGGAGCGTAACGACAAGCCGGTTTAATGGTGATCGCAACAACCCGCTCTCTTTGAGGTTGTCAATACCCTGATGCATGAACCAAGCGACCTTAAGGCCCTACTCTCTCAGGCCATCGCCGCCCATGAAGAGGGACAACTGGCGGAAGCCGAGCGGCTTTACCATCTGCTGTTAAAGGAGGATGCCCAGCAGGTGGATGCGCTGCATATGCTGGGCGTCTTGGCCCATCAACGGGGCGACCTCAAGCGTGCAGAACGATGGATCAAGAAAGCCCTGAAGATTCGCCCGATTCAACCGGTGGCCAGGGGAAATCTGGGCAACATTCTGGCCGATATGGGCGCGCTCAAAGAGGCGATTCGACACTATCGAAAGGCGTTGGTATGTGGTCCGGGCCTGGCGGAGATTCACGCCAATCTGGGTGCCGCCCTGCGGGAGTCCGGCCAACTCCAAGAGGCCGCCGACAGTTGCCAAACTGCGCTTCAACTTCAACCCGATCTGGTGGAAGCACACTATGATCTAGGGAGCATCCTGCTGGAGATGCGGAAGTTTGAAGAGGCGCGGGAGCGCTTCAGCAGCGCCCTGGCACTGGATCCAAACTTCTCACAGGCTCATAACAATTTGGGACTGGCACTACGTAAACTACAGCGTGATGATGATGCAAAACCCCACTTTGAACGCGCCCTCTCCCTGAATCCCGAACTGGCCGAAGCGCACAATAATCTCGGCTGCCTTCTGCGCCGGGAGGAGAACCAACGCATCTGGTTAGCGCTGGGCAATCGTCCCATGGAGGCCCCCCCTTCCAAGCCCCCGGACGGCCCGCCCCATAGCATGGATATGGATGCTGCCATCTCCCACTTCAAGCAGGCCATCAAACTTCGACCTGAATATACCGAGGCCTACCACAATCTGGGCCACGCCTATAAGGATCTGGGCCAACTGGATCAGGCCATGGCCTGCTATCGACAGACGCTGCTGGTGGATAAACACCACTTTGAGGCCCTCAACAGCATGGGGCATCTATTCAAGCAGCAGGGCTATCTCAAAGAAGCCCTGGCCTGCTATCACAAGGCGCTGGGGATTCATCCCGATTACGACTTGGCAAAAAGCTTTATCTGCACCCTGCTCTACCTGCCGGATGTGCGCCAGGAGGCGCTGTTTGATGCCTGCCATCGCCTGGCCAAGGCCACCCTCCCACACCATACACCGCCCCTCTGGAATCCACTGGAGCCCAATCACTCCCCCAACATGAAACCCCTGAATAGACGGTTGCGGATTGGCTATCTCTCCTCCGATTTTCGAGACCATCCAGTAGGGCAAAATCTCTTGCCTCTGCTACGTCATCACGACCGAAGCCGCTTTGAGCTGTTCGCCTATGCCGAACCGCTGAGCGAAGATTATCTCACCGGCGAGATCCGTACCCTCATGGATCACTGGCACTCCACGGAGCATCAGAGCGACCATGCCATTGCCAAGCAGATCCGGGACGATGGCATCGATATTATGGTCTATCTGGCAGGACTGTTCGACGACAACCGGGTGCAGGCCGCCATCTACCGTCCGGCCCCCGTCCAGGTGAGCTTTCATAACGGCACTACCACCGCCCTGCCCGCCATGGACTACTGGCTCACCGACAGCTATCTCCACCCCCCACAGGCCAACCGGGAGACCTTCACCGAGCAGTTGATACGTCTGCCCCACTTCTACTGCTTTGCACCGCTTGAGGAGACCCCGGATGTGGGACCGCTTCCAGCTCTGCGCCACGGGTATCCCACCCTGGCGTCGTTCAACAATCCCACCAAACTCAACCGGGAGGTGATTGCACTCTGGGCGCGAATCATGAAGGTGCTTCCAGATGCCCGACTTCGCCTTAAATATCGGGAGCGCTTCGGCGTGGGAGATTTCCAAGAGCGCCTGCTGGGCCGCTTCGCCCGTTACGGCGTCGACCCGCACCGGCTGGAAATCATCAACCATGAATCCTCCTCCCGAGACCACTTGGCGCTCTACAACGACGTGGATATCGCCCTGGACCCCTTCCCCTTTACCGGCGCAACTACAACATTCCAGGCACTCTGGATGGGAGTGCCGGTGGTGACATGGCCGGGAGAGCGGTTTATAGGGCGCATGGCCGGAGATATCGTCACCCACGCCGGACTAGCGGATTTGGCGACGCATTCACCCGATGATTATGTCGCCAAAGTGGTGGCATTGGCCTCTGACCTGGAGCCGTTGCAAACCCTTCGTCAGGCGCTTCGAGATCGGGTTTTGGCCTCGCCGCTCTGTGATGGGGTGCAGTATGCCAAGCATGTCGAACAACACTATCTGGAGATGTGGGATAGAATCAGTCCAGCCCAGCCTGAAGAGATCCCATATAGTCATACGGATATTCAACCGGACGCCAATAACGGATAGCCTGTCATGCCAACACCCAGCATCAATATTCAGCAACTCATCAATCTGGCGGTACATCACCACCAATCCGGCGCGCTACCCCAGGCCCAGAGACTCTACCGGCAGGTTCTGGAGCACACCCCCAATCACTCGGACGCTCTGCATCTATTAGGGGTGATCGCCCAACAGCAGGGTCATCTAACAGAGGCTGAACCACTGATTCGCAAGGCTCTACTGGCCAATCCCAACCTCCCCGAAGCGCACAATAATCTCGGCACCACCCTGCGTGATTTGGGCCGTCTTGAAGAGGCCATCGCCAGCTATCAACGGGCCGTAGCGCTCAATCCAGATATGATTACCGCCCATCTGATGATGGCCGGAGTCCATCTGCAACTCAACCAGAAGAGCGAGGGCATCGCCAGCCTCCAGGCAGTACTGGCACTGCAACCCAACCATGTGGATGCCCTCAACAATCTGGGCAATGTCCTCACCGAGCTGGAGCGGTACGACGAAGCCATTGCCCTCTATGATCGCGCTGTGGCCATTCAGCCCAACTACGCCAATGTCCACTACAATCGCGGCAACACGCTACGCTTGCAGAAACGCTTTGATGAGGCCATCGCCGGTTATGAACGGGCCTTGGAACTAAATCCCGCGCTATCTCAGGCGCTCAACAACATTGGCCACGCCCACCTGCAACAGAAGCACTTCACCGAGGCGGTGCCCATTTTCCAAAGAGTTCTGCAGGTGCGCCCGGACGATCCCGGCCCCCTCAACAGCTTGGGCCATGCACTCACCGAGCTTGGCGCGCTGGATGAGGCGATCCCTGTTCTAGAGCGCGCCATTGCCGCCGACCCTACCTATCCCGAGGCCCACAGCAGCTTAGGCAACGCCTTAAAGCGCGTTGGACGCCTGAAAGAGGCGGTGGAGAGCTACGCCCGTGCTCTGACGCTGGGCAGCAGCTACGCCATGGTGAAGAATCTGGTCAATGCGCTGCTCTATGTACCGGACATGAGCCCGGATGCGCGTTACGAACTGACCGCCCGACATATGGCCGCCTGCCTGCCCCCTGGAGACCCACCGCCTCGTCCCGAGGTGCCTCTTGCACCCGGTGAACGTCTCCGCATCGGCTATCTGTCGTCCGACTTTCGCAACCATCCGGTGGGGCATAACATCTATCCGCTACTCTCCTCACACAATCACGAAAAATTTGAGATCTTTGCCTATGCCGAACTGGCCAAGGAGGATCAGCACACCCGCAAGATCAAACAGCACATGGACCACTGGCGTCCCACACGGGGCCTGACCGATGATCAAGTGGCCGACATGGTCCGGGAAGATCGGATTCATATCATGGTCTATCTGGCGGGCCTGTTTGATGAAAACCGTATTCTGGTCGCCGCCCGCCGTCCCGCCCCTGTACAGGTGAGTTTCCATAACGGCGCCTCCACCACTCTGGAGACCATGGACTACTGGCTCACCGATTCAGTAATTCACCCACCCGGCGAGACGGTAGAACGGTTCAGCGAGACCCTTTGGCGACTGCCGGTATTCTACAGCTACCCACCTCTGGAGGGCGCGCCGGATGTGGGGCCTCTTCCTGCGGATCGCAATGGGTTCATCACCTTTGGTTCGTTCAACAACCCCACCAAGATCACCCCCCCCGTCGTGGCGCTCTGGGCAGACATTCTCAAGGCGGTTCCCGATGCACGTTTGATACTTAAGTATCATAAACAGTTCAAAGTTCAGGCGCTTGCAGATCGATTCCGCGAGCTGTTCCGGGAGCAAGGCATCGATCCTGCCCGGCTGACCATTCTGGGAGATAACGACAATCGGTTTGATCACCTCAACCACTACAACCAAGTCGATATTGCATTGGATCCCTTTCCCTTCACCGGGGCCACCACCACCTTTCAGGCGCTATGGATGGGGGTGCCGGTAGTTTCGCTGATGGGAGATGGATTCATCGGACGCATGGCCGGAGATATTCTGGTGCACACGGGGTTGCCTGAGCTGACCGTTCACTCTGAAGAGGCGTATTTGGAGGTGGTGTTGGAGTTGGTTGGAGATTTGGAGCGGATGAGGGAATTGCGGGAGGGGTTGCGGGAGGGGATTATTGCTTCGGATATTTGTGATTTTGTTGGGTTTACTCGGGGGGTGGAGGAGGGGTTTGTGGGGATGTTAGCTTTTCATGGAGAGGAAACATTTGGCGTAAACGATTAGATCCACAGAATGCGGATAACGTAGTGTAACGATTTCAACTGGATTCACTAAACTTTCACCATACATTCAACAAATGCTTCCAGAAATCCAAATAGAGCAGCCATTAATAGAGCAATCATTAATAGAGCAATCATTAATAGAGCAATCATTAATAGAGCCAAAGAAAGTGACTGCTTCAGCATAAGCCAATAGACGCTACCTCCGGGGCACAAACACCCCCCATCATGCCCATCCTTCCGCACAACTACAGACCCTGACCTCTGTTCCACCTCCACTAACACGCGCTTGCAAATAGCCTGGATGTTGTAACCACCCACACCCCACCCATCCACTTGGTCATGCCCGCCCATGATTTAAATTTCCTATACAATTCATAACATTACAAAGAGAGGAACAATAATTGCTTCTCATGCATGTAAGAACGCGATATCTCGCTTGACCCCACGCTTGGCCCTCCCCTCCAGGACGGAGCGGTGTCCGGCGTGACAAAGGATCCGATTCACGGTGAAGCGCCTTTCTCCCCCTTGCGGCACTCTGGCCGCACCCCCATCCAGCCGCCATCAGGCGGAGGATGAGAGGCGCGCACCATCCACCACGCCCCCATTATCCCCCACTCTGGCCCGACTTACGCTGTTTCTGGGTCTGAGCTGCCTTGCACTCCCGAACGCCTTGGAGGCCCAAACCCTCCACGAAGCCGTGATGACCTCTATTCAGACACACCCCACCGTGCTGGCGGCTCAAGAGGAAGAACGGGTTCTGCGGCAACGGGTATTTCAGGCCTATGCGGGCTATCTTCCGACGGTGGATTTCACCATCTCTCGGGGACAGGAGCGCTCCCGACGGGATTCCCTGTCTGCCGCCCCTACCCGCTTTCACGCCATGACGGTGGGTCAGGCCGGATTAACCCTTAGCCAACCGCTATTCGATGGCTTTCAGACCAAGCATGACGTGGAGAAAGCCAGAGCCAACCATGCCGCGCTGAAACATGATGTGCAGTACGCCATGGAGCGCATCACCCTGGAGACGGTGGAGTCCTACATTGAGACCCTGCGGGCCGACGAACGACTTAAGCTTCTCGGAGAGAACATCCGCCGCTTTGAGGATATCCACCAAAAGATGGGCGAAATGCTGGAGATAGGCACCGTCACCACGGTGGATGTCCGGCAGGCCAAAAGCCGCCTGGATCTGGCCCGCTCCGATTTCGAGGGGAGCCGTGGCGTGTTACAAACGGCGGTGGATCGCTTTAATACCGCCGTCGGGCAGTCGCCCTCCGAGCTGACGCCGCCGGAAATCACCAGCACCATCCTCCCGTCCTCCCTGGATGAGGCCGTCAACATCGCCATGGAGCACCATCCGACGCTCCTGTCGGCTCAGGCGACACTGGACGGCAAACGGGCAGACCGTAAGAGCGGCCTATCGGCCTTTCTGCCAACCGTGGATCTCGACCTGGAGTGGCAGAAGAGTGACAACAGTAGCGGCTCCAAAAGCCATCTCCAAACCGGCAGCGCCATGGTCAGTCTCAGCTACAACCTGTTTAACGGTTGGTCGGACATCTCCCAGCATAAGGAGAACATCAAACTGGTAGATCAATCCCGGCGCCAGCTGGAGGAGTCCCAACGCACCGTCATCAATGGCGTGCGCAACGCCTGGCAGGCCATGGAGACCGCTAAAAACCGTATGACGCACCTCAAGAGCTATATCGAGGTCAACCGCTCGGTAACCGCCTCCTACCACGAGCAGTTCTTGCTGGGTGAACGGACGCTGCTGGATGTGCTCAATTCGGAGAATGAGCTCTCCACCTCGCGCATCTCCATGGTGGATGAGAAGTACAACCATCTTCTCAGTCTCTTTCGGCTGCTGAACAGCATGGGCATCCTGCTGGAGACCATGATCGGTGGAGAGGTGATCAAACCGGCCACCGACACGCCTCCTTCCAACAGGCCATCCATGGATGGTCCCACTGGTCCGCGCCCAACCACGCCTCAGGTAACCCCCAAGCTTCTGCCTACCACCTCTGCTTCCTTGTCAAAGGATGTCAACGGCTTGGCGAATCGCCAGGAGGAGCTGGCCGAAATCTATCCACTGCCACTTGGACCGCGCATGGAGGCTCTCAAAGAGCGGCCGCCCGCCAAGCGGGAGCGTCTGCGCGTCGAGGCCGAAAAACACCGCGCCAAACAGCAGCCTCACACGCCAATCCTTACCAGCGGGGATGGCGATGGAGAGATGCCATCCACACCCGCCTCCCTGACATTGCATGAGGAGGCTTCATGGGATCTGGAGATACCGCTCTCCCTAAGCCCGGACCTGGAGCCGATCAGCGCCCTGCCTGCTCTAAACAACGCCTCTGTCACCGGCACCTCCGGCGGCCGGGGCGAACGCGTCTCGCCCATGAACACAACCAGTGAGGCGGTCACTGAGACAACGGCACAATTGGAAGCAGAACCGCGAAGGGCCAACCATGGCTGGGAGAACCTCCCTGAAGCGCCGACCTCTGCGCCATCCAACGCATCCGGGCCGGAGGATGTGGCGCTCTCCCATCCTATCCAGACACCTCAGAGCGTCGAACCGCCCCCTGCTGTTGCAGATCGGCAGTTACTGACCCGCAACCGCCCCCTATCCATGCCTACCACCCCCATGAGCAATGCCATCCGCTCCATGGGTATTCCGGGCCGGAAATCGGCGCAAATCGTCGCAGCACCCGACGTCCCTTTTCAGGAGAATCCACCTAACATAGCGCCTACCGCCACCGAAGAGAGACGCCAAACTCCCCAAAATTCCGCCCAACACGTCGCCTTGGATGCACCCTCTCGCGTGGAGTTGGAGCCGGTGATCAACGCCGTGCGCGCCCCCGCCTCCGAGCATCAGAAGAGCCCTGAGAGCCGTAATCCCCGCATGGCCATATCGGCAGAATCAAATCCTCAATCCTCCGTCACGCCCTCCCATATCAATACGTCGCTGGAGCCGCGCACGGACCTTCCAGATGGCTATACCGTTCACCTCACCACGCTGCCGCCCGGTGCCAAGGAGGAGGCCGACGATCTGGTCTCTACGCTGATGTTCTTCGGCATTCCCGCCCTGGAGGTGATCACACCCATGGAGAAGGGCGGCATCGGTATCGGCGTTGCGGCTGGACCCTTTACCCGGCGGCAACAGGCTCAAAGACTCATGGAAAGCCTGCGTCTGAGCGGCAATCCCTTCCCCAAAATGAAGTCATTTGGTATCGGTGTCAGTCAGCATGCCGAACAAGAGCCGCCCTACGCCTCTATCACAGCGCCCAAAAGAACACCCAATACAGTCACGACACCCCCTATCAGCGACCCGCACCGCTATTCGGTGCAAGTGGCATCCTTCCCACTGGAGCAGTCCAAGCAGGCCTTGGCACTGCTCACCAAGCTGAGATTCAAAGGGTATCCGGCGATTTTAAAGGTATGGAGACGGGACGGGGTGGAACAGTTACGCGTGTTGGTCGGCCCTTATGACGGGCTGACGGAAGCCAAAACGGCCTATCGTAAGATCGCCGGAAAGAAGAGAAACGTCTCGGAGATGGGACTGATACGACATCGAACTCCCAAAACACCCAAGCCGGCCCAAAGGGTCGCTATGATGGACGGTAAAGGGTGATGTTCACCTTGCCTCAGACTGAATCCAACCCATACTTATCCCCATAGCCCCGTGGCGTCACCATGCGCCCATGACGAACAAAGCTACGGCTATTGCCGATCAGCACCGTGGTCTGCATCCCCACGTCGCACTCGGCCAATGTGCCAAGTGTGGCCAACACCAAGGTCTCTCTCGTGCGGCCTGCCGCTGTTACGACGGCCACCGGTGTCTCCGGCTGGCGATGGCTCAGAAAAATCTCCACCGCCCGTAGCAGATGGGTCACCCGTTTACGGCTTTTTGGATTGTAGAGAGCTGTGACAAAATCGGCCTGAGCGGCGGCTTCCAAACGCGCCTCAATCACCCCCCACGGGGTGAGCAGGTCCGACAGTGAAACCGCACAAAAATCATGGGTTAACGGGGCTCCAGCCAGGGAGGCGCAGGCACTCAGGGCCGTCACACCGGGAATCACCATCACCGGTGGCCCGTTATCCGGGCTCCATCCCGCTTCAAACAGCACCTCGTAGGCCAGCCCAGCCATACCGTAAATCCCCGCATCCCCAGAGGAGATCAACGCCACCCGCTGCCCGTTCAACGCCCGGCGACACGCATCGCCACATCGCTCTACTTCACCACGCATGCCGCTGGCAGCGGTCTCTTTGCCCACCAGCATGGGCGCAATTAGATCCAGATAGGTCTTATACCCCACCACCACATCCGCCCGATGAATGGCATCCCGAGCACGGGCGGTCATATTCCAGGCATCACCGGGACCGATGCCGACAATGGCCAATTCACCACCCGTTTGAAAAGCCGTTTCTGATGATGACCCTTCGGATGCCGATGCAACCCCCTTCTCACCCCGAATGCGGGCCATGGAGACCGTGGCATTCTTACCATCCGGCCCCTTGAAACGATATTTCTCCACCAGAAGATCGTCCAGACCGCCCCCAGCCTCCAATAACGCTGCAGCTTCAGAGACCGAGGGGGTTCCCATATATTTGAGCACCGTCTCAGAAGGGTTGGGAACCGTCACCTTTGCCAACGCTGCGGCAGGATAGAGCGAGAGATCCAGATCCCGCTCCAGGGCCAATTGACGCATACAGGGTTCGTTCTTCTTGCGATCGATCGTGGTGAAGGCCTGCACATCCTCCATCAACAGCCGGGCCGAGGCCAGCCCGCCGCGCAACGCCCCGACCATGGTGTCGAAACAGGCCCCACGATCACATCCTAACCCCACGGCCAAAGGCGCTCCCTGACCTTTGGGTGGCTGATAACACACCAGCCGCCCGGCCCAGCGCTCTGCCAACTCCGGCCCTACTGGATCACGACTGATGAGCAGCAGTGCCTGATAGTGGGTCGGGTCGGCAGATTCCACCTGGGCCAGAGTGGTGATGTTGGCAGGAAACGGCTCAAAGGCCCGTCGCCAGGAACGACTACCATGACTCTGTACCAACGCCACAGGATCTCCATTTACCAGCAGAGCCGCCACACGTTTCAATATCTCCGGCTCACCCTCTACTCGCCAACCCAACGACTGCCCCAGCACATCCACCGGAAGGGTTCCAGAGCTGTCTGTCGCGGTGGATATGACCGGCGCAGCCCCCAGTAGCTCGGCCACCTGCCGGGCCAGATCATTGGCACCGCCCACATGCCCCGATAGAAGCGGAATGACAAACCCACCCCCCTCATCCAGTGCCAATACCGCCGGATCCTGACGCTTGTCCCGCAGATGGGGAGCGATGAGCCGCGTCACCGCACCAGCCGAGAGAAACAAAACCAGTGCCCCATACCTCTGGAACCAATCCGGCATGTGGTCCCGCAATGGTTTGTCAAATGGGATAAAACGCACCCCCGAAGCATCCACTGTTTGATGATGAGGACGCATGGCAAACAGATCCACCTCGCCCTCCCAGAGGCGCGCCAAAGAAACCGCACGGGAAACACCACGCTTGGTGATGGCAATAAGGGCTATACGCCGAGGACGCGATGCAGAAGAAATCATAGGGTTTCTTTACTATCCGTAACTATTTCCGAAAAAGAAATCATAGCGAAAACATTTTACTGTATTACCCTGAAACAATACCGAATCGCGACGATTTCCAAGGAAATCATTGTGCAGGATGACTCCTGATGATCAGCAGCGACAGGTAATGAACCCGCTCACCGCGCAGGGTGGACACATCGGTCACCACCCGCTGTTCCGGGGCCCCGACACGCTCCACAAAGATGGCTCGCTCCAGCAGAGCACGCTGCTCAAGAAGAGCGATCAGCTCATCCAACACCGGACGCACTTTGAGCAGCACGACGGTCTGAAACATCTCCAGCAGTTGATCCAGTCGCGCCACCGCCGAAGGGGCGGCGTGAATCGCCAAGGATCCCTCCCCTTCGGCCAACGGAATACCCGCCAACGCCGCCGAGGCGTTGGGCGATGAGACGCCGGGAATCACCTCAATCTCAATGGAGGGATCCAGGGCTCTTACATACTGGGCCAGATAGCCGAAAGTGGCAAAAAATGACGCATCCCCCTCCACCAGAAACGCCACATCCTCCCCACCACGCAGACGGGGAATCACCGCTTCAGCCGCCGCCTGCCAACTGGACGCCAGCCGGGCCGGATCGCGCACCATGGGAAAATCCAACGCCAGGGAGCCTTCCGGCGGCTGCAATCCTGCCCGTTTGGCAATGGCCAGGGCATACCCTTCCAGATTCTTGCGACTTACCGGCCAGGCCCAGCAGGGGCTGTTCTCCAGTGCATCCCACGCCGCACGCGTTATCCAGCCTGGATCACCAGGCCCCAAACTGGCACCGATCAGCCGACCGACGCGCCCTGCTTGATACCCCTTTTCACCACGCACGCTTTGATCTCCTCATGTGGAATACACCATCGCTCAGATGGCGCTAAGCTATACTGGGGAAGGTCTTGGGGTCAATTTGTGCGTGAAGATTAGCCCACCACTCATCCTCCAAAACCGCCATGGAGATGGGGGATTTGAACACCCCATAGAGTAAAATGGCATCCCGATGTTGACCCTCTTCCTGAAACTCAAGCGAGCGGTAGAGTGCCCGTGCGCGCGCATTCTCGGAAAAAACATGCAACCAGTATCGGTGTGCCCCCCACTGTTCAAAGGCGATCTCCATCAACCGCATGAGCAAAAGCCGCCCAACGCCCTGCCCCGGTTCTACCACCACCAGCCTCTGTAAATAGATAGAGCGGTGAGGAGAGAGCAGCCCGGTATGAATCGTATAGCCGAGACGCCCGCCATCGGACCCAACAATCAGGTGATAGCGCAAATCCGGGTTGTGCAGCGCCTCGGCATGCTGCTCAAAACTCCAGTGCTGAATGTAGTGACGATAGTCCGCACGAGACTCCTGCTCCACCACAAAAGGGATGTCCTTCGGTGTCGCCTGACGTATGGTCATCCTCCCTTGACGACTCATGAACCAATCTCATCGGGCAGTTGGTCTGAGCTGGGATCCGCTGGGTTCTCCTCCTTGCGCTGGGCGGTCAGAATCCATAACGGCGTGTCGGCACTGAGACGATTCATATCCAAGATGGGCTTGGACCGGGCCGCTTGCAGCTGGATTACATCCCAGGAAAAATGGCACTGGGAGAGCGAAGCCATAGCGATGGCCAAATTCTCCAAAGCAATGAAATTCATCACTAACCGCCCCCCTGGACGGAGCCGCTGACTCACCTCGCAGATCAACTCCGCCAACTCTCCACCACTACCCCCCATAAACACCGCATCCGGATCGGGCCAGTCATGGATACCTACCGCAGCCCGCCCGGCATCAATACGATAGTTATACACATCCAAAACCGCTTGATTGCGTCGAATCTCCCGTACCCGCCCCGGATCCTTCTCAATGGCAAATACCCGTCCGCCGGGAATCAACCGCGCCGCCTCCAAACCGATGGATCCCGATCCAGCCCCTATGTCCCACACCACATCCGTAGGCCGAAGCGCCAACACGGCCAAGGTCACGGCCCTGGCCTCGCGTTTGGTCATCAACCCCTTGCGGGAGATGTTCTCTTGAAAACAGCGATCCGGGATCCCAAATACCGGCAGATTCTTCAGCGCCAGCTCGTTTACGATCTCCGTACGCATCAACACCACCACATTGGGAGAGACAAAGGTGCGGTTCGCCGCCTCCTCTGGAGCCAGGGCGTGAATGATTCGCTCCTCGCCGCTTCCCATGCGTTCACAAACCGTAAGGGTAAAGCGGGCAGCCAGTCCGGTGGAGACAATCATGCGGGCGATACGATCCGGTCCATTATCGGGACTGGTGAGCAAACCAATCAGATCGGCCTCCCCCAAAGCCAGCCACAGGGGATAGAGGACATGATCCGGCCCGGATTCATCCTCCCAATCCCCATCATCTCGCCGATGAATCGAGATCCTCAGCGCCCCATCCCAAGGCAGCATCAGCCGCTCAAAGGCCGCCTGAAGCGTAGAGATCGTCCCCAGAACCCGCAACTGATCCGGCGGCAGATGCCGTGCCAGATAGCCGCCAATACCGTGAAACATTGGATCACCGGTGGCCAGAACCACCGCCTTGCGTCCCAAGGCAGCCGCCTCCTCCAGCCATCCCGGCACCGCACGAATGCGCCCCTTGATCTCCCGCGCCTCCACCCCCTCTTTCATCAGAGGGCCGTATTGATGCAGAAAGCGTCCATCGCCTACCACAAGGTCCGCTTCCCCAATCTGGCGCGCCGCAGCCGGAACCAATCGATCCGGCCCATCGTCCGTCACCCCAATCACCCAACTCACCGACGCGCTATGACTATCCACACGCTCACCTCATTCCACATTGCCGGCCCGATTCGACTTGAGAAATCTTCCGACATCATCCATGCTCAATAAAATTGGATCGTTCATGAAACTTTTCCATACCCGACCAGTCCAATACCAAAGCTCCCCTCTCAATAATCGCCCTTGCTGGCTGTGAATCGCATCCCCTTTTGGAGTTATTATCATGAAAAAGAATGTTGGCGGCATCGATAAAATTCTTCGCATCGTCATCGGTGCTGCACTGATCACCATGGTGTTTGTCGGTCCGCAAACCGTCTATGGATGGGTCGGCGTCGTGCCGCTTCTGACCGGCCTGATCAATTTCTGCCCCCTCTATCCAATCATCGGGCTCAACACCTGCTCCACCCAATCCGGCGACGCCTGATCCATGGTCTTCACCAGGGGGCGCAGCGCCTACCCCCTGGTGGCCATTTTCTGCCATGATCCAACCTCTTACCTTGGGAATCAGCGCCTGCCTCCTTGGCCGCACCACACGATATGATGGCGGCCACAAACAACAACTCTTCCCACCCCTTCCCCCTTCAGAGCCCCCCATCCAATGGCTGGAAATCTGCCCTGAATCAGCATGCGGCCTGCCAACCCCACGCCCCCCCATGCGGCTGGAGGGGGAACCTGGCAATCCACGCTTGGTGGTCATCGAAAACGGCCAGGATCACAGCAAACGCATGCAACATTGGCTACGGGCTCATATGGCGGTACTCTCTAAAACTTGTTTCTCAGGTTTTCTTCTTAAGTCACGCTCACCCTCTTGCGGCAAGATGGGTGTATCAATATTCCACCATGGTGTTCAGAGAACCATCGGGGGAAGTGGACTGTATGCCGCTGCCCTTGCCCACCATTTTCCGGGACTCCCCATGGCCGAAGAGACCATCTTGGCCCATCCGAAAAAGTGGTACGACTTCCTTGAACAGTGCCGAGACTACGGATCCAGCATAGCACCCCTTTTCACACGATGCCTCACATGTTATCAAGTAGACTAATTGGTGATTTTATATAATCACCTATAAGCTGTATCCTCATCCAACTGGGTTCAACATCCAAGCGGAACCTCTCATGACAAATATGGATGCCACGGTCTATGTCGTAGATGACCATCCCGATGTCGGGATGATCATCACGCTTATTCTGAGATCTATCGGCATTTCATGCAAAGTATTCGAGAACGCTTCGAGTTTCATGGAATCCTATCGCCATGAATGGAGCGGGTGCATTCTGCTGGATGTACGTATGCCGGAGATCAGCGGGCTGGAAATACAGGAGATGCTCAACACCCGCAACAATAAAATGCCGGTGATCTTCATAACTGGACATGCCGACGTTCCCATGGCGATCCGTGCCATGAAGCAAGGAGCCTTTGACTTTATTGAAAAGCCTTTCAATAACCAATACCTTCTTGAATGCATCCAGAAGGCACTACGAAAAAATGCCGAAACTCAACAACGCAAAAAGGCTCTGCGTCATATTCAAGCACGATTTGAACGGTTGACGCGTCGTGAACGAGAGGTACTGGATAAAATCATCCTCGGCAATCTCAATAAATCCATCGCCGATCAACTTGGAATCAGTATCAAAACGGTGGAGAAACACCGGGCCAACGTGATGGGAAAGATGAGTGCCGCTTCGGTCCCGGAGCTGATTCAAATGATCCAAAACCTCACGCAACATGGCGCTACGCCAAAGAACGACTGATCCGATTTCCTGATCGGATTCATACGCCCCCGCACTAAATTCCACGCACCACTCATAACACCACCATATTCATGCTGGTTGTCCCAACCAAATGGGGGGGGGTATCCCTACGCCTTGTAGAAGTAAACCCTAACTTGATTGCCCTAAGTGGCCACCGATACAATACCCCCATAATACAAAACAGATACAAATCATATACTAAATTTATTTGTGATTTATTTTCTTTAAGGAATACTATGTCATACACATCATCTGCCACTTTTGACCTGGAAGAGTTAACCTTCGTTCTGACCGACATGTTGGATATGTTGGATGCTGACAACCACCAACACGGTAAGCGGGTCGCCTATCTGGTCAGCGAAATCGCCGTAGAGATGGGCTGGAGCCCAAAAACCATCCAAGAATTGGTGTTTGGCGGACTGCTTCACGACTTCGGAATATCTTCCAGCCGAGAGTTCCAACAGGTGGTTGACGCAGGACTCAAGCGCCCAGAGGGATTCCTCCCGCACTGCAAAGCGGGATGGATGGCATTGGCTTCGTTTGACCCATACTGCTCTCTGGCAACACTGGCCCTCTACCACCACTCTCCCTGGTCACGGATGATGGCTGATCGCTTTCCAGACAAGGAACGTGCGATCCTTAGCAACGCCATCTTTCTGGCCGACCGTATCGACGTACTTACCGCATACTATCCCAAAGCCTCGATTCTGGCTCATGTGGAGAAAATTCAAGGGGAGATCCGCCCTCATGCCGGCGGTCTGTTTGCACCTGAACTGGTAGAGGCCTTTATGCGCGCCTCACGTAAGGGGTCGTTCTGGCTCTGTCTTGACGTTCCTTCCGAGCTGGAGCGCATTCTGCGTAGCCGGGTACTTGAGAAAGAGAGCCCCCTCACCTTCAAGCAGATGCGACAGTTTGCCAGCCTGTTTGCCCAGGTGGTGGATGCCAAAAGCCCCTTTACTGCCGATCACTCCCACGGCGTAGCACGGCTGGCCCGTGGCATGGGAGGCTGGTTGGGCCTGGACAAAACAACCATTCAATGGATTGAGATTGCCGGCCTTCTGCACGATATCGGCAAAATGCGGGTTCCCGATGAGGTGCTGGAGAAAAAAGGGGCACTAACCGCCGACGAACGCGCCATTATTCAACGCCACTCCTTCGACTCCTACCAAATTCTAAGCCGTATTGAGCCGTTTGAAAAAGTGGCACGCTGGGCAGGTTTTCATCATGAAAAGCCCAGCGGAGACGGATACCCCTACCGACTTGAAGGGGAGAAATTGGAGCTGGAGGCGCGACTAATCGCCGTTGCAGACATATTTCAAGCACTGGTTCAGAACCGCCCATACCGCCGCCCTCTCAGCAAAGAGAAAGCGTTGGATATTCTGCAAAACATGGCCACCGTGGGCCATCAGGACACCGAACTGGTCAATCTGCTCGGACGAAACCTGCAAGAGAGCTGGGAGCTGGCAACCACGCCAACAGAGCTGGCAGCCTGAGTAAAACCACCTAGTTGATACAGGGTTTCTACCTAATGCCCTACGTAACACACCTGAATTGAATCTCTCATCCGCATAATTTACAATAGGTTCACCTTGATCTAGTTGACTACTGAGCTTATGTCATTAGATCCCGCTGTCTTCCTTCCCAAACGTAAAAGATGAATGGGGGGGCAGGGAGACTACTCGGGGTGTTTCTTCTTTCATGTGGGAGAAACACCCCCTTTTTTTTTGGGAAGTGCTTATCTGAGCGATCTGCTCTGTAGGGTTACAATCTCATCAATGCCGCCACGTCCACGCCCTCTTCCAGGGCATCTGCCAGTCGATCGAACTCCGCCTCGCGACGTGTTGCCAGCGCCTCGTCATGAACCGCGGCCTGCCCCTCCATTCCAGCCCACTCCAGGAGTGCCGAGCACGCTTCAGGATGGTCAAACAGGCCATGCAGATAACTCCCCATCACTTGATCATCAAGGCTCACAGCACCATGCGCCCCCTCTTCCAGAATCATAGCCGGACGCGAAAGCGCTGGACCGCTGGAGACCCCCATATGAATCTCATACCCCTCGACAGAGACCCCATCCCTCCCCTTAACCCCTACCGAAAGCTCTCCCTGATTGGGGGTCAGACGCTTATCCCCTTTAAAACGAGTGGACATCGGCAACCAACCAAGCCCCAGACCAGTCCCAGCTCTTCCCTCAACACCCTCGGGATCCTCCAGCGTCTCACCCAGCATCTGATAGCCGCCGCAGATCCCCATGACACGACCGCCATAACGAAGATGACGCTGAATCACCGCTTCCCAACCCTGATCACGCAGCCAGGAGAGATCGGCCATGACGCTTTTACTGCCCGGAAGGATGATCAGGTCGGCCCCCGGAATAGCCTCACCGGCCCCCACCCAGACCAAATCCACCCGCGGGTGGAGTCTAAGGGGATCCATGTCGGTATGGTTGCTCAGTCGCGGGAGCCGGGGAACCACCACCCGGAATGGCGCAACGCCCGCCTCCACACGCCCCGCTTCCAGGTCGAAAAAACTATCCTCCGCCGCCAGATAGAGTCCGGCGACAAACGGCAATACACCATAAACCGGCTTGCTCACCCGCTGCTCAAGCCAGTCGATCCCCGGTTTCAGCAGAGCCACATCGCCACGAAATTTGTTGATAATCATCCCACCCAGGCGATTTCGCTCGGAGGGAGAGAGAATATCCAACGTTCCGACAAACTGGGCAAACACCCCGCCCCGATCTATATCCCCCACCAGCACCACCGGACAATCCACCGCCTCGGCAAAGCCCATATTAGCTAGATCCCCCTGACGAAGGTTGATCTCCGCCGGAGAACCGGCCCCCTCTATAATAAGGGTATCGTAACGCTGCTGAAGATCACGAAAAGCCTCTAGAGCTGTCTCCATCGCCTTGGGCTTGAAGTGGTGATACGCCCGCGCCTGCATGTTGCCGATGACTCGACCTCGCAGGATCACCTGAGAGCCAACGTCGCTGTTGGGTTTCAGCAGCACCGGATTCATATCAATGTGCGGATCCAACCCACATGCCGCCGCCTGCACCGCCTGGGCACGACCAATCTCGCCTCCATCCATAGTGACGGCACTATTGAGCGCCATATTCTGCGGCTTGAATGGGGCGACACGCACCCCTTGGCGATGCAGAGCCCGACAGAGGGCCGTCGCCACCAGACTCTTCCCGGCATCGGACGACGTGCCCTGAATCATCAGCGCTTTGGCAGTCACGCACCCTCCTCTGGCTCTGTAGGGGACTCCGACAACGCCCTTGGCGGAAGTTCAGGCGTTGGAGGCGGGACTTCTGCTGCTGGGACCTCTTCCGCCGGAGCTTCTTCAACCAACGCAAGAGCCACCGGCGGCGCAAGCTGAGGAATTTCAGCCACATCAAACGGCTCGGGAGCGCTGGGTACTTCCTGAAGATACGCCTCAACCGACGTCTCCTCACCTGGCGGCACCTCATCTTGCTCTTCAGGCACAGGCGTTTCGGGAACATCTTCTTCTGCCTGGGGCGCGTCGTCCGACTCTTCAGGAAAATCCTCTACCGAAATAACCTCTTCAACCTGCGGGGCAGCATCCGCCGCTTCAATCTCTTCTGGGAGATCCTCTTCAGAAACGGCCTCTTCAGGAGCCTCCACTTCGGTTTCCGGTCGCTCATCCTCCGCTTCAAAATCCTCCTCATCCGACTCCGCCAGCACCTGCTCCGCCCAAGCAGGAAGCGCCTCTTCGGCCGGATAACGATCCAGACCAATCAAATCGGAGAGAGACGTCCCCAGGGTCCACTCCTCCAACGCCAGCATCGGTTCAGGATAGAACGCCTTCACCGGCCCCAGACAGAGCAGCGCCAACGGCTTGGAGCCCTCTGGAGCCTGAAGAAGTTCCCGAACCACCTCCGGGTCAAAAAAGGAGACCCAGCCCATGCCAAGATTCTCGACCCGAGCGGCCAGCCACATATTCTGAATGGCGCAGGCACATGAGGCGATGCGCATCTCTTCCGGCATGGTGCGCCGCCCAAAGGGATTCTCATCATCCGGCGGCATGACCACCGCAATCAGCTCGGCGCACTCCAGAATACCCTCCACCTTGAGACGCAAAAACTGCTCCCGACGTGTGCCCATCTCGTAGGAGGTAAGACGCCGCTCCCGACGCACCTCATCGGCCAGCGATTGACGCAAGCCACGATCCATCACCCGTACAAAACGCCAAGGCTGAGTGAGCGCCACCGAAGGAGCCGCATGTCCCGCCTCCAAAATACGCTGCAAGGCCGATATATCCACCGAACTATTGGGCTTGAAATGGCGCATATCACGCCGGGCACGAATGATGCGGTGCAACACCTTGCGGTCCGTTTTCTTGAACTTTTTCTGCCCCATGAGCGCAACTCCCCTTGATGCCATCCGCCAAACGGATCGCCGTTCCGATGCAGGCGGATGCATACCATTCGCCCGACTCGTAAAATATAGAGGGTGTTGGGGGGTGTTGGGTAGGGGGCAACAAGATGCCCCCAAAGAATCCATGCACTCTACCGCTCGCGGAACGCCTTGTTCACCGATGCATAGATGGGCTTCAGGATGTACTCCGCCAGAGTCTTGGAGCCGGTATGAATGTCAGCCTGAACCACCATGCCGGGCAGTACGCGGTTCTCATTGGGATTATTACCCACATAGCTCTTCTCCAGCCGAACCAGCCCCTTATAGAACGGCTCGCCACCCTTCTCATCTTCAAAGGTTGTGGGGGATACCGACTTGAGAATGCCATCAATACCGCCATAACGGGCAAAGTCGTAGGTCTGCACTTTGATGGTCACCTTCTGACCCACCGTCACATGTCCAATATCACGACTGTTGATACGGGTTTCCACATGAACAGTCTCCTCCATGGGCACCACCTGAGCTACCAATCCACCAGGGGCCAACACGCCCTGAACACTCCGCACCAACAGCTCCTGCACCACTCCCCGAACCGGCGAACGAATCTCCAACCGATCCATACGACTCTTGAGACGTCGCAACCCTTCGGTGACCTGCGCCAACTCGCCCGCCACCTGATTCAACTCCATCAACCCCTCCTGACGACGACGACTTTCGAGCTCCACCATGCGCTGAGAGGTACTGTTCAACTCCCCTTCGGAGGTTAGAATTTCACCCCGTACCCGATCAATCTCCTCTTGCACTTGGGCCACCTCACGTCGGGTTCCAAGTACCACCATGCGGGAGACAAGTCCTTTCTCCAGACCGCGCTCACGCAAGGCCAACTCCTCGGCATGAATCAGCAGCCGCTGACGAAGAGCCTCCTGTTGGGCCTCCAAATTACGAATGTGGGTGTGGGTCTTCTCCTCATCCACATCAATGCTCATCCGTTCGCTTTCATACGCTATGCGCTGCGCTTTCAAAAGAACCCATTGATCCCGCTCCAGACCCGGAAAGCTCTGTCCCACATGGCCAAAGTTGGGGGGATGATCCTCCAGATAAGCCCGCAAACGTTCCGCCTGAAGGGTCAGATGCGCCCAACGTGCCCGCATCTGCTGATACTCAGCGTTGGGGCCATCGGGATCCATCTTCACCAGAAGCTGCCCCTTCTCCACCAGCTCACGCGGACGCACCAACACTTCACGCACAATGCCGCCCTCCAGGTGCTGCACCATCTGCACCGGTCCTTCCGGAATCACTTCGCCGGTGGTGGGGGCAATCTCATCGAGCATGGAGAACCAGGCCCAGAGGGCAAAACAGATCACCGACAGCGACACCAGGAAGATGGCACCACGCACCAGCCCGGAAAGACCCGACTCCTCCAGCACCACTGATTGCGCCAGATAGCGATTCTGCTTGCTGCCGCGCTTGATCTTTTTCAGCTTGGGCTCGTCTTTGTCCTCTTTCGACCGACCCTTCTCCTCTTTGGCGGTGGGGCCAAAGCCAATCTTGGCGGCATCCGGGGTCAGATTGTGGTCCAGAGGGCCTTCGGGCTGCTTCTCTTCCTCATCCTGGACCTCATCTGCTTCCGAGTCGGAAGACGGCTGCTCTGGGGCATCCGGCTCAGGCTGCGCTGTGGTCTCCGCCTTGGGCTGCGCGGCGGCATCCAGCTCGGTGGACTTCTCAGGCTCGGACGGCTCCTGCACGGTCTGCACTTCAGCTTCCGGTGCGGGCTCTACCTCCCCCTTTATTGGTCGCTGATCCGCAACCGCCATGCTCTGTGATGTATCCGGCTTTATCCCTGTTGTCGACGCCCCAATCTCAACCGGAGATCCAACCTCGGAATCCGTGGGTTCAACAGCCGCAGGTGGTGGCGTTTTCGCCCTGGCACGAATGGCCAGACCACCTCTCTTGCGACTTGGCGTTGCCGCAGACTTGGCGGATTTTGGACGTTGTTTGGATCTTTCCGACGCGGAAACTGCCCTGGAAGCGTCCTTGACGGATGTTGGAGGCGCTTCGGGGGTTGGCCTCGTCTTAACAGCGGCTGGCTTCTCCTTAGCCGCAACAGGCCGCTTTTCAACGGCAACAGATTCTGCCGGGGAGGTCTTCCGCTTTGCGGTAATGGCAACACCACGCCCTGAAGATCCAGTCGCACGCTTCCGGCTGGCGGCTCTGGGCTGCGCCTTCCTTGAGGGGATTGGCTTCTGGGCTGGCTTCAACCGCCCCACCGGCTCGGGCTTCACCATCGGGTTGGAGCGCTCTACCGATTTCTCTTCCACTGGGGATGGAGGCGCTTTCCGCTTGGCGGTGATTAACACACCCCGCCCCTTGGAGGCCTGCTTCAATCCAGAAGTTCCGGTCGTTTTGGATGCAGCTCTCCCTCGGCCGGACGTCGCCTTGCGGGGCACACTCTCCCGCTTCTTGACGCCTACCGACATCGACACGCCGCGCTTCTTCGGCGGCACGCTCTGGGCACGCCGATCCGTCGCCGTCTCGACCGAAGTCGATTCAGCGGCGGCTTTGGGCGCACCTGCGTCGATGTGGGAATCCTGACTCATACGTTTTCTACATCAAATCCTTTGGAATCTGTGGCTCCACCTCTTCCCGGGGTCCGGCAAGACGCACGTAGCCCTGGTCGAGAAAAATAATCTGATCGGCCATACGGATATGGCTGGGGCGATGGGTGACAAGAAACATGGTGTTCTTGCCGCGCAGACTCTTGGCGGCCCGCATAAAAGCCTGGTCGCCTTCCCAGTCCAAAGTATTGCCAGGCTCATCGAACAGCATGATCTTGGCCGGTTTAACAAAAGCCCGCGCCAGCGAGATTTTCTGCATCATGCTGGAAGGGAGCGAACCGGTGTTCTTGCCGCCAATGCGGGTCCACATCCCCTTGGGCATGGCCTGAATCTCATGCCAGAGATCCACCATACGGCACGCCTCCTCCAGCTCCTCATCCGAAGCGGTGGCATGGGATAAGCGCAGGTTCTGGGCGATGGTGCCGTAAAATAGAGAGCAGGTTTGCGGCACATAAGCCACCGAGTGACGCAACTCCACCGGGCTCATCTGGCGGATATCGATGTCATCAATGCGGATCGAACCGGCCTGGGGATGATAGAGCCCGGCGATCAGTTTAATAACGGTGGATTTCCCCGATCCGTTGCGCCCAATACAGGCCACAATCTGGCCCGGCTGCACCTCAAAGCTGGCACCCATCAGGGCGGGCTCTGCCTCGGGGGTATAACGTAAGCTGACCCGGACGAAATCCACCTTGCCGGTAAATTCAGGAATCGGCTCAATGGGGGAGTACATCTCCTGTTCCGGCTTGACGTTCATCAAATTGTCGATCTGACTGACGCTGGATTGAATCTGCTCCAGTCGGGTCATGGCTACAAAGAGGCTCTGCATAGGAGAAAGAACGCGCCACACCAGCGCCATGGTGGCCACCAACGCACCGGTGCTCATATCCCCGGACAGCACACGAAACACCCCGGTAGCAATGGTAGCCACGCCGGATCCCACCACCAGAATTTGCGAGACGGAACTGACCACCGCATTGATCACGGCTGTCCGAAAATTGCCCATGGAAGCGGTCGCTGCCAGATCCCGAAAACGATCCAGCCACATATCCTCCATGGCGCTGTATTTCAAGGCACGCATTTTGGTGAGTGACTCGACAATAAACTCCTGCCGCTTGGATCCGGCTCGGCGGGCACGGGCATTCTCAGCAGCCAGAATCGGCATGGAAACCATCCACAGCAATCCAAACAGCACCATGGTCACCATGGGGATGAAGGCCAATGGTCCGGCCACAACCGCAATAACGATCAAAAACACCACCACAAACGGCAGCTCCACAAACACCATGGCCAATGGTCCGGTGAAAAACTCCCGCACCGAATCAAAATCCTTGATACGCGACACCTGGGAGCCGATGGGAGCCCGTTCGGTAAAAACCGGCGGCAGGGATAGAATCCGCATAAAAATGGCATTACCGACAATGCTGTCCATGCGTGCCCCGACAAACAGAATCATCCGGGAACGAATCGAGCGAAGCACCCAATCAAAGGCCACCACCGTGAGAATACCCAACACTAGAAAGGTGAGCGTGGTCACAGACTTACTTCCCACCACCCGGTCGTAGACCGCCATGGTGAAAAGCGGCGTTGCCACCTGCATGAGCGTGATGACAAAGGTGACTGACAGCATGTAGTAAACCAGACGCCGAAAACGCTCGGTGATCATGCGGAACCAACCGGTGCGCGCCTGGTGTGAACTGAGCTGCTCATGATCCACCGGCTTGAAAAAATAGGCCGTTCCAAGTAGCGGCTTGAGGGGAATCTGCTTCAATTTGGCATCGCTGCCATCGAAGATCAGAATGTGATCCTCCTCCATGCGCAGTACCACCATGGCCGCACCCAGAAAAGGCACAAACAGGAACGGGGCTAGTCGCGTATCAATACCGGGCAGATTGCCGCGCATGGGATAGCTGGCATAGGTGAGGTTGCCCATCATGTTGCGCAGCCCGGTAAGGTCCAACTGCTCCACAAAGTGAGGAAGCGCCTCCGCCACATGGCGCAGATCACCCCGATAGCCCACCGCCTTTAGAAGCGGCAACATGCAGGCACCAAAATCCGAGGCTCTTTCAAACTCGGCCAGAATACCGGAGACCGGAAAGGAGACATTCTCCTCAGTAATCTCTGGCAGATCCCTTTTCTTGGTCCAAGAATCACGCAATGACGCGTCTCCTCATACGGCAGGTTAGAAAAATCCGGTTCATCATTGTTTGATCGGCATAACTTGACTGTCTCATGAGGCCCCTTTTTGCTGCTCGGCGGCCTTCACCTCGGCCACCGATGGCGGAAGCGGCTGTTTTGGGACAAGCCCTTTGCCAGTGGGTGCCGGACGGGTGACCGGTTTACCCTTGGGCGCCGGCGGGGTCGCTGGTTTCTGTTGGGGCGGCGGCCCCTTGTAATCCCGCTCACTGCGAACCAAAGTGCCCCCTTTCAGCTCAAACACCTGATCAGCCAACGCCAAGAGCGATGGGCGATGGGTCACCAGCACCAGCGTGGTGTTGCCATGCATCTCCTCCAGCACTTCACGCAGCTTGTTGTCGCCTGCCCCATCAATGGCGCTATTGGCCTCGTCGAACAACACCAACTTGGAGCCGCCCAAAAGACCCCTGGCAATGGTCAGACGCTGCTTGATCCCCTTGGGAAGTGACTCATCGGCACCGTCATCCACCGACGTCTCCGTACCTTTGGGCATCTTGGTGAGAAAGTCGTTCAACCCCAACTTTTGGATCACCGCGACGGCTTCATCCACCTTGTCATCCCGAAACATGTGGATGTTCTCCAGAATGGTGCCCCGAAACAGCACACCCGCCTGAGGCAGATACGCCACCTTGGAGCGAACACTCACCGGATCAAACGCCGAGATATCCTTGTGGTCGATGAACACCTTGCCGGAACTCGGCTGAAGCGCGCCCATCATCAACCAGAGAAGGGAGGTCTTTCCGCTGCCGTTATCGCCACGAATGCCGATGGTCTCACCCGCCTCAGCCTTGAGATTCAGACTGTGCAGAATCGGCTCCGCCTCCGGTGAAAATCGGAAAGAGACATCCTGCATCTCAATGTGACCCTCCACCTCCTCCATCTCCGGCAAGCCCCACTCCGCCTCGGGGAGAAAACTGAAAATTTCATCCAACCGTGTCTTGGCAATGCGAATGGTCTGGAATCTGGCCCAGATACCCACCGCCCTTTGCACCGGTTGCAATGACCGCCCGGCCAGCATGGTACAGGCTGCCAGACCACCGATGGTAAGCTGATGATCAATCACCAGCATGCTGCCTGCGGCCACCACTGAGACGGTGGTAAGCTGCCCAAAGACATTGCCCACGGCCATACCCGTGGAGCCAAGCCTACCCACCTTTTGGGCATTCCGGGCGCATGACTCCTGGAGCCGTTCATAGCGGCGCAACATCATGTTCTCCATGGCCATGGACTTCACCGAATGGATGCCGTTGAGCACTTCAATTACAAAGTCCACCCGCCGTTCATCCGTAATGGTGCGCTCCTCAACCGCCTTGCGCAGATAGATGCCCACCCACCAGGTGGCCCCGGCAAACAGAATAAACAAGGTCACCGGAAGCAGAACCAACCACCCGGCCAGATGAAAAATCAGCCCGAGAAAGATCGGCACAAACGGCATATCAAGGATCACCAACACCGCCTGCCCAGCGTAAAACTCCTTAAGAATATTCAGCGCATTCATCCGCTCCAGATGGATACCGACACCATCCCGCTCAAAACTCCCCAGATCGGTTCTCATCAGGCGCTCAAGGGCACTCACGGTGGCCATATGTTCAAAACGCGCTCCGATCCAGGCCCCTATATAGGAGCGGGCAAATCGAAGTACACCCTCCAGGAGCAGCGCCATCACCACGCCGAAAATCAACATCCCCAGGGTGCTGATGGCCTCAAACAGCAAGATGCGGTCATACACCTGAAGCAGCGTCAACGGCAACGCCAACGAGAGTACATTGAGCACCAGCGATGAAGTGAGCAGCTCCGGCAAATGCGCACGCACGATGGAGAAGGCCGAAAGCTCCTGGGCCCACGTCCCGCTCATAAAAAATGCTTTGTGCCGCTTATCGCTCATCGGCTGCGCATCACCCTGGCCACTCTACATACACACTGGGCAGAAAATGCCCACTCCCCTCACTTGGAAGTGGAACATTTCTCCACGAAATGCGGTGCTATCTGACATATTCTTCAATTTAATTCAGATACATCCGCTAAAGACGTCACCCTATATGTGCAATGGCTGTTCCATGGTTGACTCTTAATAAAATTCTGTTCAATTATATTAATCACAATTTTGCAACATTCTATTTTAGTTAATATTTTTGACAATGGTTTTGGATGTAATAAATGGTAACAAAGCCGCTTCAATACCCCTTCACAATCTCATCCGTTGCTGTCAAGATGATTGTTCGTCACCCACTCCTCACCTATTTGGTGGTTTCCAAGCAGCGTTGCTGGCTGATCTTAACTTGGAATCGCATTTTGTTTTCATTATATATATCTGCCAACTTGTTGTTTTGTAGGCACATAATTATGAATCCACAGGGCTTGTACAGGTTCCGGCTGATTGCTTGACAGCACTATTTGCCCCTCCTCTCTGGATTCATGCTGTACGGCATTGAGAGATGGTGCCATTTGGTAACCCACCACAGAGACGACGACCCAATGACGCCTACCACCCTCGCGGCAGAAACCGAAACCGACGCAACGCCGTCACAAGCCTTGGAACCCCCTTCAACGCCAACGCCACCACCCGACGACAAACCTCCTGGACGGCGGCGGCTTATCTGGATCTTGGCGGGAGTGGCCGTTCTGGTAGCGGGACTCCAGATAACACTCTCTTTCGGTGCCAAATACGCAGCCATTCAGGCACTAACAAAGATGGGCGTTGACCGCCCTGCACTGGATACCCTCTCGATTCATCTCCTATCCGGAAAAGCGACACTGACCGGCCTCACCATTGGCCATCCCGAACATCCCGATTTATACGTCGATTCCATTCAGCTCGGCATCAACATCTCGGAGCTGATGAATCGACATCTTCTGGTGGATCGTCTTCAGGTCCAGGGGGGCGTGCTACGCGTCAAACTTTCGAAAGCGCAAGGCGTGCAGGTGGCAGGTATACCCCAGCCAACTTCACCCGGACAGACACCACAAACCCTCACCCCCCAACCACCCCCGACAACGGCCTCCTCTCCCCCGACCGTAGACAGGGCCAAAGAGGCACATTCGCAAACAGGACTGATTCCCGATATTCGCCCCTTTGGATTTCAGATCGGCATCGGACGACTCACCGTGGAGACGACAACGCTTCACCTCTCGCTTCCAGAGTACGATGGCCAGCTGAATATTGAACGAGGAACGCTTTACAATTGGCACCCCTGGCAAGAGGAACCCAATGTCCGAGGTACGCTTCAGGGCGATCTCAATGGCCAGACCATCAAGATGAACGCCGAGTTTGATCCCACCGCCAACCCATTGAGGATCATCGGTAAGGCCCGCTTGGGAAAATGGGCACTCTCCACCTTGGAAGCCCCACTTGCACCCACCTTCAAGACACTGCGCGGGGTCCTGTTCGCCAACGTGGCTTATCGACTGGAACTCAGCCGCAAAGAGATGCGTTATCGTCAGGACGGCGATGTACGGCTTTCTGGATTAAAACTGGGAGTGCTGGGCGCGCCAAGCTTCCAACTCACGCAGAAAGAGATCAACTTTCGCGGTATGAATCAGCTTATTGTACCGTTTCAGGGCGGATGGCCTACCGTACGGGTACGAGGCCACGCCAAAGGGCATGAAACCCACTTGGCCGCTCCCGAGACCGAACTAAGCCTCCAAGGTGGAGCCCTCTACGCAAAACTCGACCTAAAGCTGGATAACGCCTCCAAAACCACTCATCAACTTCGTGTCAGGCAGAAGGGAGCCATTACACTTGAAGGGGCCTCTCTACAGAGTGGGACCATTACACTCTCCAGCAACAAGAGTGCATGGGACGGCTCGCTCTCCATTCTGGTACCTGATGACAACGCAAAGAAAAGCTGGCGCTATACCGCAAACGGCACCCTCGACAGCCATCGGTTGAATGTGGATCTCCCCAAACAAGGCGCGAAGCTGTATCAGGATCGATTGCGTTGGAATGGTCAGATTATCTGGGACCGCTCTCTGCCGAGCTTCACTCCAAATGCTAAAGGGAAGGCTACCCTGGATGCCTTTCAGGTTACTCGCTCTGCCCAGAAGTTGCGCCTTGTCAGCAGCCAACAGGTGCAGTTGCAAGGGGTACAAATCACCGGGATCAATGATATCCAAGCCACAACTTGCCATCTGAAAGCCTTTTCGCTCCTCCAACCTCTGGCACCGGGCGCCAAGCCTCAAGCGGGAAAAGCATTCTTCGCGGGAGACAAGGCCACTGTTGAAGGCGTACATCTGCGCAACTTGAATCACCTTTCAGCCTCCATGGTCCGCCTTGGAGATACGCAACTCATAGCCCGACGGAACCAACAGAAGGGCCTGACGGCGCTGGCACATCTCAAACGCCTCACCAACCCCGCCCGGCCCCAGTCCAACACAAAGAGCGTCGGATGGCTGTTCAAAGCGAAGACGGAAAAGGCCAAAAAAGAGACTGAAGCATTGGCCAAGGCTGCCAACCCAACGGCAACACCGATTACAGCACCGCCAGCGATCAAACCAGAGGCGCGTCCTGTTGTCACGGCTCGCTACGCCATTCAACTCGCCGCGTTCCGCATTCAGAGAGAGGCGGAATCTCTGGCCAGCCAGCAACAGAACAAAGGACGGGTAGCGCGAACCATGACCACCGGACGCAGAGCACGTCCTTGGCACCAAGTACAACTACTTTACAAAGATCGAACCTCCGCCAAGCAGGCCCTTTCAG
>JADFWT010000210.1 GCA_015233785.1 Magnetococcales bacterium
AGATGCTCCAGCAGGTTCAGTATCTTTTTCTGTACTGGTCGGGGATCCCCAAAGCAGTCGTTGGTCATGCGCAGCGTCATTGAGAGCGACCCATGATCGCCCCCTTCATCATATCGAATGCAGGCAATCTCATGCCACATACGGCGCGCCAACCCCGGCATCTCACTCTGTGCCTCTTCTACCAGCGCCTCCCAACCATCGGGAATCGGCTCCGGCTCCTCCTCTTTCACCAACTCCCCGGAGGTCAAGAGCCCCACGGAATCGTCTTCAACATCAATGGGTTTTTTCTCAGGGAAGGCTTGAGCCCCTTTCGGAGACACCAGCGCCTCCTCAACATGCGGCAATGCGTCCCGAGGTGCCTTTAACGCTTGGCCAGTAGGAAGCGCGGGCTCCGGTTCCTGCGCCGACTCTTTCACTTGTGCTGGTTCGGACTTCGACCTCAGCACCTGCGGGGGCTCTGATTCCGTCGTTTCGGGTTCCGACTCCGACTCGAAACGAACCACCTTCTCTGAGACCGATTCGGAGGCAACCGCCGCTTGCGCCACAGGCGGCACAGCAGATACGGCAGGCCCTGCCGCCGGGGTCGATGATACGTCTTGAACGGATCCCCCGCCCAGCGCAGGAAGCGTACCGCCCCCACCCTGCTGTAGAGCTTTCACCACCCGACTCAGATCCGGGGCAGGCTTCAGAAAGGCAATTCTGAGCAGTAACATCTCCAACCCATGCCAAGTGGCCTCACCAGACTGAAGATCCTGAAGGCCACGGGTGAGCACCTGATAGACCATCTGCAAATGCTCCATCCCCACCTTGCCGATGGTCTCACGCATGGCGAGCACCTCAGCATCCCCCTCCTCCGCCTCCGGCTCCACCAAATCCCGTGCCGCCCGATGGATCAGTGCCATCAGATCGGCTGTCAAAATCAATGGATCGGCCCCGCCACGATGAAACCCCTCGGCCTGCACCAACACCTGAGGGCCATCTCCAGCTACCAGAGAGGCCACCATCTGCTGCACGGCACTCCGGTCGGTAAGCCCCAACACTTGACGCACGGCATCATGACGCACCTGACCACCGCCATGGGCAATCATCTGATCCAGCAACGATAAGGCATCGCGCATGGAGCCATCTGCGGCCCGCACCACTTCGCGCAGTGCCGGAACGTCAAAAGCGACCTCCTCATCGGTCAACACCCGCTCCAGATAAGCACGCATCTCCTCACTGGCGATGCGGCGCAGGTCGTAGCGCTGACAGCGACTGATGATAGTGGCGGGTATTTTGCGCGGCTCGGTGGTGGCAAAGATAAATTTTACGTGGGATGGCGGCTCTTCCAGAGTCTTCAACAGAGCGTTGAAGGATTGGCTGGTGAGCATATGTACTTCATCGAGAATAAATATGCGGTGGCGGGCCGACGAGGGTGCATATCCCACCATGTCCAGCACCTCACGCATCTGATCCACTTTGGTACGGGAGGCGGCGTCGATCTCCAACACATCCGGATGGCCCCCTTCGGTGATCCCGATACAGGAGTCGCAAGTGCCGCACGGTGTGGCAGTGGGGCCGGTCTCACAGTTGAGACACTTGGCCAACAACCGCGCCAGCGTGGTCTTACCTACCCCGCGAATGCCGGTAAAAAGAAAGCCATGCGGCATACGCCCCTGCTCCAGGGCATTGGTCAACGCACGTGAGACAGGCTCCTGTCCCACCAGCGCATCAAATCCCTGGGGTCGCCATTTGCGGGCTAAAACGACATAAGAAGACATGCCATCTCCACTGCGAAGGGGGCACTTCCGAGGAGAAACCCACACACCGCTCTCTGCGGTGATGGGTGAGGAAGAGGGCGGCTCCAGCCAGGATGGCACGGCACACAGAGGATCCCGTTACCGCTGCTACCTTCCGGTCCTGACGGAGTTCACAGGTCTCTGTTGCGTGGTCCTAGCCTTCAACGCCGCCCGCTGATTCTATACTGATCACCGATACAAAGCCGCAGGATATGGAAAAACCCATCGGCCTTGTGTATCCTGTTTCACATTCACTGTGATCATACACGACTGCACATGATAGTGCAGGTACTCAAAATCGGAAATGCCGCCACACCTATGAAGATGGTGATGCGTTCCCGATGGATTGACTAGCATTCGATAGCCGCCGCAGATCATCCATGAATGACGGACGCTTGTCAAATGGCTACATGAATGCGGATCTTGATGACGAGAGATTTCTCCCATCGTAGCGGCGTGGGCTGCCCATGCATTTTAGGACGCTCGGCACCCGTTTTGCTGCCTATCCAATGTTGAGGGATACAATACCAAGGATACACGCGCCGGGCTCGGCCCCACGAGGGTGCCTATCCTTTATTATTACCCCGTTATTGATACAACGGTTTAAGATAAAGATGGAATTGAACGATGGCGGATGATAATAAGATTGTTGGAGATGGCACCTGGGCTGAGGACAATAAAAATGCCTGGGTAGATGGTACAGATGCCGGCGCACCAAAGGATTCACCTCCTGCGCAAGAGAGTCCCGCAGCCAGGACAGCAGCACCTGATCCACAGGCCTCCGGGAAACCAAAACAGAACTATGCCACCATTTTTCTGGTCTCGCTGGTCGTTTCGGTGGTCTTAACGCTGATTGTCATGGCGGTCTCCTACCAGAAAGCCGACAATAAGAATACGTTCCACAACACTTGGGATAGCTGGAAAAAGGGCGAGTTCAAACCTAGCCACGGCCCACCAGTCAAGGAGTAACAGCCCTGCTTTTAACTGGAAGGTACGCGCTGCAACCTTATTGTTTGATCATGTTAATCGGTGGCGCGCCATGCCTCCCTTCAACTACGGACGGCTCTGTGTCCATCAAGGTGACTGACTGGTCCGTTTAAATATTGAGGACCCCATGAAAGGACGCGGCATGATCCTCACCGGCAGCATCATACTCTTTCTGGCGCTCCTGTTGAGCGGTTGTGCCGCCCTGTTACGCAGCAGCCAGTTTGGCGCCACGACGCCCAACCTTGTATCCACTCACGACCTATCCCAGGTGCGCTACCGTGACGAACGTTTCTTCAATACCCACCAACGCGTCAAAAAGCACCCATCCGGCTCCATGTGGACAGCAACCCGTGAATGGTTCTTCCCCTCAATCCGACGAGAGCCGACGCAACCACCCCCCGTAAATAAATTGGATACGCTTCGGGTGGGCGATGGCCAAACACATGTCACATGGATGGGGCACTCCTCTCTTCTGATTGAAGTAGATGGCCAGACCATCCTCATCGATCCAAACTTCAGCCGCCACGCCTCCCCTTTTTCATGGTTACCGCCAAAAAGCTTCTTCCCGGAGATGCCAGTTACCCCAGAACAGATCGACCACCTCCATGCAGTGGTGATCTCCCACGACCATTATGACCACCTGGACCACGACACCATCATTCAATTGGCCGGAAGAGTGGATCGCTTTATTGTGCCGCTTGGAGTCGGGGCACATCTGCGCCACTGGGGGATTGATCCCACCAAAATCACCGAACTGGCCTGGTGGGCCTCCACCGATCTGAACGGCGTCACCCTCACCGCCACCCCAGCCCATCACTTCTCAGGACGACGCCTTACCGGCGGCAACCGCACCTTATGGGCTGGCTGGGCCATCGCAGGACGCTCTGAACGGCTCTTCTTTAGTGGGGACAGCGGCTACTTTCCTGGATTCAAGGAGATCGGCAAACGACTGGGGCCGTTTGATCTCACCATGCTGGAGTGCGGGGCTTATAATGATGCCTGGGCCGATATCCATATGATGCCGGAGGAGACCGCACAGGCCCATCTGGATCTTGGCGGAAAGACACTTCTACCCATCCACTGGGCACGATTTGATTTGGCACTGCACCACTGGACCGAACCTGTACAGAGACTGTTAAC
>JADFWT010000211.1 GCA_015233785.1 Magnetococcales bacterium
CCGTGATTGCCGCCAGTTGGGATAGTTCTAACTGATGTCACAACAGGAAAAAAACTCCGCTTCCTTGGAACAGGCCCGGCAACATCTGCATGCCGGCAGGCTCAAGGAGGCGGATGGAATCTGTCGTGGGGTTTTAGAGAGGGAACCCACACGCGCTGAGGCGTGGTACCTGCTGGGCATCATCCGCCAGAACATGGGGGATTTCCAGCAAGCAGCACACGGTTTCGTTCAGGCTGGTAAGCATGGACAGGAGTCTCTTGCCCTTCTGAATAATCTGGGCGTGGCACTTAAGAAAGGTGGCAATCTGAAAGGGGCCGGGCAGGTCTACCGCAAGGCCCTAGCTATGGATCCAGACCATCCTGGCATCCATACCAATATGGGTAACCTGCTGCGTCAGTTGCGGCAGCCGAAGAAGGCTCTTGTCCACTACCGGAAAGCACTTCAAAGCAACAGTAATTCCGCTGAAGGATGGCGCAATCTGGCAAGGATACTGGCGGAACTGGGGGAGCTTGGGCGAGCGGAGGAGTCGGTGCGTAAGGCGCTGGTCATAAGACCCGATTATCCAGATGCCCATCGGCTTTTGAAGCGTCTACTTGTGGGGCAGCGTGACCCACAGCGAGCCGAACCTGCTCCCCGGGCCATTGAGAAGCAACCATCTGACAAGAGCGATCAAAACGACCGCAAAGATGCTGAAAAACCCCGTCCCCGACGCGTACCGGGACGGGTGAAGAAGCGGTTGAAGAGAGCCAGCTTGGCGCTTTCACGTGGGGATGTCGATGGCGCATCGTCCTTGTTGCAGCGAGGGCTACAGCGGGATCCAGCCGAACCGCTGCTGCTTGAGCGTCTGGGGGTCATCGAGTACCAGCGCCGGCGTTACGAACCGGCACTGCAAGCCTTTGAGAAGGCCTTGGAGAAGGATCCGGACAACGATGAATTGCACACTAATCTTGGGGTGGTTAAGCGTCGGTGCGGGGATCTTCTGGGGGCCATTGTTTCCTACAAACAGGCGCTGGATATCAACCCGGACAACGTCATCTCCTGGAACAATCTGGGCAATGCCCACGCCGATCAGGCGCAGCTGGATGAGGCAGAAGCGTCCTTTCTAAACGCCATCAAAGTACGCAAGGAGTATCCCGATGCTCACCGCAACTTGGGGGATATCCTGCGCCGAAAGCGACGCTTCCGCGATGCACACCGACATGCCCGCCAAGCTCTAAAACTCAAACCCGATGACATTACGGCCAAATTGTTACAGGTCACCATTTTCCGTGATAGTGGCCAGTTCAAGGAGGCGTTGAAGCGGTGCCGGGAGCTTCTGGGCGAGCACCCCAGGGCGGCGGAAGCACATCTGGCCATGGGGCGATTGCTAAAGGGTATGGGCGACAGCGATCGGGCCGAGGCGAGTCTGCGGCGTGTGATCAGACTCAATCCTCACATCGCCAAGGCGTATGTTCAACTCTCTTCCCTGTTGCATGAACAGGGACAGCATGAGGAGGCGCTGACCATTGCCCACCAGGGGGCCGAGCAGGTACCAACGGATGCGTTGGTGTTCCGTCATTTGGGGGCTTTATACAAGCAGGACAATCGTTTGGAAGAGGCGAAAACCGCGTTTCGTGAGGCGATACGACTGGCTCCCCAGGAGAGTGGTACTCACATGGAATTGGCCTTTGTGCTGATCCATAATGGCGAACTGGAACAGGGAGGTGAAGAGTACGAATGGCGCACGATGGAAGGACGACTGGCGCGGAAATTCAAGGCTCCAAAGTGGGATGGCTCTGATCCCCGGGGTAAACGGATTCTGGTCTACTGCGAACAGGGCCAGGGCGCCAATATCCACTATGCCCGATACATCCCGTTGTTGGCAGAGCGTGGTGCCCGGATTATTCTTGAGTGCTACCCATCGTTGAAGGGGGTTTTTTCCAGTCTGGAAGGGCTGGAGAAACTGGTGGTTCGGGGGGAGAGTATTCCCGAGCACGACTGCTATGCCTCCATGCTCTCCATGCTGCATCTGTTCGGGTCCAGTCTGGAGACGCTGCCGGTCAACATTCCCTATCTCCATTCGGACGAGCATAAGCTAGCCCGCTGGTCCAAGGAATTCAAGGCGGAGAAGCGTCCAGTGGTGGGGTTGGTCTGGCAGGGCAATCCCGGTTTTGCTGGGGATCGCAGCCGTTCCATGCCGGTCAAGCACTTCTTTCCCATGATTGAGGCCCATCCTAACATCCGATTCATTGCGTTGCAGTGGGGGTTTGGTCGTGAACAGTTGGTTGATCTACCAGAGAATCTCTCCCTAGAGGATTTCGGGGGGCAGTTGGATGATTTTAGCGATACCATGGCCCTGATCGAACAGTTGGACCTGGTGATCTCCACCGACACCTCGGTTCCCCACATTGCAGGTGCTCTGGGGCGTGAAGTGTGGTTGTTGTTGGCCTTTCATGGTGATTGGCGCTACATGTTGGATCGTGGGGACACGCCCTGGTATCCCAGCATGCGCATCTTTCGACAGCCAGAACGGGAGGATTGGGCGGGGGTTGTTGCCCAGGTATCCGGTCGGCTGGTTACGGAGTTTATGGGGGAAGATGCGTCGTTTTAGTAGATCCGTCCTTTCTTTAAACATATTGATATGCATTGCCAATTTCTTATAATATTGCTATTGACAGCGTTCCTTGCCACTTCATTGGCCTGGGCGGATCCACCCATATTATCCCTGCCTCTGGCATGCGATCTTCCCAAACAGTGCCGGGTTACTTCACTTGTCGATCACGATCCGAGCCGTGGTTTCAGGGATTATCGGGGTCTGAATCTCACCTATGATGGCCATAAGGGGACCGATTTCGCAATTACCAGAAAGAGCGTCTTTCATAGAGGGATTCACGTTCTCGCTGCCGCTCCAGGACGAGTGGTCGGGGTTCGCAACACCATGCCGGATCGTAATGTCGTTGGTGTGGGAACCTCTACAGTGGTGGGACGGGAGTGCGGCAACGGTGTGCGCCTCGATCTCGGCAGTGGTTGGGAAATGCAGTACTGCCATATGCGATGGGGATCCATTACCGTAAAAAGGGGCGCAAGGGTGGAACGCGGTCAGAAACTGGGGCTTATCGGTCTCTCCGGTCGCAGCGAATACCCACATCTTCACGTTCAGGTTGTGCACAACGGTAGAGTCGTCGACCCGTTTTTTCCCTCCAGACTTTGGTCCGGGTCGATCGTTTCCAAACTGACGCCGACATCCGTGGTCATCGGGCGAGCCGGTCTATCGGGCTGGGTTCCCTCTTTCAGTGTATTGCGCAGTGGCAGAGCGAAGCCTCCATCACCTCATGCGCCGGCCCTTGTTGCATGGGTGGAACTGTTCGGCGTACGTCGAGGGGATCGCTTGCGCTGGCAAATACTATCCCCGAATGGTCGGACATTTCTAGAGACTTCTACCAGAATGAAGAAAAACTCCGTCCATTGGTTCGGGCATGCCGGAAAGAAACGCTACGACCTACCCTGGCCTTCAGGACAATACCGCGTACGTGTTGAACTCTACCGTGACTTGGAAATCCCCATGGCCGTGAACGAGAGCAGCCATGAACTACCATCCGTTCCATAATTCTTGAGCGAGTCACACTGGCGTCGAACCATTCTACGTTGATTTTGCAGGATAAATAGAGAAGGTTTGGCGAGATCCTGTTTAGCATGAGCTTGGTAAGATGATGATATTAATCTGCTTCCTCCTCATACATCCTCCGCCACCGCTCCAATCTCCACCCGCTCCCCGCGCGGCCTCACAGAAAGCACCCGCGCAAACTGGCTCCAACCCTCATTAACCCCAAAAGCAAAAAACGTCCGCTCTTCAGAAACACCAACTGAAGGCTCCAAATCCATGACCTCAGTCACAACCACCTGATGCTCAGATCCACCATGGATC
>JADFWT010000212.1 GCA_015233785.1 Magnetococcales bacterium
AGAATATCCTTGGCGTGAAGGGATTCATGCTCAAAGGGAATGGTGCCGATCACATCGTTGATCAGGGCCAGCAGTTTGTCCTGCTCCAGTTGCAAGGAGGCATAGTTACGGTTGAGTACCCCTTTAAGCTTGGGATTCTCCTTCTCGATGGCCTCCAGGGCATCATCGATAAGGCGGCCCAGGGATTTCATGCGGGCGGGCTGACCGTTGCCATTCATCCATGGCAATTCAGCTCCAGGGGGCAGCGCCGCGAGATTTTGAAGCGTCTTCCAGCGGGAACGGGCGGGCACCCAGAAGACGTTCTTCTCGGTGTAGTAGTCCCGCACCTCCAACTCGCTCTCCAACCCCTCTTGATATTCAGTGTCGGAGTCGAACTCTTCAGGATCCAAATAGTAATCATGTTCCGGGTCTTGGAACTGGGCTTTCAGCTCCTGCCGCCGGGTATCGAAGGAGTCACTGACATACTTCAAAAAAATTAGCCCCAGCACCGCATGCTTATAGACGGCGGCATCCAGGCTGGAGCGCAGCCTATCAGCAGCATTCCAAAGTTTTTTGTCCAAATCATTTAAAAATTTCTGTTCGCTGGATTTCATGCGTTACTTTCTATAAAAGAGCTTCCACCAGCGGCTTCATAACCGGGGGTGATGACCAGATTCTCCACACCATACAGCATGGGCCGGTTTCTGAGCCAGAGATGCCCTTCGGGTGAGCTGCATCTGCGGTGGGCGTGTTCAGCTGGGTCGGCATCTCACAGGGTATAAGAGGCTTACCCGTCCCCACAAAATCATCCCTCAAACCATGAGTAATGGCCGCCATCACCTGGAGTGTGTGGAACGAGAATAGTGGTTTTAACAGGTCTGTAGGCAGAAAGCTGCGAATCTGATATTCATAAGCGATGTTGCCCGGTGCCAGATCCCGATAAAGCCAGATATCCCGCGTGCCCACTGCATCCCATACCCCAAACCGATGAATGATATCATACCGGTTTACCGCGCCCAGAAAAAAGGGCCTGAATTCCAGGTAGAAGAGCCGCTCCCGCTGAATTTAGGCGAGCGCTTTAAGTTTGGGTGTCGTCATGACCTCGCCTGACTGTGGGGGCATCCGTCTCAAGATGTATCCAGCATCATATGCAGATGCCTATAGAACGTCAATTTGATTTGCTGCTATTCTATCATTCTGTTTCACTTGAGTCATGATCGCGAGTATCTGCTATGGCACGGAAAAAACACAAAAATAAAACGTCGTTGGAAGAGGTCCTGACGATTCTGGAGATAAAAGAGTTGGCAGGGAGCCGTTACTACGGACGTGGGTATGACTATTTCGAGGATGGCGCGGTGGGCAGCCTGAAAGAGCGCGACGGGGTGCTGTCGGCCAAAGTAGATGGCTCCATCACCTATAAGGTGCAGCTCTGGGCTGAGGATGGCGAGTTGGAGCATGAATGCTCTTGCCCGTTGGGTCAGGAGTACGCCTTTTGCAAACACTGCGTGGCGGTGGGGTTGGCGTGGCTGCATAAAGATCAAGAGCTATCCCAGGAGGAAAAAGAGAAAAAGAACAGCGACAGCATCGGTGAGAAGGATGTCCGCGATTTCCTTATGGGCAAGAGTAAAGAGGCCCTGGTGGAGATGCTGTTGGAACAGTGCGAGGAGGACGACCGGCTCAACCGACGCCTGCTGGCTTTGACCGCCAAAACCAACCGAGACACGCTGGATCCCTCCGTCTGGAAGGATGCCCTGGATGAGGTAGTGTGGTCCGATGATTTTGTCGATTGGCGGCGCATGTCCGACTATTCCAGTGAAATTGGTGAGGTGGTCGATTCAATCGAAGAGCTGCTCCACGAGGGCAATTCCGAAGCAGTGATAGAGATTACCGAGCACGGCCTTGCTGTTATGGAGCGCGCCATGGAACAGGTGGATGACTCCGGCGGCAACATGGGTATGTTGGTGGAGGATTTGAAGGAGATTCACCTGAACGCCTGCCGTAAAGTGAGGCTGGATCCCGTCCTGCTGGCTGAACGGCTCTTCAACTGGGAGCTGAGCGGTGAGTGGGGCACTTTCTCCCACGCTGCTGAAACCTATGCTGATGTACTGGGGGAGGCTGGGCTGGCGCGCTACAGGGAGCTTACTGAAAAGGCGTGGGCCAACATCAAACCCTTGGGGCCGAGAGGGCGGGATTCTGAGCGTTACGATAGTAAGCGATATCGCGTGACCTCCATGATGGAGTCCTTGGCCAAAACATCGGGTGATGTAGAGCAGCTGGTTGCCATCAAATCCAGGGATCTATCCCATGCCTACAACTATCTGACCATTGCGGAGATCTACCGCAAGGACGGTCAGAAGGAGAAAGCGCTGGAGTGGGCAGAAAAGGGGTGGAAAGCGTTCTCCAACGAGAGAAGAGATGACCGTCTCCGTGAATTTATCACCGATGCTTACCACAGGGCAGGGCGACACGATGAAGCCATGGTCATGACCTGGGAAGCTTTTCAGGATCGCCCTTCGTTTGATAGGTACCAAGATTTGGCGAAAAATGCGAAACGTGCCGATACTTGGCCAGAGTGGCGTGAGAAGGCTCTGACGCTGATACGTAAGGAGATAAGCGACAGCAAGAAAAGAAGTGGCGGTCAACGGGGCTTGGGGGCTTCCCCGCTGGATCACTCCACCCTTGTGTCGGTCTTCTTGTGGGAGAAGGATAGGGAGGCCGCTTGGCAGGAGGCTCGTGAAGGGGGATGCTCCGGGTATTTATGGCTGGAACTGGCCGAGTTAAGGGAGAAGATCGACCCGTACAACTCGGTGCAGATCTACCGGGAGCATATCAGGATTCTGCTGAAGCGGGCCGATAAGCAAAACTATGTGGAGTCTGTCCAGTACCTGGGCAAAATCAAAAAGCTCCTCAAAGCCATGGGCAAGCCGGAGGACTTCGGCCCCATCGTGGCGGGGGTTCGGGCTGAGCATAAGCGCAAGAAGAATTTGATGGCGCTGTTGGATAAGAAAAAGTGGTAGTGGGGATTTCATGATGGCCAGTTCAACGCCGCATAAATGGACGTTTGCCGCACGCTCTCGCAAAAACGGCTTCGGCTGGCGCTCCCAACCCGCCTGTCAGCGGGTGAAGGAGGCTGTGGCTGAGATTAAATAGGTGGCCAAAAAGGACTCCTCTCTTGGAGCCGAAGGGGCGGTCAAGTTTCTGGAGAAGGTCGCCCCAGCCCTTGAGCAGGCGGATTCCTCGTCAGGGGCAATGGGCTCCACTTTAACGGACACAAAAAATGAGGGAAAATGAGACCTCATTCAGAAAGGTGTCCCATGAGCAGAAAAGCCCCCACAACCTATACCTCTGAGTTCAAAGAGCAGGTGCTCAAAATGGTAGAGAGCTCTGACAAGCCCATGCCGGTGATCGCTGAGGAGTTTGGCATATCAGCCAAGAACATTTACAACTGGAGACGACGATCCAGTGAGAAGCTAACCGCCAGAGACAGCAGTGAAATAATAGAAGTGAAAGAAGAAAACAAGCGCCTTAAAAAGAAACTTGCTCAGCTTGAGGAGGAGCAGGCAATCTTAAAAAAGGCGTGTGCGTACTTCGCGAGATCCCTTCCGTGAAGTACGCCTTTATCCAGGAACATAGCACCCTCTATTCAGTGGATTCTCTATGTCGTGTTCTGGGTGTCTCTCTTAGCCCGCATATTTCATGAAGAATCACCGTTATGCGCCCCCATGCTGCGTCCTGGCTGCGTTGCAGAGTAAAATCCACTTACATCACATAGAACAACGATGCTCACCGGTGGATTTTACTCCGCGCCTTGCCATGACTTGGATTTCCTCGGCTTTCTTGGGACCACCTTCCGGCAATCCTTCATGAAATATGCGG
>JADFWT010000213.1 GCA_015233785.1 Magnetococcales bacterium
GAGGTGAGTGGTGTTCGCAATTCGTGGCTGACGGTGGAGACAAACTCATTTTTCAGCCGATCCGCCTTTTTGCGCTCGGTGAGGTCGTGAAGGATACCGGTAAAAATCCTGCCATCCGCCAACTGGACATCGCTCACAGAGAGGGAGAGTGGGATCGCGGAACCATCTCTGTGAATCCCCTCCACCTCACGGCTAACGTCAATAATCGTGGCTTCTCCGGTCTCCAGGTAGCGTTTTAGATAGGCGTCGTGATTCTCCCGATGGGGTGCCGGCATCAGCATATTGACCTTGCGCCCCTCCATCTCCCTTATCTTATAGCCGAACAGGCGGGAGGCGGCTGGATTGACAAACTGCATAACCCCCTGATCATCCGTGGTGATGATGCCGTTCACCGCCGATTCAACAATGGCCCGCGTGCGGGATTCACTATCGGCCAGCTCCTTGGTTCGCTTGTGGACCAGGCGCTCAATGCGGGAGGTTCGGCCTGTAATGATGAGCAAAAATCCACCCAGCAGGCTTCCAAACAGCATGCCGCCAGCCAGAACAAACCAAGCCCCCCAACTGCGCTGATCCTCCAGAGTGGCTCGGGTGGGCGACAACTCCAAACGCCATGTGCGCCCACCGAATTCCAGGGTTTGCGACCACCATGGTCCCTCCAGGCCGAGACCGGTATCCAGAGGCGCTTCTTTATCCCACAGCCCGTTCCCGCCGCCGTAGCCTGTCAAAAATCCTTTGTTGTCCTTGATGTTTTCATCGTATAGACGGGCGGCAAAGTGTTTCTGGCTCACCCCGGACAGAGAAGAGGCCAGCAGATCGCCCACTCGAAACACCCCCACCGCGTAAGCCTGAAGACGATTCCGGCGCTCTTGTACGATGGAGGGTGTTTTCTCGCCAGAGTAGATGGGGAGAAAAGCCAAAACCCCGGCTTGGCTTCCCACCTCCTGCACCAGGGTGATGCTAGCGGTGGCAACCAGTGTTCCCGTATCGCGGGCTGCATCCAGAGCGACCTTGCGCACCGGATTTGAGGCGACATCAAAGCCCCATGCATTACGGTTGGCGGATAGTGGTTGAATATAGGCCACTGCGACATACTCGGATCGGTCACTGGCGGTGATCAGTCCCCTCTCTGGATGGCGCTCCCGAATGGAATAATCCTCTTGAATCTCTCGCTGAATAGCGGCTTCGAAAGCGGCTCTCTCTTGGCTGGAAATCCGAGGGTTGTAAGAGATGGCATGCAGACTTGGAAAGCGGGCCAGCGTACCTTCGGCAAAGCGGCTGAACCCCTTAAAATTCATCTGCTCAATGCCCTGAGCATAGTCCCGCAGGGCGTGAATGGCAGACAGATTTAGCTGAATATTGCTCTCCAACGTTTGTTGTAGAAGGGCAGCCTGCTTGCGAAATTCCAGAATGACGCGTTGGGACTCCCAATGGCTGGCACTGATAAAGGCCGGAATAATCGCCAGGGCGACCACTGTCATAGGGAGGGCGACAGACCAGCGTCGAGTTCGCCACAAGGATTGGGGTGTTCCAAAGAGTGTGAGAATAATGGGTGTTCCAAGCAGAACGCCCAGGGCATCTCCCACCCACCAGGTCCACCAGGAGAAGAGGACATTGCCTTCGGCGACGGCCCCGTTTGTCCACAGGGTCAAAACGCCTACGGTGGCGCTGACCAGGCAGCTCAATACGCCGCCCAACAGCAGAAATCGGATGACTTCTGCTTCCAAGTCCAAGGCACTGGGGAAGCCGACGAAGCGCCGGATCATCCACTGCCCAAACAGGGCCTGGAGCACCGCCCCTGAGGCGATGCCCATGGAGATGGTGAGCGCTGTGGGTGTCAGTATCTGACCTCCAGCCAGGGTCACCCAGAGATTTAGCACCAACGAACCGAGCAGCACGCCCGGCCATAGCCGCCAGCCCCAGAGAAGCAACGCCGCCAGGGCGACGCCTGAAGCGGGAAAAATGGCGGTGGCGTACCCAGGAGGAATGGCCAGCGCCAATCCTGCCTTTCCCGCCACAAGGTAGGTGATGCTCAATATCAGGATGCGGCGCGCATAGGACCAGGAGTGGATGGATGGCGTTACATCAGAGGTGGGTTCCATCAATGGCTCCGGGTAGGAATAGCGTAGCTCAGATATGATAATGAGTTTATAGAGTAGCCGATCTTGACGCCCATTACACGATCTGCTTCATACATGTAAAACGTACCAACTCTGTGGGCCGGGACGGTTCCGGCACACGGAAGCTGCAACTTGCGAAGTGACGCCTCTTCACGGATGATTACTCTGGTAGTGTTTGGGGACCAAGCGGCTCTGTACACCCTGTTTCAGGCAAGGATGATGACCGTATGCCGGAGCAGGCGCTGGTCGAGCTGGGTGCCATTCTGAGCGATGCGGCCGCGCTGCACGGGGCGTGTCGTTTTGATGAGGCGCTTGAGGTTTTTCGCGCCTATCTCTCTAGCAATCCTCACGACCTGTGCGGTGTGGAGCATGGAGGGGGAGGGTTTGGGAAGATTTTCTTTCCGGCCCTGTTTTGTTCACCGTCCATTGCATAGGATGGTGGTAGTCTCTTGCCCAGTGATCTGTCGCCCCCCCTGCCGGAGGCCGTATCCGTCATGCCTGAACCCAGCCACCCGCCGTCGGGAGCAGTGCCCGTTAATCGTGCGGTTCAAGATGTGTGGAACGCTCGCCATAGACAGAGAGACGCCATTCCGCACGCTGCCCTGGTTTTACAGGAGAATGCTCACCTGCTGCCAAGGCAGGGCCATGCCCTGGAGGTCGCATGCGGTTTGGGGGGGAATGCGCTGTTTCTTGCCGCGCGGGGTCTGGAAACACTGGCCTGGGATATCTCCGATGTGGCTATCTCCCGGCTTCAGCAGGAGGCCCGGCAGCGGCAACTGCCTGTCACGGCCCAGCTGCGGGATCTCTCCGTCGAGCCGATGCCCGAGGCCCAGTTTGATGTTCTGGTGGTGAGCCGCTTTCTGGATCGCGGGATGATGCCGGGTATGATTCAGGCGCTACGTCCTGGTGGCCTTCTTTTCTATCAGACCTTTACCCGCATCAAGGTGGACGCTGCCATGGGGCCTGACAACCCCGAATATCGACTGGATGTGGGGGAGCTGCTGGTGCTGTTCGGCGCGTTGCAGATTCTGCACTACCGGGAAGAGGGGCGGGTGGGGGATCTACAAAAGGGGTTTCGCAACGAAGCGATGCTTGTCGGAAAAAAGGTGACCTGAATGGCCGTATCGCCCATGCAATTGAAGGTAAAACCCTCTCCTGCACCTCCCGCACCCTATGCCGGGCCGGTGGTGTTGGCCATGGGATTTCGGTTTTTTTTTCTGTTGGCCGGCGGCTGGGCGGTGATCGCCATGGGGGTGTGGCTACTGCTTCTGGAGGGGTTCTGGACGTCGGCCTCCTATCTTCCAGCGGTCTGGCTGCATGGTCATGAGATGATCTTCGGCTTTTTGGCCGCGGCGGCTGCGGGGTTTTTGTTAACCGCCGTTCCGGGCTGGACCGAGCAGCCCAAGCTTCGGGGCTGGCCTCTGGCGGGATTGGCCCTGGTGTGGCTGGCGGGACGGGGCGTCATGTCGGGCGTTGTCGTCGATTCGCCCATGGTGATGGCGTTGGTGGATCTGGCTTTTCTGCCCCTTTTGACCCTGGCCATCGCCCTGCCGGTATGGCGTTCCGGAGCGCATCATCAGTGGACTTTCCCTCTCTTGATGGCGCTGCTCTGGTTGGGTAATCTTCTGTTTCATCTGGAGGCTCTGGAGCGTGTCCGGGAGATGGGCATGATGGGACTCTACCTGGGCGTGGATGCCATGGTGATGGTGATGGTGGCCTTTGGCGGCAAGATGAT
>JADFWT010000214.1 GCA_015233785.1 Magnetococcales bacterium
CGCATTCTCTCCAGCGTTGCTTTTAAAGATTTCCGCCCCAATATTGACAGCGAAAGCTGGGATGTAATGGAGGTGTTGGCCGACCCATCAGTGGTGGATCCTATTGATACCATTGGGCTTAGCGAGTTACGGGGTTCTCTGGCCGATGCGGTTGGATCGCTGCCGGAGAAAGAGCGGCTGGTTGTGACCCTCTATTACTTCGAAGAGTTGACCATGAGTGAAATCGGCGCCGTACTGGGACTCACCGAGTCGAGAATCTCTCAGCTTCACAGCAAAGCGGCGCTCAGGATGCGGGCGCGCATTCGCAAAACCCTAACGCGGCGTAACAGCTAGCGGGGTTGGGACAAGGCGCATGACATTCTGGAATATTTTAGTCGTCATATGTTTCGCCATTCTCTATTTGGGGATCACTTTGGTGTTTCTGCAAGTGAGGCGGCTTCAGGAGTCATTGCGTCAGGCCCAAGAGCAGAAGGAGCAGAGCGAAGAGGGGGGTGATTCCGGCTCCCAGGAGTATTTGGAGGCGCTGATTCGTGGTGTGCGGCTGGTGGAACGCAAGGTGGATGATGTGCTGGCCATGACGCCGGAACAGGTACTGCCGGAATTGGGCGAGATCAAGCGTCGCCTGGGTGATATGGATCGTTCCGCCCAGCATCATCAGGCTCAGCAACCCACACCCCAATCCCAGATGAACATGAACATCTCCTCCATGTCGCACCAGGATCGTGGTGGGCGCTCTGCAGACAGTAGCTCCGGCAAGGGCGATGCCTATCGTGAGGCCCGTTTGTTGCTGGCCAACGGTGTGGATGAAGAGCGGGTTATCAACGAGACCGGTCTGACGGTAGAAGAGGTAAGTTTGCTGAAACGGATCACTTTTCAGGACGCACCTCAAGAAGATTAGTGCGCTCATGGAGTGGCGCCAACGCCGCTTCGCACCCACCCAACGGGAGGCATGGCGCATATGATTGTTTCCGGTATGATTCCCCGGGCTGGTTCCAGCACGGGTTCCAACGAGGCCTCCAATCTCAAGCTCAATACTGGCGATGTGCTTCAGGGGCGCGTCAGTCAGGTTCGTGATGGCGGCAGTCGAGGTATGTTTCGTCTGGCGGATGGCAGCGGTTTTAACTTCTCTGGTGCCCGTGGGCTTCAGGAGGGGGAGCGAGTGCGTCTGGAGGTGGTACGATTGGTGCCGGATGTGGCGTTTCGACTTCAGGGTAGTGAGTCAGGTAACGCTGGGCGCATGGCTGAGTCGGCGGAACAGAGCCTGATTCGCGCCCCGGAGCTGATGGCGCGGTTGGTCTCCATGCTGGAGGATGGCACCAAGAGTGGCGGCACGCTTCTTTCAGGCACCAAGCCGAGCTTTCTCTCCTTTCAGGGGGGCACCCAGCCGGGGCAGTGGATCACCGGCAAGGGGGACTCTCTCCTGAGCCTGCTGCGCAATAATCTTCCTCATGTATCCGGTGACAAGCTGTTGAAGGGGGATCTTTCCGACCTGATACGGTTGCTGGAGAGCGGAACCCGGAAGGAGATCACCGAGGCGGTACGCAACTTCCAGAGAGCAGCCACCACGTTGCACACCGCTGGAGCTCCTCTGGGATCAGAGGCCGACAGTGCACCGGAGCTGGTGGCGGCGCGCAATGTGATGCAGCGCATGGGCGATCTGTTGGCCATGCAGGATATCCTGCCGCGTGCCAATCTGGCTCAGAGCGATCAAGGGATGTTTCTGGGCTATCGCCTGTTCTGGCTCACCGAGGGGGGGCTTGGGGAGGCGGTGTGGCGTCGAGAGAAGGGCAAAAAAGGGGGAAAAGGGGGCGAAGAAGAGGATGTGACGTCGGTATTGATCACCCTTAATATGACCCAGCTTGGTGCGGTGCAGGCTCGGCTCTCCTTTGGGGAGGGGCGGTTGCTGGTGGGCATTACCGCCGAAGATGACAAGGCGTTGCACCGTCTGCGGGGCGATGTGGGCGAGCTGCGGCGGAGTTTGATTGCGGCGGAGCTGCCGTTGCACGCTTTGGAGTTGGCGCGCATGTCGGGTGGGGAGATGCGCAGTGCGCGTCAAACCTCACTGGGGATCGGCGGTGAAACCGGTTTTTCCACTGAGGGGTAGTGGTATAATGGCGATGGGGAGGAGCACGTACGATGGCCGATGACCAGGAGGATAACGAGCGGCCTGTCAGCATGCGTAAGGCGGTAGCGCTGCGTTACGTGCGCAGCCGGGATAGCTCGCCGAGGGTGACCGCCTCTGGTCGAGGGCGTATTGCCGAGGCGATCATGGCACGGGCCAAGGAGGCGGGGGTATCGCTGGTGGAAGATCCCGATCTGGTGACGGTGTTGGATAAGGTACCCATCGGCGAGAAGGTGCCGCCGGAGCTGTATAAGGCGGTGGCGGAGGTACTGGCGTATGTCTACCGGATTAATAAGAGTGTCCCGAGAGAATTATTATAGGGATATCTGATATACAAATAGACCGGTACACCTGTGGAAGGGAGCAGCGGTCTATTTGCATTAGATGATCTCTTACAGGGGCTTATATACACGTTTTTTTAGATCTTTCAGGCGTGTTCCTACCTCGTAGAAAGTCAACCATACTCTTTCCTTATTAGCATCATTGGCCATCAAATGATCACAGCCGCCTGTCAACACATCACAATCAGGTTTTGTGAAAGGAGTAGGGTTCACAAGCTCGCCCCAGTTCACCGGTGAAGTGATTACAAAACCACCATCCATAATGGCCATATTGCTCACTTGACTCATCCGAGAAATCGCCATTTCAAGTTTAAGTCTCTGTCCAGCCAGCCAGGCAGCTGTGGTTGAATCCGCTGTGGCAAGATTTTTAATATCTTCTATTGTGGCATCCAATTTAGCCTGGAGCTTCTTGATTCTTTCTAACGAGCTGAAATATGAGATATATTTTGCTTGGTAGGTGGTCGTTGGCACTTTGAACATCATGCCATTGAAGAAATCATCGTATGCGTGAGGCCAATGATCTTCCTCCAATAAATCGTTGTTAAGGAACAGGGTGCTCACACGCAGCCCACCGATGATGCCAAATCCTTCCATGGACTCCTGCCCATCACTTCGTCCACCTAAGAGCGTTCCTAATCCTCCACTATTAGACGAACTATTCTTTGCACGCCACTGAAACACCATTAAACCAGGTTTTTTCAAGATTTTAATGACGTCCTTGATGGCCTCATAATATTTTTTTTCAGCGCTAAGTGCTACACCCACTAAGGAAGAGGATCATGATAAGCAAGTATTGTATACGGCGTCCCATTATTCAAAACTACCAATTAATAATTGATGGGATCGTTTGTGAAATGGAGTAAAGCGTTGGGATACTGTATAAAAGCGGTGAAGTGCTACCAGGAGAACCAGGATCCCTCATCAAAGCGCTCGCCGGGAATCTCTTTGTAAGCCTGTTTGAGCAGCTTTTTCAGATCCCCTTTGCTGGTGAGGCCGGCTTTAGAGGCAATCTGCTTGTTATCCCGAAATACAATGATGGTGGGCACACCGCGCACATTGTATTTAAAGGCTAAAGAAGCGTGGCGATCTACATCCACCATGATCAACTCCCAAGTGCAGTGGGGATGATCCTTAAAGAGCCACTCAAGCTGGGTAATTTTACGGTTGAGAAAATTTTCACCGTAGGGATGCTGGGCATGCTTCAAAATACGTTTATGCTCTTTATAGGCCGCAAAAACCACCGACAGATGACACGGACCCTCAATGGCCGCCACAAGACGCTGGGAGAGTACCAGCTTGACCACCAGATGCAGCGCCAGAGGCCACGCACTTTTTTCAACCACCA
>JADFWT010000215.1 GCA_015233785.1 Magnetococcales bacterium
ATCCAGATGGCGCACGTCTCTCTTGAGGCGGTGAGAAGGGCCCTGCCGGGATCCGGAAAATACGCTGAGGAAAAGTCTTGAATGACACTGTGATGTTGGTCGCCTACGCTGACAGCGGCCTACCCGGCTACGGCAACATGATTCTGGTGCGCCACGGCGGCTCCTATATGACCGCTTACGCCCATAACGACACAATCATGGTCAAGCCCGGCCAGAAAGTGAGAGCCGGCCAGATAATCGCCAAAGTGGGAACCTCCGGACGGGTAAAATCTCCCCGTCTGCACTTTGAGGTGCGAAAAAGCGTAACCGCCATCAACCCGCTGCGACACCTGCCCTATACCCGGAAGGCGAAGAAGCGCAAACGCAAGCGTGGGCGTCGGGGATAAAGACATGGTGGCCCCTTCCTGATGAGACCCAAGAAAGCTTCCCCCCACCATCCCCCCTTTTCCCTCATGACCCAATGATGCAGACTTGGTGCGCTAAACTAATAATACAAGCGCCAAACTTGCGCCATTGAACCGTAAGAGGATCTCCCAACCATGAAAAAACTCGCCCTTGAGGATCAAGGCTTCACCCACAGCAACCACATCGGCCCCGCCGAGCCGACCCCTGAAGAGCAGACCATTCTGGAAGCCCAACTCAGGCAACTGGCCGCTTGGAAAGCCAGTGGCAACAACGCCTTCTTCGGCCTGCCCTTCGTAAAGGGCGAGATGAAGAAAGCCCTCACCTGGGCCAAACGGATCCGCAAGCGGGCCAAACAACTGGTGGTGTTCGGTATCGGCGGTAGCTCTCTGGGTGCGGAGATGCTGCTGGATGTGCTGGGAAAAGGCGACTTTCCGGTGATGCTCAATGACAACGTGGATCCTGAAACCCTGGCGCACAATCTGGAAGGGATCGACTGGAGAGAGACCTTTCTACTGGTGGTGAGCAAATCGGGGGGGACCGCAGAGACGCTAAGCCAGCTTCTCACCACCCTACCCGCCATGGAGAAGCAACTGGGCCGTAAAGGGCTCCGCAAACAGATGGCCGCTATCACCGAAAATCCCGACGGCGCACTGGGCCTCATCGCCCACGATCTAAAAATTCCCATTATCGTCCATCCCCACGTGGGAGGACGCTTCTCAGTACTATCCGTAGTGGGACTGCTACCTGGGGCTGTGGCCGGGGCCAATATCAAACAGCTACTCAAAGGGGCCGCAGCCATGGCCCAGCGCTGCATGGAGCCCGAACTGGCCGACAACCCAGCCATGCAGATGAGCCTTGCCCAACACCGCATGGCGCAAAAAAGTCGTAATATCAGCGTACAAATGGCCTACGGCGACCGGCTCTGTAAGATTCCCCAATGGTACGCCCAACTATGGGCAGAAAGCCTCGGCAAGCAGACCGAAAACGGAGAAGCGCGGGGCCTGACCCCGGTAGCCGCACGAGGCGTCACCGATCAACACTCCCAGTTGCAGCTCTACGCCGAAGGTCCCGCCGATAAGCAGTTCACCTTTCTGCATCACGACGGCCTGGGGAGCCAGGGTATGACCATTCCACCGCGCTACTCCGAGATTCCTGCCGTAAAACCCCTCTCGGGGCGTACCACCGGCCAACTCTTCGAAGCGGAGTTCAAAGGCACCCGCGATGCGCTGATTCATAGCAACGCCCCGGTGCGCACCTTCCACCTGCAACCCGGCAACGCCTATGCCCTGGGAGAGTTGATCATCCTTCTGGAAACCGAAACCGCCATCACCGGCGCACTGATGAAGATTGATCCCTTTGACCAGCCCGGTGTTGAAGACAGCAAGGTTCGGGCCCGTCAATATCTGGCAGAGATGTAATCGACCCATACTCTTCGACCACCCCCCCTCACTTGGTATGACCGGCGGGTGGTCGCTACCTCTCCATTTGGTCCAATTTGGTCAATCCAACCATGATGGCATCTATCATGCATCTCTGGTATCGGGGAACTCTCTTCCCAGCCTGACGCGTGGATATACGCGGCTGGAGTTGGTCTGAGATGGACAATAAAGTACTCATATTTCCATTAACTTGCGCGGCCCTGGCCATGATGATGACGCTGGCCCCACCTTTGGGATCCAAACCCATCGTGGCGGTTAAGATTACCCGTGACATCCCTTCCGTCACCGTTAATCACGGCGGCCATCCGCTCACCGTCACCCGCAATCAGGACACCAACCATCGTCTGGATCCCGGCTTTGCCAAAACCTCCCGACGCTGCCCGCCATTCTGTATTCAGCCCATGATCGCCGCGCCCGGCGTGATGACCATCGGTGAGGTGGAGTTGGTACAATTCATGGAGAGTGACCTGAAAAACGGTTCCGGCCTGCTGATCGACGCCCGCACGCGGGATTGGCATAAAAGAGGCACGATTCCAGGCTCTATCAACATTCCTTACGCCGAAATCGCCCCCTATCTGGGCACCTCGGAGAGTATTCTGTTGAAGACCATGGCCCGCTTTGGGGTGGATGTGGAGGTGGATGGCTCCTGGGACTTTACCAACGCTAAAAAGCTGGTGATGTGGTGTAATGGCCCCTGGTGCGGACAATCGCCAGCCGCTATCCGTGGCCTGCTGGAGGTGGGATACCCAGCGGATAAAATTCTCTACTATCGGGGCGGTATGCAGCTCTGGAAGCTATTCGGACTCACCGTAGCCCAGCCTAATAAATCCTGACGCCCCCTCCCCTTCAAGAAAACAAAGCCGCTGCGCGGTTCAATCCACGCAGCGGCTTTTTTAATGCAACCCAACCTGTCTTGAGAAGGACTACAGCATCTTGTCGGAGACCTGAACCATCAGATCGCCCAACATGTTGGTGTAGCTACCCAGCTCGTTGTCGTACCAACCGTAAATCACCGCCTGGGTCACAGGAACCTCAAGCACCTTATCGCCAACCGCTGCACGGACTTCGGCGGGTAGACCAGCAATAGAGCCCATATTAAGACGGGTGAAGGCTGTGCGGGTGTGGGTCTCGGTCCCCTCAATGATGGTGGCCGCTTTGGGGAAACCGATGATGTCACCCGAGACGTTGGAGTCCTCGGTATACTCCAGATAGCCGTTATAGGAAGTCTCGGAAGCCTCGCGATAGATGTCATTGATCACATCACGTGAGATGGGACGCCCTTCGGCATCAGCCTGAAGATTGAGGGTCAAAATGGTCAAAGAACCCGTCGATGTGGGAATACGCACCGATTCGGCCATGAAGCCGATGTCGGCCATCTCAGGAATCACCAACCTGAGCGCCTTGGCAGCCCCAGTTGTCGTCAAAATGATGTTATCCAGAATACTACGACACTTGCGCAGATCGGTGGCACCGCTCTTGGGCAGCGCATCCAAAACCTTCTGACTGCCGGTGGCGGCATGAACCGTCACCATGGAAGCCGATAGAATCCGATCCACACCAATCTGATCCATGATCGGTTTGATCATGTGAGAGAGGCAGGTGGTAGTGCAGGAGGCAGCCGAAATCACATCGTGACGATTGGGGTCATACACCTCGTCGTTGATGCCCATCACCGTGGTAACGGCATCTTCCGGCATGGCCAACCCCTTGGTCTTGATCTTGAAGGGGGCCGACAACATCACCTTCTCGGCCCCGGATTCCATGTGGCCCCGCAGAGAGCCGCCAGGTGCATCCGGCGCCAGAGTGGGATCATTGAAAACACCGGTGCAGTCCACCACCAGACGTACGCCGTGATCACGCCAGCCAATATCCTTGGGGTTACGAGCCGTACGCAGAACGGTCACCGGAACCCCATCGATAACCCTCGTGCCCTTATCGTTATCGACATTCTCAATAACGCGGGT
>JADFWT010000216.1 GCA_015233785.1 Magnetococcales bacterium
ATTGTTGCTTATATGTAACGCTCTTTTAACTGAAACATCTGTTTTTAACATCGGCTTTCTGTTCAACGCTTTTTTTTTCCATTTTTTGCTATTTATTCTCATAAGATAGTTGACATTGGCAAGGGGATCGTAAATCCTTTATCGCACATCAGATGTGGAACGCTCAGCATCACAACTAAACCACAACATAGGCTCAGTTTTATCGGGACCACTTTTGCAAGGAAACCGAATTGATGTTTCAAATACGCATTCATGGTCGAGGTGGGCAGGGGGTAGTGACGGCGGCGGAGATGCTCTCCATTGCCGCTTTTTATGAGGGGAAGTTTGCGCAAGCTTTTCCCAGCTTCGGATCGGAGAGAATGGGGGCCCCGGTCATCTCCTACTGTCGAATTGATGACAAAGAGATTCGTTTAAGAGAGCCAATTATGGAGCCGGATGCGGTCATCATCCAGGATCCTACCCTTCTCGGCTCCGTCAATGTTTTTTCCGGCCTAACCAAAGAGAGCTATCTGCTATTCAACTCCAAACAGAGTTTTGACCAACTTGGAGTGGCAGACTTTGTCTCGCAATTTGATCCCAAGCGGCTGGGTATGGTTCCGGCCACCGAGCTGGCTCTGGAACATATTGGCCGTCCACTCCCCAACGCCGCCCTTTTGGGAAGCTTGGCGGCGGTCACCGGCATCATCCATCTGGAGTCGGTAGAGCGGGCGATTAGGGAGAAGTTTTCCGGTCAGGTGGCTGAATCCAATGTAACCGTCATCAAGGCGGCCTACGACTTCATTAAACAGAATAACGGCGAAGGGTAAACGACCATGTTGAAACAGATTGAGGGGTCTCAGGCCGTTGCCGAGGCGGTCGGCCTCTGTCGGCCTGAAGTGATCTGCGCCTATCCGATCACACCTCAGACCCACATTGTTGAAGGGTTAGGGGTGTTGGTGCGCAAAGGTGAGATTGAAAATTGCGAATATATCAACGTTGAGTCGGAGTTTGCCGCACTCAGTGTCGCCATCGGTGCTTCAGCCGGCGGAGCCCGCTCCTATACGGCGACAGCAAGTCAGGGTCTTCTCTTCATGGCGGAGGCGGTCTACAACGCCTCTGGACTGGGGTTGCCAATCGTTATGACCATCGGTAATCGGGCTATCGGTGCGCCGATCAATATCTGGAATGATCACTCCGATATTATGTCTATGCGGGATTGCGGTTGGATTCAGCTTTTTGCCGAGACCAACCAGGAAGCGGTAGATCTGCATATTCAGGCGTTTCGAATTGCGGAAGAGCTGAGCTGCCCCGTCATGGTCAATATGGACGGTTTTATTTTGACTCACGCTTATGAGCGGGTCGATATTCCTCGTCAAGAGCAGGTGGATGCCTATCTTCCCCCCTATGAGCCCATGCAGGTGCTGGACCCGTTGGACCCGGTTTCAATCGGTGCCATGGTGGGGCCAGAAGCGTTTGCGGAGGTCAAATTTCTGGCCCATTACAAACAGATGAGAGCTTTACAGCTGATTCCGGAGATCAGTGCCGAGTTTAAAGAGCGATTTGGCCGTGACTCCGGAGGATTGGTCCACCCTTATCGCTGTGAAGATGCCAAAACCATCGTCGTCGCTCTGGGGTCGGTGAACGGTACCATCAAAGATGTGGTGGACGATATGCGGGAGGATGGCAAGCCGATTGGTTCCATGAGCATTAGCTCTTTCAGACCTTTCCCGCTGGATGCTATCCGAAAGCTTCTTAAAGATGCAGAGCACATTGTTGTTGTTGAGAAAAATCTGGCGGTGGGAATGGGTGGAATTTTGTCGGCCAATGTACGTATGGCCCTGCGTGGGTTGGTGCAACCGGTGACCACCTGTATCGCCGGGTTGGGCGGACGCCCCATTACCAAAGCGTCGCTTAAAGAACATTTTGAGCTGGCCATGATCGGTGCAGTGGATCCGGTTGATTTTCTCGATCTGGATTGGGATGTGATCAGTCGAGAGTTGGCTCGGGATAATGCGGAGAGACGCTCCGGACCGACGGCTGAAAACATTCTTAAAGATATTGGTCATAAATTGAACCACACTTTCTAGTCTCGTGTACGGGTGAAAGGTGTCTGCCTCATGGAACAAGAACAGAGAGTCAAGTTCTATCAAAAAGGGACCTATACGGTGGGTAACCGTTTGGTCAACGTTAAGGAACGGTCCGTTCAGTCGGACAAGGATCGTACCAATGCCCTGACCTGTGGCCATCGGGCCTGTCAGGGGTGTGGCGAGGCGTTGGGGGCACGTTATGCCATCGATGCGGCCATGCGTGCGACCCGTGATCAGGTAATTGCGGTCAATGCAACCGGTTGTCTGGAGGTGTTTACCACGCCCTATCCAGAGACTTCCTGGCAGATGCCTTGGGTCCACTCGCTCTTTGGTAATGCGGCAGCGGTGGCCACGGGCGTTGCGGCAGCCATGCGCATCAAAGGAAAAAAAGAGGTGCGCACCATCGCCCAGGGTGGTGATGGCGGGACCACCGATATTGGATTTGGTTGCCTCTCCGGCATGTTTGAGCGCAACGATGATGTGCTCTATATCTGCTACGATAACCAGGGCTACATGAACACCGGGGTGCAACGTTCCAGTGCGACGCCACCCACGGCTCGAACCGCAACCACACCTGCGGTAGGGCCGGAGCCTGGTAACGTCTTCGGAACCGGAAAAAATCTCCCTGAGATTGCCATGGCCCACCGGATTCCCTATGTGGCAACCGCCAATGTGGCGGCGCTGCATGATCTGGAACATAAGGTAACCAAAGCGATCCATATGAAGGGGGCCCGCTATATCCATATCTTTGTCCCCTGTCCTTTGGGATGGGGCTCAAAACCGGAAGAGACCATTCATGTGGGACGACTGGCCATTAAGTGCGGCCTTTTTCCCCTCTTTGAGGCGGAATATGGAAAGCCGACTGCTGCGGTACCCATTCGGGAGCCGGTTTCGGTGGAGACCTACCTGAAAACCCAAAAGCGGTTTGCGCATCTCTTTACTGGAGAGGCCAATAATTTGGAGAAGATTGCCGCCTTGCAAAAGATGGCGGATGAGAATATTCGACGCTTCAATCTGCTGGAAAAGGGGACGATCGATGATTAAACCTTTTGCCATTACTCTGGATTCTGGTTCCAGTCTCGCTAACCATACCGGAAGCTGGCGTTCCAAGCGCCCTGAGTTTGTGGATCGTCTTCCACCCTGCAATGAAGAGTGCCCGGCTGGAGAGAATATTCAGCAATGGCTGTTTCACGCCGAAGAGGGGAACTACCACTTGGCGTGGCAGGAGATCATGAAGAACAACCCGCTACCCGCCATCATGGGGAGAGCCTGCTACCACACGTGCGAAAGCGCATGTAACCGGGCTCAGGTCGATGAGACCGTGGGCATCCACTCCGTGGAGCGGTTTTTGGGAGATATGGCCATAGAGAATGGTTGGGTTGTTGAGAACAATACCCCCTCCAGTGGCAAGAAAATCATGGTCATCGGTTCCGGTCCTGGCGGGCTGTCTGCCGCGTATCACCTGACCATGCTTGGTCACAAAGTGGTCCTGTTTGAGGCAGCACCGGCAGCTGGCGGCCTATTGCGTTACGGTATTCCCACCTATCGGCTTCCACGGAACGTGTTGGATGCCGAAGTGAAACGCATCGAAGATATGGGCGTAGAGATTCGTCTGAACAGCCAAGTTGACGATGTCATGAAAACCGTAGAGGATGAAGGCTTTGATGCCGTCTATGCCTCCGTCGGTGCTCAAAACGCCCGCAGTTTGGACCTGGA
>JADFWT010000217.1 GCA_015233785.1 Magnetococcales bacterium
TATCGATTCAGCAGAAAGGGAAGGGCGAGCATCGGTCTGTTCTTCCCAAAACAGTAGCCTTGGCCCGGCTGGCAGTCGTTGGGCCAGCTCTTCCCAGCCACAGGGGGGTGCAATGTTAGGCACCCGATCCCGTCCACACTGTTCGGCGGCTTCCACGGCGATGCGTTGCCACCGTTTCAGGGGGCCATCCCGACCTTTTCGGGGGCGGCTGACGCTCCGCTGGACAACCAGAGGCTGAATGGTGTTCACGCCCAGCTCGACCCCTTTTTGAACGATGATCTCCATGGCGCTTTGTTTGGTCACTCCTTGCACCAGCGTGATGGTCAACGGAGACTCTCGACAGGTGGTATCATGATGGACGATCTCCACCTGAAGCGGCGGTCCCATGCGGCGAATTTCGGCCCGAAAGGATCCCCCTTCGCCATTGAAGAGAATCACCGCATCGCCGGCACGAAGCCGCAACACACGCGCCACATAACGCTGCATGGGCCTATCGAGGTCCAGGGTGGTGCCAAGTGCCAACGGAGTAGGTAGATAGAGGCGTGGGATCATGCGGAATTGGGGAAAAGCCGTCGTGTTCAGTTAATCAGGGTTTGTATACGTCCCGCATACAGTATACCTTTTCCCTTTTTCTGTCTTCTGTTCATGCGGCCTCATGGGTTTATGGTGCTATCGCTTCAATTCGAGGATCCCTGGCAATCTTCCGAGTCGCTGCTTCAGCGTCGCGGCGATACGCTATCGGAGCTTAGCTGTGCGGCGTTGGTCTGTTCCGACTCGCTTACCATGGCGTTGGAGGAGCTGTATGGCGCTCCTGTGACGCTGCGTCAGGTGCGCCAGGGGGAGCCGCCGGAGCAGATGGCGGATGCCGACTCACTCTGGCGGGATGGTCCACCCAGCCCGGAAGGTGATGAAATTCTGGCTCGTCAGGCGTGGTTGGATGTCGGTGGTATCGCCCAGGTTTTTGCCCACTCCGAGTTGTCGGGGGCACTTTTTTCTCCGACGCTGCGGCGGGATTTGAGCCTTGGGGAGACGCCGCTGGGCATGATGTTTCTGGATCGGGATCGGCCGGTGACCCGTCACGCTCTGGAGCTGGCCCGGGCCAGGGTACCTCAGGTGGCCATGGCGCTGGGTGTGGCGGAAGAGACGCTTTTTTGGTGTCGTCGTTCGCTGTTTCGGGTGGATGGCGAGTCATGTGGACGTATTGTGGAGATATTTCTGACGGTGGCCTAGATGATGATGGAGCGGTTGGTCAATGCCACACCCTGGCCTCTGGTTCGGGAGAGTCTGCGGCTGATGCGGGTGGATCGCCCCATCGGTACTTGGCTGCTGCTCTGGCCCTCGCTCTGGGGGTTGGTGGCGGCTCAGAACGGTACGCCCGATCTGCGTTTGATTGTGATCTTTCTGGTAGGTGCCTTTGTGATGCGTTCGGCGGGGTGCGTAGCCAACGATCTGGCGGATCGCCGTTTTGATGCCGAAGTGGCTCGCTGTAAGGATCGCCCGTTGGCGGCGGGCCGCATCTCGGTGGGGGCGGCTAAGGGGCTGCTTTTTATCTTGTTGGGGGTGGCCTTTCTGTTGGCTCTGATGTTGGGCGCACTGGCCTTTAAACTCTGCTTTGTCGGGGCTTTTCTGGCGGTGAGCTATCCGTTTACCAAGCGATTTTTGGATGCCCCGCAGCTCTATATGGGGGCTGCGTTCGGCTGGGGCGTGATCATCGCCTGGGCCGAGGCCAGCGGAGAGGTGCATCTGGCGGCATGGCTTTTTTTCGGGGCCACGCTGGCTTGGGCGGCGGGTTATGACACCATCTACGCCATGATGGATAGGCCGGATGATCTAAGAATTGGGGTGCGCTCTTCGGCGATTCTGTTTGGTGAGCGTGTGGTGTTGGGGGTTGGCGTTCTGTATGGGGTGATGTTGGTATTGCTGCTGGCCGCTGGGGTTCAGAGCGGTGTGGGGTGGGGCTATTTTGGGGCATTGATGGTGGTGCAGGGTCATCTTTCCTGGCAGTTGTATCGCCTGCATCAGGGCCGGGCGGAGGAGATGTTGGGTCTGTTTTTAAGCAACCGATGGACGGGATTGATTGTACTGTTAGGGCTGGGTTTAAGATAAAAAATTCTGCGGGGTCAAGGGGAATCGCTCCCCTGTCCATCAAGAAGGAGATGCCGAACTCATGTCAAAAGGCTCATACAGAGACCTAAGGGCGTTCATCGCCGAACTGGAGCGACGCGGCGAACTGATCCGCATATCCGCTCCGGTCAGCACCCGCCTGGAGATGACCGAAATCTGTACCCGTCTACTGGCATCAGGGGGTCCGGCGGTTCTGTTTGAGAATGTCGAAGGCAGCGACATGCCGGTGTTGGTCAATCTATTCGGTACCACTGAGCGGGTGGCCATGGGGTTGGGTCGTCCTTTGGAGGAGCTGTCGGATCTGGGTGAGTTTTTGGCCAACTTGAAGCAGCCGGAGCCGCCGGGTGATCTGCGGGGCGCGGGGGAGCTGGCCAAGCGCATGTCCCGGGTACGACACATGCCGGTCAAGCATGTGAGAAGCGCCCCCTGTCAGGAGGTGGTGATTGACGGCCCGAATGTAGATCTCACCGAGCTTCCCATTCAGACCTGCTGGCCGGGAGATGCCGGGCCGTTGGTCACTTGGCCGCTGGTGATTACGCAGGGTCCGAACGGCGGCCCTGTAAATCTGGGCATCTACCGCATGCAACTATTGGGTCGCAACCGTTTGATTATGCGTTGGTTGCGTCATCGCGGCGGGGCGCAGCACGCCCGTGAACACGGTTCCATCATTCCCGTTGCGGTGGCTATTGGCTGCGATCCGGGTACGATGCTGGCCGGGGTAACCCCAGTGCCTGAGACCCTCTCCGAGTACGCCTTTGCCGGACTGCTGCGCAGCAAGCGTGTAGAGGTGGTGAAGGCGGGCACGGTGAATCTTCCGGTTCCGGCTCGTGCGGAGATTATCCTGGAGGGGGAGGTCAATCTTGACGATTTGGCCGATGAAGGGCCGTTTGGCGATCACACCGGTTACTACAACGAGGTGGAGAAGTTTCCGGTGATGACGGTGCATCGGGTCACCATGCGCCGCAATCCCATCTACTTGAGCACCTTCACCGGGCGTCCGCCGGACGAACCGGCCATTTTGGCGCTGGCGTTAAATCGTGTGTTTGTACCGCTTTTGCGCAAGCAGTTTCCGGAGATCACCGACTTTCACCTCTCTATGGAGGCGTGTTCCTACCGGGTAGCGGTGGTGGCTATGGAGAAGCATTATCCCGGCCATGCTTTCCGGGTGATGGCGGGCATCTGGAGCTTTCTGCGTCAATTTCTCTACACCAAATATATCTATGTGGTAGATCGCGGCGTCCGGGTGGATAACTGGGATGCGGTGATGGCCGAAGTGGGACGTAACGCCCACCCGGCCACCGATCTGCACATGGTCTCCAACACTCCCATCGACTATCTGGATTTTGCCTCGCCGCTACCGGGTCTGGGCTCCAAGATGGGCATTGACGCCAATGATCAGGGGCACAATAAGTCCACCAGGGGGGATGCGCTTTTCGATCCGATCCGCTTCACGACTTAGAGCTTGCGCCTTGGTTAGCGAACGCACCCGACGCTCTTCAGCCACTTCAATAAGATCAATGCCCCCTTGACGCCGAAAACGGTCTCTATAGTCATCCACTAATAATCGAACACCATCGGGCATGCCACGACCCACGGCCAGTATGGTCAGCTTCATTTTACCACAGCCCGCCGTAGCTCTTTTGAACTCTC
>JADFWT010000218.1 GCA_015233785.1 Magnetococcales bacterium
TTGACGTCAACGGTTCCGCCATTATCAAGGGACTGCATGAGGCGGTTGGCGATACCATACATGTCTCCGGTGGCTTGGCCGGAGATGGAGGAGCCTTTGAAGAGACTCTGACTGTAACTCCCACAGGGGTTGATGACCGCGGACTGGTAGCCATTGGTTTTTATGGCAACAACCTAGAGTTCGCTTTCGGATCATTCGGAGGCTGGTCTCCGTTCGGGCCGATCCGAAAAGTGACCCATGCTGAAGGGAATATTCTCTATAAACTGGATGACGAACCGGCCCCGAATGTCTACAAAAACTATCTGGGCGAATACGCTAAGGACCTCCCCTCATCCGGTCTGCTGTTCCCATTTGAAATGCTCGATTCCAATCAACAACGCAGTGGGCTTATACGCACAATTCTGGGCGTGAATGAAGAGGCTGGTAGCATGGTGCTGGCGGGGGATATCAACCCCGAGGGATATCTGCGTCTGATGCACGCCAGCAGTGACGATCTGGCCGACGGTGCCGAAGAGGCTGCCAAACAGGTTCGTGCCATGCTCACCGATGAACAACCAGGACTGGCAGTGCTGGTCAGCTGCGTCGGTCGGAAGCTCGTCATGGGCGACCATGTGGATGATGAAGTGGAGAGTGTTCTGGAGTTTTTACCTGACGGCTGCGCCGTGACTGGCTTTTACTCCTATGGCGAGTTCAGCCCCCACAGCGGCGAGGTAAAATGCAACCTACACAACCAGACCATGACCATCGCCCTTATCCGTGAAAAGGGTTGATTTGTGCAACGACTTCTTAAACGCCAACTACGCAGAACATTCGGCATCCGAGAAGCAGAACAGCTTGACGAAATGCTGGAGAAGCTCTCCACCGCGACGGAAGGCGCGGACCAAGAGGTTCGTGATTTCATTAGCGGTATCAAGCCTTTTCTGGAGCGCGTTGACTCTTCTTATGGCCAGTATCAACGCGATCTCAACCTGCGTGATCGTAGTCTACGCATTAGTTCTGATGAGTTGGTACAGGCCAATGAACGCTGGCGACATGAAGCGGAAACCCTAGCCACAGCGATCAATGTTCTACGCGCTGCTGCCAATGAAATGCTCATAGCATCCGACCGGTCGCCTCTTCCCGAAGGGGAAGAGAACCTCCAGCAGCTCACAGATGTGATGGTACGCCTCATCGATGAGAACCAACAGATCAACAAAAAACTGGCTGTCACTTTAACCCGGCTGGAACAACAGAAGTTCGCCCTTGACCAACACGCCATTGTCAGCATTACCGATGCTAAAGGGCACATTATCTATTCCAATGAGAATTTTTGCCAAGTCAGCGGCTACTTCCAGGAGGAGCTGATCGGCCACACCCATAGACTCGTTAACTCAGGCCACCACCCCCGTGCCTTTTTTAGGCAGATGTGGGGTACTATCACCCGTGGCAAGGTATGGCATGGTGAAGTGTGCAATCGCACCAAAAAAGGCGAAATTTACTGGGTGGCCGCTACCATTGTACCGCTGGTGGGGGAGACCCAAAAACCATACCAATATATTGCCATTCGCACCGACATTACTGAACAGAAGAAGATGGCCCAGGCGTTGACCAAGAGCGAAAAGCGACTAAAAATTGCCTTGGATGCCTCCAATACGGGTCTCTGGGATTGGAACCCTGAAACGGACAAAGCCTTTTTCAGTAAAACCTGGTTAGAGATGTTAGGATATCAAAAGGGGGAGTTAGAAGAGAGTGGTAAAACTTGGTTTGAACTGCTACACCCCGATGATATCCCCACCATCAAGCCCACTCTGGATGAACATCTCACCGGCAGTAATACACCCTATGAAGTAGAGTTCCGCATGCGCCATAAACAGCGGGGCTGGATCTGGGTTCTTTCTGCCGGACAGGTAACCGAACGCAATGCAGAAGGTAAGGCTACCCGTATGACCGGTATCCATAAGGATATGAGCGACCGCAAGGCCACAGAACTTGCGATCCAGGAAGCCAGTGACCGGGCGGAAGCGGCCAATCAGGCTAAAAGCGACTTTCTTGCCAATATGAGCCATGAAATTCGCACCCCAATGAACGCCATCATAGGCTTGAGTCACCTGGCCAAACATCAGATAAAAAACCCACGCCACCGCAAATATCTTGAGAAAATCCACACGGCCAGCGAGTCGCTGTTGCACATCATCAATGAAATTCTTGACTTCTCCAAAATTGAGTCCGGCAAACTAGAGCTGGAACAGACTGAGTTTGAGTTGGACCATCTGCTGAGTACGTTCTCTTCTCTGATCGCTTTCAAGGCGCATGAAAAAGGTCTGGAGCTTATTCTCGATAAGCAACAAGATCTACCGAGCCGCTTATTGGGCGACCCTAATCGGATCAATCAGGTCCTATTGAATCTTACCAGCAACGCCGTTAAATTTACCCAAAAGGGAGAGGTGGTCATACGGCTACACGGCAAAGCAAAAGCCAGCGGAGAGATGGATCTACACATCTCGGTGAAGGATAGTGGTATAGGCATTCCCAAGCATCAACAGGGACATCTTTTTGAAGCCTTTACACAGGCCGATGCCACCACCACGCGACGTTTCGGTGGCACCGGATTGGGACTGGCCATCAGTAAAAAGCTGGTCACCATGATGGGCGGCGATATCCGTGTGGAGAGTGAAGAGGGGAATGGCAGCACCTTTCACTTTTATATTCGAGTCCAGTGCGTCACCCCTGAGCACCCATCCTCCTCCGAGACTCGTTATCCACCAGAGTTTCCACAGCGTGCCCTGCTGGTGGGAGCCGACGATGCGGTTCAGCACACCATGAAGCGTATGTTGCAGTCGCTCCGTCTGCACGTATCTTGCCGACCCTACGACGCCCTAACTTCAGAGATCGACCTCTCTGATATCCAATTGATTGTGGCCAATCTTGGGGCAGATTCCCATAATGAATTGAACATCCTTAAACAACTCACGGGTCAGATGGAAACCCCCAAACCCACACTGCTGATTCACACCCATATTCACCAACAGAGCGTGCAGACCTACCTTGATCGTGCACCCAATAGGGTCGCCCTATTCAAGCCCATCACCCCTTCGGATCTGTTCGACAGCCTGATGGGGCTGTTTGTTCCCTCCAATCAACAGTCTCCGGTCAAGTTGTTACGCCTGAATAAGAAACAAGCCTTTGCTCAGAATTGCTCTCAGCTGTCAGGGTGCCATCTGTTGTTGGTGGAGGATAATACTGTCAACCAACAGGTGGCCTCAGAACTGTTAGAGATGATCGGCGTTGCGGTGGATATTGCCGTTGATGGCATCCAGGCGATAGAGGCGGTATCTAAACGAAATTATGATGCTATTCTTATGGATATTCAGATGCCGAGGATGGATGGCTATGAGGCTACCCGTCGTATTCTCGAGAAGTTTGACACACCGCCACCCATCATTGCCATGACCGCAAATGCCATGAGCGGCGATCGAGAAAAAAGCCTGGAAGCAGGCATGAAGGATCATATTTCTAAACCGGTGGATCCACAAAATCTATACGCCACACTGGCTCGTTGGGTGACACCCACCACGAAACAAACCACCATAAAGCCCCTCCCAGAACAGTCCCAAGAACCTTTCTTCCCCCTTGCCCAACTAGAACAGATTCCGGGAATGCAACCCGATTTGGGATTATCACGGGCGGCAGGTAACAGACAGCTCTACGAACGGCTTCTGAAAAGCTTTCACGATAACCAATCAACAGTCGTGGCAGACCTACGCACGCTGATTGACAGCCGACAGTTCG
>JADFWT010000219.1 GCA_015233785.1 Magnetococcales bacterium
ATCGATCTCTAAGGCGGGAGCTGCACCAGCGTCGGCAGGCCGAACAGGCGTTACAACGCAGTGAATCCTGCTTTCGGGGAGCATTTGAAAGTGCCGCTCAAGGCATCGCCCTGATTGCGCCGGATGGGGCCTTTCAGAGTGTCAATGAGGCGCTCTGTAACCTCTTCGGATACAGCCAAGAAGAGATGGTCGCCACCAGCGTACAGAAGATCACCCACCCGGATGATCTCCAGGATGACCCTGATCCATTTGAACGTCTGTTGGAAGGAGAAATCACTACCTACCAGAGGGAGAAGCGGTTCGTTCATCAGGATGGCCACGTGTTGTGGATTCACATGAGCGTATCAAGGGTTCAGGATGTGGAGGGAGAGCCCACGCATTTTGTCTTCCAATTTCATGATATTGCCAAGCGCAAGGCGCTCACCTATCAACAGGAGCGGCAGCGCCTGTTTCTTGAGGCTGTACTGGAGAATATCCAGGATGGCGTCATTGCGTGTGATGATCAGGGCGCACTCACTTACTGTAATCGTGCGGCACGGCGTTTTTTATGGATGGAGAATGAGTGCCACACGCTCAATGGGTGTAATACAAGGGGTACGCTCTATCAGGAAGATGGTGTCACGCCACTCTCTGAAGAAGAAAAGCCCCTGTTACGGGCACTCCGTGGCGAATCCGTCAATCAGTTGGAGATCGTGGTCGCAGCCGAGGGAAATGCGCGTTACGATCTGGAGATGAACGGGCGTGCTATGCACGATGCGGACGGTCATACCCTTGGGGCAATGGTCTCCATGCATGACGTGTCTCAGCGCAAAATGACGGAAGAAGCGTTGCTCTCCAAGCGTCGTGCAGAAGCTTCAAACGAGGCGAAAAGTGCCTTTTTAGCCAATATGAGCCACGAGATTCGCACGCCGCTTAATGCGGTAATCGGTCTGACTCATCTCTGCATGAAGACCGAGCTTACTCGTCAGCAACGGGGATATTTGGAGAAGACCAGCACCAGTGCTGTGACGCTGTTGCAGTTGATCAACGACATCCTCGACTTCTCGAAAATTGAGTCCGGTAAGCTGACCATTGAGCCCCATGAGTTCTCTATGAATGGGCTGCTACATGATCTGATTGCTGTACTGCGTCTCACCAGTCAGGAGAAGGGGCTGGAGTTGCTCCTGGATATTACCCCCGACATGCCGTTCACACTGTTTGGTGACGCACTTCGTTTACGCCAAGTTCTGACCAATTTGGCCAATAACGCCATTAAATTTACCGAAGAGGGTGAGGTGACCCTTTCTGTGACGGTGGAACAGGTAACAGGCGATGACGTGGTATTGAAATTTGAGGTGCGTGATACCGGCATTGGCATGACTCAAGCGCAGATGGAGCATCTGTTTCAGGACTTCTCCCAGGCGGATGCCACAACCACACGTCGCTATGGCGGCACCGGGCTGGGCTTGGCCATTAGTAAGCGGTTGGTGACGATGATGGGGGGAGAGATCGACGTAGAGAGCCAACCCGGTCAGGGGAGTTGTTTCACGTTTTCTATCCATGTAAAAAAAGTGGATAAGGAAGATGCGCGCCCCCTGATGCCGGGGGATGGTATGCAGGGTATGCGTGTACTACTGGTAGATGACAATGACAATGTCCAACAGATCGTCACCATTCTGCTCCAATCGTTAAGCTTTGAGGTGACCTCCGCAGGAAATGGTCAGGAAGCTCTGGCTGCTCTGGTGGAAGCCGAGGCGTCTGGTGCACCGATTCAACTGGTTCTTCTGGATTGGCAGATGCCCCATATGGATGGACTGGAGACGGCACGCCATATTCGAGAAGAGGGCTTTCTGGAGCATGCGCCGCGCCTGATCATGATGACCGCTCACGCGTTTGGTGAAGAGGAGATCGCCTCTCGTAAGGATCTATATGGCCTATTGGATGGGTTCCTTATGAAGCCGATCTATATGTCCACGATGTTTGACACCATCATGCTTGCGTTTGGGCGTGGCGACAGAGATCCGGCGGCCTCCTGTGTGGAGGATTCGAGTCAAGCGATGGAACACCTTACTGGAGCACGCGTCCTTCTGGCGGAGGATAATGAGATCAACCAGCAGGTGGCCTGTGAGTTGCTCGAGCAGGTCCATGTGCGCGTGACCATCGCTCATAACGGCCACGAAGCGGTGCAGAAGGTTTCTAACGAGCCCTTTGATGCGGTATTGATGGATGTGCAGATGCCGGGCATGGACGGCCTTCAGGCGACGCGTACCATCCGTCAGGCCGCCCATCTGGAGGCATTACCCATTATCGCCATGACGGCCAACGCCATGAGTGATGATCGCCAACAGTGCCTACAGGCTGGCATGAACGATCATATCCCTAAACCGGTGATGCCGGAGGTGCTTTACGCCACTTTAGCCAAATGGGTTCAGGCTTCTGAAGAAGAGGCGTCGTCAATTCCTCCTCTTTCTTCTGTTTCATCGGTCGTTCAGGAGTCTGACAGGCCGGACATCACGATATCCCATGCTTCCCATCTTAACCTGGAGAGAGGTCTGCGCAATGTGGGAGGCAACCATAAACTCTACAACAAGGTTCTAAAAAAATTCATCCGAAACCATAACGATGACAGCCTGCGGATGAAGCGGCAGTTTGGGGCGGATGATTTTAGCGCCATGGGTCAGACGGCTCACGCTCTGAAGGGTGTCGCAGCGACTATCGGTGCAGAACATCTTTCGATGCTGGCGGGCCAAGTGGAACGGGCAGTCGTTGCCAGAACCGGCATGGAGAAACTCCCTGAGTGTTTTACCCAGATTGCTGAAGAGCAACAGCATATTGTCTCTGAAGTAGAAAGTGTGCCGTGGGAGGAGGAGGCGCAAGAGGGTGTTGTTGACCCTAAGGTAGCACACCCGGTAGATCGTGAGCGTTTGGCCATGCTACTCCAACAAGGCGAAGTCTATTTGCAGACGTTTGACTCCCGATCAGAGGAGAGTATTGCGCAACTCGGTGCGCTGTTTGTCGGGGATACACAACAAGGCAAGAGAGTGGAAAGCATCCAAGAATCTCTGGAGTGCTATGACTACGAAACCTGCCTGACTTTGTTGCGCGCCTGGGCGCTCGATGAGGGAATCGAACTAAAAGGGATTCTATCTCTGTGAGTGAACAGATGAGTCGATCACTTTCTCAAGTTCGGTATGAGATGAGAACGATAACTATGGAATGGTTGAGTGTGATAATCTTAGGTGGTATCACGAATTGTAATGATTTGTTGAGAGAAAAGACTGGGAGGTCGAGTCAAGATGACACACCATAGGGAACTTGATAAGGAAAAAGTGTTCACCATCCTTCTGGTCGATGATCAGCCAGAACAGATTGACGTCATCAAGTCGGCATTGCAGCCGCACTATGTTCTCAAGATCGCCACCAACGGCCCAGTGGCGCTGAAGATTGCTGAAGCGGGTGGTCTTGATCTAGTACTGCTGGATGTCGTCATGCCGGGCATGGATGGCTACGAGGTGTGCCAGCGCCTTCAAGAGATGAGCCAGTCAGAGAAGACCCCCATCATTTTTCTCACCATGATGGATGGGCAGGATGATGAGGCCATGGGGCTGGAACAGGGTGCGGTCGACTTTATCCGCAAGCCGAGTTGTCCCTCGGTGGTGCTTACGCGTGTCCGCAACGCCATCGCCCATGAGCAGACCAAAAAGGGACTGATCAGAAAAAA
>JADFWT010000021.1 GCA_015233785.1 Magnetococcales bacterium
ATATATACAACTATAATATAAATAACAATTTAATAAAGATCGTTAGTATCGCCACGCTGCATCGTATGGCAAGGCAATAAATAGGTGAAGGGAGGGGGGGATCATGGCATATTGGGGATTGACGACCTTTAACCCGTGATGGAGCTCCATGAATTCCCGCACATTTACCATACCCGAAGCGATTCAGGTGGCGCTTCAGCATCAACAGAATGGCGCATTGGCCGAGGCCGAGGGGATCTATCGTCAGGTTCTCGCGGTGGAGCCTCATCAGTTGGATGCCCTGCATCTGCTGGGGGTGTTGGCCATTGGGCAGGGGCGGTTTGCGGAAGCGGTAGGGTGCTTTCGGTCGTTGGTTACATCCCAACCGGAGCGTGGTGGAGCGTGGTGCAACTTGGGGCTTTCACTGCAGCGCCTGGGGCGGCGAGAGGAGGCGCTTGAGGCTTTCCGGCAGGCGATGGCAGTAGCCCCTGAGATGCGGGATGCCTTTATCAATAGCGGGAATCTATTGCGGGAGATGGGGCGACTTGAAGAGGCCATGGGGATGTTTCGGCAGGCGCTGCGTCTGACGGGTGGCCAGGGGGAGAGATTTTATCGATTGGGCGAGTCGTTGCTGAAGGGTCGCTCCGAGGCGGTTGTGATGCCGTTCGGTATCCATAAGGCAGCTCCCAAGGCTTCCTATGTTGCCATGCTGGAACGGCTGGAGAGGGTGGTGCAAGAGGCGGAGGTGCGGCCCCATGCGGAACTTTATGATGCCGAAGCGGCCTTGGTGCATTTAAAGCGTCCAAGCGCACACGACGGCCTTCGTATCCTTCTGATTCAACCCCCCTACAAAAAGAGTGAATCGCCCCCAAAAGATGAGGATTGGGATGCCAAGATTGCCGCCTATGGTCTGCTCTCCATCGCCGCCCAGGTGCTGGCGTCGGGCCGGGAGCTGGCGATTGTCAATATGAGCGACTACCGCTGGCAGGAAGTGGAGCAGAGCCTGGACGGTCTGGAGGCCGATCTTATCGGCCTGTCATGCATGACGCCCAATCTGCCGGGTGTGATGGCCCTGGCGGCGGCGTTGCGTCGGCGCTATCCCAAGGCCGTCATTGTGGCCGGAGGCACCCACATCACCGCTCTGCCGGAAGAGAGCTTGCGCCATATTCCCGCGTTGGATCTGGCGGTGATCGGAGAGGGGGAGGCGACCTTTTTGGAGATCATCCAGAAGTTGGAGGCGGAGGAAGTGCCGCACGGTGTGGCCGGAACCGCATGGCGACAAGGCAATACCATCCGCTTCGGCGAGGCGCGTCCCAGGCTTCACGACCTGGATCAACTGGCGTCGCCGCATCACTATTTTCAGCTTGATTATCTTCTCAGTTCACGGGGCTGCCCGCAGAAGTGCAGCTACTGCGGCAGCTTCGCCATGTGGGGTCGCAAGTTGCGTTTTCAGAGTGTCGGCAAGCTGCTGGACACCCTGGAGATGATCGTCAAGCAGCAGGGGCGGCGGCTGCTGGCCATCAAAGATGACACCTTTACCGCCTCCAAAAAGCGTACGTTGGAGATCTGTCGGGGCATGCGGGAGAGGGGCCTAAACTTCATATGGAGCTGCGATACCCGTATCGATAGTCTGGATAAGGAGGTGTTGGAGGCCATGCGGCTGGCGGGGTGTCAGCGGATTAGTCTGGGAGTGGAGTCGGGGGCGTCGGAGATTCTGGAGACTATCCATAAGCACATCACCCCGGAGGATGTGCGCCGGGTTACCGAAATGGCCCACAGTTTCGGCATTCATGTGCGTTACTACATGATGGTGGGTAATCGCGGGGAGAGTTTGGGGAGCTTCCGGCAGAGTCTGGAGCTGATGGAGAGCGCCCAGCCGGATAGCTTCAGCTTCTGCAATCTGACGCTCTATCCCGGCACCGAGGAGTTTGAAATCTACCGTCAACGCCATGGTCTCTCAGCAGAGGCCTTTTTTGGCGATGATTGGGAGGGGTTGATGCATGTGGGGTATGCCGATCCGGTGCCTCTGGAGATGCGCGAGGTTGTCACGCTGTGGATGAACGGCTATGGGGAGCAGATGCCGGGTCGTCAGGCCGATGTGGCGCACTGCCGGGCAGTGTTGGAGCGGCTGAATGGATATCATGGGGCGCATCTGGATCTGGCGGCCGCACTGCTGCGGGCCGGAGAGGCTGAAGCTGCCACCCATCACCTTCTGGAGGCCATGGAAGGGGGCTATCCGATTGGGGGGCATCTGGAGAACTATGCGGCCTGCATCGCCGCATTACGGGGCGATGAGGCGGCGGTGGTGCGGCTGCTGGATCGGGCCGAAGTGCGCACTTCCGATGGGATTGGGGTGCTCAATCGGACGCGGTTTCGCATCTGGCAGCAGGCCCAGGGGGCACTGCCACTGGAGTTGGTGGTGGATCACCCCTTCGAGCCGGGGAAGGGGATGGGGCAACCGGCTTGGCCGGAGAGAGTGTGAGGTCTGACAGGCTCTATCCGCCAGCGCGCTCCAAAAAATCCTCCAAGGTAAACCGCTTCACCAGCGAACAGTCGCCATCCTCTTGCATCCAGTAGAGGGTCGGTGGGGGCAGGCCATTGTATTGAATGGTGAAGGCGTGGGTGTAGGCGCCGACATTTTCGAACAGGATTCGCGAGCCGATGCAGAGCGGTTCGTCAAAGCGGTGCTCCCCCAACAGATCTCCTGCCAGACAGGTCGCCCCCGCCAGTTGATAGCGGTGCGGACCATCTGGCGTGGTGCCGTATACCACAGTCCGGTAGCCGTAAATAAACGACTCCAGTTGGTGGTTGATCGAGCTGTCCAGAATGGCCAGGGGCTTCCCTTCGCTCTCGTACAGATCCACCACCGTTGCAACCAGCCAACAGGTTTTTCTCACCAGCGCTGTGCCCGGCTCCAGGTACAGTTCCAGGTTATAACGATTCCGCAGATGGGCCAGCGTTTTCAGTAATATATGCCGGTTTTGATGATGGTGCTGGTCGAAGCGGTAGCCCCCTCCCAGATTGAGCCAACGTATGCGCTTGAGAAGTTCTGGCAGCCTCTCTTCCAGCACCGCCGCTGTGCGACGAATGTGATCATAATCACGCTGACCCGCAGCGTTGTGTAGATGAAGGCCCTCCAGCGCCTCAAAGCGGCTCGGATTCTCCTGCCACGCCTCTTGTAGTTGATGCACCGACACCCCCAGTTTGGAGAATGGGCGGCAGGGGTCGTAATGGGGGCGGCGTACCAGGGAGATGTGGGGGTTGACTCGCAGACCGCAGGAGGTTGTCCCCGCTGCCCGTTCATGAAACCGATCCCACTGGCTAAGGGCGTTGAAGTGGATATGGCTGCATTCGCGGGTGACGGTATCGATCTGCGCTTCGGTGATGGCGGGGGTGGTGTAGTGCAGAGGCTTGTCTGGTCCTGCCGCCTTCCGGGCCAGTTGCAGCTCCGGCAGGGAGCTGCAGGTGATTCCATCGCAGTGCGTGGCCAGCTTCTCCACCAGAGGGAAGATGGCGTTGGCCTTCATGGAGTAAAGCAGATGGGCACCCCCCTCATCCGTCAGAGCGCGAATGCCCGTGGCCACCTGGGCCAGCCGGGGGCCATCGATAACCAGAGCCGGGGTTGAGAGGGTCTTGTTTTCCAGTAGATGGCGGCGGACGGTTGCGATGCGATTCTTGTTGGCCTGCTCTTGGGGAAGGGGGCTCTTGCGGCGCAGCGTGATGGTGAGGGCGGATTTGGGGCTGGGTAGCTGCTTCAAGAGCGATTGGGGATGAAAGGTCTCCTCAAGATGGCCAAGGAGTTGGCGAACCTGTTTTAACAGCGCAGGGTTTCGCTGTGGTTTATCCTGTTTGAGCCAATGTCTCAGGGCGTCCTGAAGGCCGGTATTAGGGTCATGCATCAGCGCCGAATCAGGCAACTTTGCCATCAGGGCGGCGCTCATCTCTCGGGTTTGTTGCACCTGGGCCAGGGCAACCCCAAGAGAGCTGGTTCCCTCTATCAGGCGCTTTAGCAGGCGACAGCGGAAGTGTTGGCAGTCGGCGGGGCGCTGGATATAGATGTTGCATCCTTCTGGCTGAAGATGCGGGCAGGGATGGCTAAAGTAATAGTCCCCCTTGGTTCGTGGGCGGATCTCGGTGTTGGTCTCGGCGTAGAGTGCCCGCTCATCGGGGGTGAGGATTACCGGGCATAGCAAACCCTGGCAACATAAGCCGCAATCCAGGCAGAGCCTCTGTGCGGGGTCCGGTGGGGGGGCATCTTGTGGCGGCATGACACGCCTGTCGTGGGGGTTGGCACCAAAGGTCAGAATACAGAATAATGGGGTGTGATTACAGGTGGGTGTGGTGGATCATTGTCAATATCTTTAGAGTATGTAGAACAATCTTGGAATGTTTATTGGCCTTGGGTAGAAGCCTGATACAGTCAAAAGGCATTATGAACAGGCTCTGGAGATTCTTCAAAAAATCGGAATGCACCAGGAGGCGCAGCAGGTTTGGGCGTGGTTGGCGGAGTATGATTGACGAAGCGTGGTCAGGTCACCACTCACTGGGTGCTCTGGTTCTGCTTGGAAATCTGCTGTTGCATCACATGATCCAGAACCTTTCGCGCCTCCTTGGAACCCCCCGCGATAGCCCGCTTGAGCAGCTCTGTCCCGCGTTCAAGATTGGTCGCCACCCCTTGTCCGCTGACCAACATGGCGCCGGTCATGTAGAGGCTCTGTAAATGGTTCTTCTGGGCCGCTTTTTCAAAGTAGTGAAAAGCCTTCTTCTTATTGGGTGGCCGGCCCTCTGCGCCGTTGAAGTGGAACTGTGCCAGAATGAGCGTCGCCTCCATTGATCCAGCCTCGGAGGCTTTGTTGAGCAAAGAGAGCCCCTTGGGGATATTAATCTCAACGCCGCGCCCTTCTAGGTAGAGCATCCCCAGCAGTAAGGTGCCGCGTCGGTGCTTCTTAGCTGCCAGCTTGGTGGCCCAGTGAAACGCCACCGCATCATGCTTAGGCACCATGTCGTTGGGCAGATAGTGAAGCAGTGCTAACTCCTGTTGGGCAGAGATGTGGCCCTTTTCAGCAGCGCGGCGTATCAGTGTCAAGCCAGCCTTGATGTCCCGTGGTACATGGAGGCCCTTTAGCAACTGCGCGCCATAGTTAAATTGGCCGTGCATGTTGTCTTGCAGGGCCGCACGTCGATAGAGTTCCACGGCTTGTTTGGGCAGCCGAGGCACTTTCATACCCTTTAAGAGAATGTGCCCTGCCATGACCTGACTTTCGGCATCTCCGGCTTTGGCCATGGGAAGCCAAATAGAGAGCGCCTTTCTCCCTTCCCCCATGGTGTAGAATTGCTGAGCAATGATTCGTTTTCCGCCAAGGCGAAACGCCTCCATGGAGAAGGGCTGCATCTGAGCCAGTATAAACCATGTCAAGAGTGGTACCGGGAGCAGCAGCGCTAGATGTAGCATTAAGCGAATCAAACGCGAACCACCAGCTTCCGAGGAGTGTTTTGATTCGGATGGAGGGGGTGTGTCAGAAGTGGATGTAAGAGGCATCATCGGGTTATGCTCCCGCGCCGGGCTTGGACGAATGCAACCCCCAACATGACACCAATCAATAACAGACCGGCCAGGGCGCTAAGTCCAATCAGTAGATGCCCTGCCTGTCCCATCATGCCGTGCTCAAATTGAAGCCGCAGCCGATGATTTCCTGGAGGGATTCGCACGGTTTTGAACCCAATATTGGCCCTTGCTATCGGAATCTCCTGGTCGTTAAGCCACGCCTTCCAGTGGGGATGATAGCCGTCTCGGTAGAGGAGCCAGAGCGGTTGGCCGTCGTTGTTGGTGACCTGAGCATCAAGGCGGTTGGCGCTGAAACGGGTCACCTTGATGGTGCCTTCCACATCACGGCCTGGATTTTCGACCGCCATCTCCTCTTTGAGCTGAAGATCATCCCCAGGTTTCACCCGTGCATCTCCGTCAAACAGAGCCTGTAAGGAAGGGGGCGGGTCGGTCACAATCACCATGCGGTCCAACGCCTTGCTCTGCTTGAACAGGGCGCGGGCTTCGGTGTCGTTCCTGGCCAGTCGGGCTGTGCGTAACAGTAACAACTTGTCGCTCTCACAGCCGAGACTGCGCACGATGTCGGGCCGGTAATTTTTTGTGTAGTAGCGCTGGGTGTGGCTGCTTTGTACCCCCAGGTCGGGAAAAAATTGGTCATCAAAAAGTGCCGCCAACATACGTTCTACCGGCTGATCCATGATCTGAATCTTGGTTTTGACCATCTGTGGAAAACAGGGGTCGAAGTGGGCAAAGGGGTAGAGCGACATGGCGTACTGTACGTTGTGAAAGGCCAACTCTCTGGTGGCCATGGCCATGCTTGCCTCTGCGCGACTGCCCATTTGGGGCGTTTTTTGACGGCTGGGAATGTAGGGCGTTGGCGTGCTCTGATAGAGCGAGGCACCGGCTCCTGGCTCATAGAGCGTTGCTGCCATATGGGTCTGAAGGCGATAACTGCCCATATCTCCAAGAAAGATAAGCAATAAGATAAACGCCAACTTACGCCCACGCTTGCCTCTATCCTGGCTGGAGGTCTGCATGGGAAGCAGTCGCCATATGATGAATAGCAGCAGCCCGATTTCATAGAGTGCCATGCGGGCAAGAAAAAAACTTTTCCAGTTGGGGTCGTTCAACATTTGGGTGTTGAAGAGCTTGATAAGACCTCCACGACCGTCGTGCATGGCCACATCCAGCGCCAACGTGCCCAGCAGAAGTATGGCCAGAAGCCATTGAGGAAACGGCCCAAAACGGCTTGGTTTCGGGGGGTTGAATCCGCGTGTTAGCCCATGGTGAATATGCTCCAGAACAAACCCCGAGCCTATCACCATCAGCACCATGGCCAGACCGCTATAGCCGCCAATATGGCGCACCATGTTCATGCCGGGCCATAAATAGTAGAGGCCGGTGGCAAAATAGCCCGCAACAGAGAGCCACACCAGCGCTATAGCGCCCAACGCGCAGCTCCAGAAAATCGTATCACGGATAAAAAAGAGTCCGGCTATAAAGAGCAGCAGCGGCAGCAGGCCAAAATAGTAGATAAAATCATTGAGCGGATAGGCTCCGGTAATGATGGCAACCAGGTAACCGCCAAAGCTTTGGCGACCGTAATGGAGAAAATTCTCCAGTGTTACCAGCCCGGTATCCGAGGCGCGCTCTTCGCTGATAAAGACGCCATCGAGATTGTGCAGCAGAAAATATCCCTCGATGGCCATCATGGCCAGGGTTAGCGCTATCAGTAGCCAGGTGACCCGATCCGGTTTTAGAAGAACCATCAGAAGCTTAGGTTTTTCTAGAACAATCGGCACCAGAAACAGTGTGACCACCAGGATGGAAATAAAGGCTATGTAGTGCAGGCTCCCATGCATGGAGACCAAGCCCAGAAGTGCGGCCAGCCATAGCCAGCGTGGGGACTCTTCATCGCGAAAACGCAGCAAGGCATGAATAATCAGCGGCAGAAGATAGAAAACCTGAAGGTTCATAAAGGGTTGTCGAACCCAAACTACGGCCCCAGTGGCGGCCAGTACCACCACCCAACGGGCCAGGACGGACCCAAACAAGCGCTGCGCTACAAGAGCCATGCCAAATACATAGACCATCACTTCAAGCATCAGGGAGAGCTTATAGAGAAGCATCACATCGGAGATGCCTGCCGCCGCACCGCCCAACAGCAATAACCAACCGATGGAAGGCACGGTTGCCCAAAGGTTGATATCATTTGATACGCCGTAGGTTCCATAAGGTACCCAGAATGGAATCTCTCCATCAAAATGCAGGCTATTGAAGAAGAAGAAGAAACTCTGGAAATTCTGCAACGTATCGTGCAGAGGAAGTATCTGTGAGGATAGATAAAATAGTTGACTGAACAGAGCCAGGGAGATGGCTTGCAGAATAAACATGGATCCTTCCGGCGCGCCTGTTGGTGAACGCCACGGTACTTTTGGGGCCAGCATTGAAGGCTGTTCGTTCATAAGTGGCTGTTTATGCATATTAATGGTATGTGTCATGTTGCTTTAATGCTTGCTGCCGGTTGCCCATTATCCGAATCATCAGTTTCAAGATCTGCGACTTGCAGAGGGCTTAAGTTAATATCATTGAATGATGATGTCTTGTTGATCCTTGATCTCTGATTGAAGATCTAATGTTACCACACATGTTTATACGGCTTCCAAATTGTGGTGCAGGCGGTGTTTGGTGTATCGAGACGGCGTTGAGGTGCTGGATGATAAGGATTGATCAAAGCTCTACCATAAATAGGGCAACATGGCCAAGGCCAAAGCGGTTTCAAACTGCCTGAGGGAAAGATGGTCGGGGGCATGGAAAAGGCGCATAAGGAGATTGGGAAGGGGTAGAGATCATCTCCAACACATGGAAAAAAGATGTTATCCTTCCGGTTATCGAAGAATCTCCCCTCTACGGAGAAGATATGGGCTGGATACAATCCCTCAAAGAGCGCTTTGTTGCACCCAGGGTCTATGACCAGATTGACCTGATCGGTGAGGTTCATCTCATGAAGGACGACATGCGCGTCCCGTACACCGGCGTTCCCATTCAGATTATTCTTGGCAAAAGGCGTCGGGGTAAGAAGCTCTGGATCTGTCCTGAGTTTCTGCTTGATGCGGATGAGGAGGATGCCACGCCTGATTTTATCCTCTTTGACCCAGAGCATTTTTTTCAGGAGACCAGTGGCTTTTTGCGTCTGGAGGCGGGGGAGAGCCTGCAACTGGGGCGTGGCGATAAGGAGCAGCAGGCATTTTTCCACTTTTCGCGGGACGTGGCCCGCAGGCATGTGGCCATTACGCACGATGGTGACGGCATTATTCTCAAGGATCTGACGGCCCGTTCCGGGACGTATATCACGCCGCTGGGCGAAAACCTGGAGGAGGAGCGGCTGGTCTCTCAGCGCATGAGTCGACTGGGACGGATTCGGCGCATCTACGGAGGCCCTCTTGATCCGCTACCACCCCAGGAGGCGTGCAATACCCTCGTCGAGGTCAACGATATTCTCACGCATGAGGGCCAACGTCCTCTGGATCATGAAAGGCGCTGCGGCGGGCTGTTGCAGCTCTCGGACCAGTTGACGCCGTTGGTGGTGGGGGATCTTCATGGTCAGGTGGATAACCTGCTGAAAATAATCAGCGAAAATCATTTTCTCGGCGGTCTGGAGAGGGGAAAGATTGCCCTGATAATTCTTGGCGATGCGGTTCACTCTGAAATCGATGGCCAGATGGATGATATGGCTAGCTCCATGTTGATGATGGACCTTATTTTCAAGTTGAAACGGCGCTTCCCGGAGCAGGTTCACTACATTCTCGGCAACCATGACGGCTTCTCTGAGACGGTGATGAAAGCGGGGATTCCCCAGGGATTGTTATGGAAGCGCCACCTCAAACAGAATCGGGGCCGAGCCTATATTGATCTGATGGAGCGTTTTTATCGTCGTTCGCCATACTGTGTTATTTCTAAACACCTTGTTGCCTGTCATGCGGGGCCGGCCAAGGGCAAGGTCAGCCGTGAAGATTTGATCAATATGCGGGAGAATCCGCGCCTTATCCGGGAGATAACCTGGAACCGATTGCGTCGTCCCAACTATCCTCTGGGCTATACGCGTCTAGATGTAGCACGCTTTCGCCGGGGGCTGGAGTTGGTCCCGGAGACCCCCTTTATCGTCGCCCACAACCCTCTCTCGCGGGATAAATCGGTATGGATGGATATCGACGATATTCCCCACCATCACATCATATTCAGTGGTCTTCCCGATCAGGTGAGCGTCTTTTTCCAGATCAAAGGGCAATTGGTGCCTTTGATCTATAAGGCTGAGCCGCTTTTGGGGTTGATCAACCGGATTTGAGGGGAGTGCTTGTAAGATTGTTCGTCCCCTTTACCAATCCCAACCGAGCACCGTCAGTAGGCTTCACAGCCGGTGTAGGTGTCGCTTTCCTCGCCTGGGTTTGCTCTATTATGATGGAATCGGTTCAAGTAGGCAGATTTATGAGGGATCATTGTGACGGGTGAGGGGTTAAATATGAAGCGGATCGGCATCGGCATGCTCATGGTGTGGGTCGTAATAGGGTTGACGGCGGGTGATCTCTTGAGTGCCACACGGGGGGTCTCGGTGGTAATGCGCAGCAGCGAAAACCCCAACGCCTCCAAACTGCCTCCCGCCCAGCTCTACGAGGAGAGTCATGCGCTGGTGATCGGCATTGACCGCTACAGTGCCGGATGGCCGCGCCTCTCCAACGCGGTCAAGGATGCCGAACAGGTGGCCGCCGAACTGGAGCAGCGTGGCTTTCAGGTCACCTTGAAGAGAGATCTCAACGCCGCCGCCCTCAAAGAGGCCATGGAGCGCTTTTTTATTCTTAAGGGGGAGAATCCCAACGCCCGGCTACTGGTCTGGTTCGCCGGGCATGGCACCACCGAGCATGGTGAAGGGTATCTGATTCCTGCTGATGCGCCGCTGCCCCGGGCCGGAACCCGCTTTCGGCTTAAGGCGCTCTCCCTGCGGCGCATGGGGGAATATGTTCGTCAGGCGCGCTCCAAGCATCTGTTTGCCGTCTTTGATGCCTGCTTTGCCGGAACCATCTTCGAAGGGGTGCGTTCGGCCCCGCCCCCGGCCATTACCCGGGTGACCGCCGCGCCGGTGCGGCAGTTTCTCACCTCTGGCGATGCCAATCAGGAGGTGAGTGATGATGGGCGCTTCCGGCGTTACTTTCTGGAGGCGCTGCGGGGCCAGCGGCGGGCCGATGCCAATCGTGACGGCTATCTCACTGCCAGCGAGCTGGGGATGTATCTCACCGACCGGGTGAGCAACCTCACGCGCAACCGCCAAACCCCTCGCTACGGCAAGCTGCGCGATCCCGATTACGACCGGGGGGATTTTGTCTTTTTGCTGCCCGATACTGCCGCCTCCCCGCCTAAATCCCCCATGCGGCCCGTTGCCCGACAGATTGCCGCCTCACTGCCGCGTGGTCCCGAGAGCTGCTGGAGTCGGCCCCAGGCCGGTAAAATGTGTCGGGAGCCGCTTGTCGGAATGGCGTTCGTCTGGATCCCCAAAGGGCGCTTTACCATGGGCAGTCCACCTGGCGAAAAGGGGCGCAAACGGGATGAAGGGCCACAACATTCGGTGGCTCTGGACGGCTTCTGGATGGCCCGCCATGAGGTGACCAACGGTCAGTTGCGCCAGTTCCATGCCGGGCATGACAGCGGCCACTACAAGGGCCACGCTCTCAACGGCGAGCAGCAACCCGCCGTAAGAGTCAGTTGGGAGCAGGCCAGCGCGTTTGCGGCTTGGCTAACCGAGCACTCCGCCAGCGAAACCCAGGATCCCCGCTATCGATTGCCCAGCGAGGCCCAGTGGGAGTACGCCGCTCGGGCCGGAAGCAGAACCGCCCGCTTTTGGGGGGATGATCCCGACGATGCATGCCTTTTTGCCAACGTCGGTGATCGGGCCTTTAAGAAGGGATTTCAGAACTTATACCCTAATAAACCAATCCATAATTGTGACGACGGACATATAGTCTCCGCGCCGGTGGGTCGTTTCAAACCCAATAGGTGGGGGATATTCGATATGTTGGGAAACGTCTGGGAGTGGACGCGAGATCACTACAAACCTACCGCCTATGATCAGCATCGACGGCGCAATCCAGTGATTATCAGCGGCGATCCCAACGCCGAACGGGTGGATCGGGGCGGAGGCTATCGCTTTTCGCCGGAGAACGTCCGTGCAGCCGATCGGGATGGTGACCAGCCCGGACTTAAAAACAACGCGCTCGGCTTTCGCCTGATGCGCGAAGCGGATAGGGGCATGTGATGCATTAAACCATGGATCAACAATTCCACCCGGTGGTGCGCGCTTTCCAGGTGGAAGGGATGGAGTGCCGGGATTCTGAATCTGTTTTGGCTAGGCAGAGGGGGCGTGCGCGACTGGGGTGACACGCTGAAGGATGGCAAGATCATTGACTAGGCGGTGCCATTTATGGATCGGCGTAATCAAGAGCAACTCGGCATAATAAGGTAGTCCAGAGGTTTTTACAGCGCACGCCTGATCCACAAATCGGCCTACTATCGGGGCGATAATCTTTGATCGTTCCATTGCGTCCAGTTGTTCCAGGGTCTCTGAATCAACGCCCTTTAGTTTCAGGGGGCCAGAATAGCTGGCCATCTGCTCAAAATAGTCATCTCTGTAGATCGCCGTGGATTGGAGAAGAATCTTGATCATCGACGCATCCTCGCCCTCTTTTAAGAAGGCCAGCAACTCGTTTTTTATCACCAGAAATGGATCAAGGTCGATGCTTGCGACCATCGTTAGTACCGAATACTTGGCGTGCATCAGTTCATGGATGATGGATCGTTTGATGAAACGAAACATCTCCTGATCAGTGCTCCATGCCTGTCGATCAATTAGCCCCATATTGATCAGAATGATAAAGAATGGCCCGCCATCCAATAGGTCTTCCGGCAGCGACTCATAGTGAAAAAGGGCGTTGATCTGTGCTTCTTGGGTGATCTCGCCGCCCATGGCCGCAAAGTCGTGCTCATTTTCAAAAAAAGCCGTTAATGTGCCAAGGTACATCTTAATGGATATGTCACCTTTAAAGGCGTACTCTTCCTTGTGGAACATGGCACGAATAAAGGCTTCCGGCCTGCTTCCATACCAGATTTCATATTGGCTGTACTTCTCTGCAATGCCTTCAAAAAAGTGCGTCAGATGGAAGACAAAGAGTTTTTGGTGCGTTGAGTATCGGCTGGGATCTTTGATGATTCTGGAAAGAATATCGGGGAATCGCGATTCCATGAACAGGGTGGGTGCATCGCCATCTGGGAAGGCGGTATCCATGAATGCTTGAATCAGCTCCAACTGTTGCCTGTAGAACTGTTCTTTAACGCGCTGAATAGATTGTTTTTTATCAACTATTGACGCTGATGAAAGCCGACTTAACGCTTCTATGGGGTCATCCCCTTTTGCCTGGAAGAAAGGCGCAAGGTCTTCACCCCAATAGTCGGCATAGCGAATCATCCATGATTCGGCATCATGGCTGAACGTTTTTAAAATCGAGTGTGCCTTTTGGTCTAGCCAATTCGGTTTTTTGGAAGATTCAGCCACGTTTGCCTCTGTTCCCGAAGATATACCGGTTAGGGGGTCAAGCGTCTTTCTTGCCACCACTTTTTGGAGGCAAAACGTCGAATAGAGAAGGCCATCGCCTCCCGGTTCTCTTTACGCTGGAATGCCAGAGCGGCGGCATCGGCATCGCTGCGTTTGTCAAAGCGGCCAATCTGAACCGTATACCAAGTTTGGTCCTGGCGCTTGTTTTTAATCTTGAGAATAAACGGGTTGTACCCTTTCTGGCGTAGATTGGCAACGCTGGCTTCGGCACTTGTGCGCTCTCGACAGGCATCTACCTGCACCGCGTACACGCCATAATCCTGGGGCGGTTTGTTGCGGAGGGAGGTCTCCCTTCGGCGTGGTGATTTGGAGGACGGTTTCGACTTGGTTATGTGGGCTGCGGGCTTGGGGGCCTGTTTTGGGGGCACAATCACCAGTTGGCCGGGGTAGAGGTCGGCCAGGGGGTCGGGTTTGGGGTGCTTGAGCGCTTTACGTTTGGCGACCATCCATTTGGGAGCAGGTGGTTTGGGAATTACAGCAACCTGAAGACGCGGCCTGACGGCCGGCTCTGTCCTGACTGGTGACGTGGAAGACGGCTTGTGGAGCATCTTCGGCACCAGGGGGGTCTTGGTCGCTGGTTTGCTGATGGTTTTCGGCATCACGGGCGTCTTGGTCGCCGGTTTGCTGGTGATCTTCGGCATCACGGGGGACATTGGCGCGGGCTCAGACTTGGCAAGCTTGACCGGCTGCGCAAGGGGCGCCGTGGTCATGGAGGGGCGTTCGCTCAGGATTGGGTCATCTTCCAGCGGCGGCGGGATCTCCAGTAGCGGTTCTTCACCCGGTAGAACGCCTTTTGAAAGCCTCGGCTCAGGGAAAATAGGCTTCGGCATGGCTTGTAACGGCTTCCGGGGTATAGCTTTGCTCTTCATCGCCATCGGCGGCTTCACCGGTTTCTTGACCACCATCGGCGGTTTAGCGGGGGGCTTCTCCAGTTTTTTGACCGTTGGCTTCCTCTTCAGAGCTGGTTTGGTGACGGTTTTGACGACTCTCTTTGGTTTGCCAAGCTGTCTGTCAGCCTGGGCTGCGGCCCCTTTTGGATTGCCCTTGTAGCGTTTTAATAGTGCCTTGCCTTGCTTTCGTTCAGTGGCGGAGAGGGTCGCCTCCAGGGCCAGGCGATCTTCAATACCCTCCGGTGCGGCCAGATGCAACCACAGATAGGCCAGAGACCTGCGACGTTTTACCCCATCTCCATCCCGATAGAGTCGTGCCAGAGCATGCATGGCCTTTTTGTGGCCGGATGCGGCAGCGCTCTTAAACCATTTGGCGGCTTGATATCTGTTTCGGGTAGTGCCTTCACCGCGTTGCAGCATATCGCCCAGTTGAAACTGCGCCTCGGCATTGGTCCCCTTTTGCGCCAGAGGGGCGAGCATTTCGTAGGCTGCTTTAGGATAGCCGAGTTGACGTTCAAAGAGGGCATCCTCCAGCGGCCCGGCGTGGAGGGTCAGGGCTGGAACCATTAGTGCAGCAGCGGCCAGTAGCGTTAGGCCGTGGGTTCTGAGTCGGGGTCGGGTTGCCATGAGGATGCCTATCTCGTTGGGTTGTGTCATCGGGGTTCCCGGCGTGGCTGGGCTTGGCCGACAGCAACAGGTATGATGTCGGTTCTTGGGAAAGACCCCATCAAAAAGGCAGCAAGCAAAATATGGGCCGATTGTTGGGGGTCCAAGAGGGCTTATCATAACCTGTTGGCGGGTGCAGGACAGCGTCTGTTCAGAGGTTTGGGTGCGGCTCCCCGATATCAAAGTGGAAGAAGAGGTCATCAAACCAGGTGAACAGACAGCACGGTAAAAGAGGCTGGCCAACAGCCCTGGTGATCCTTCTGGCGATGTTGTTCTCCGGCTGCCAGCTCACCCTGAGCAGCACCTCGCCCAGCGTCACGCCTGAGAAGGTAACCTCGCCAGATCGAATTCCGGTGGAGACCAGCCAGCTTCAGGCACGCATCGAAGCGGCCCGTGAGAACGGACAGCGGGCAGCATTGGTGGCGGCGCTGACCCGATTGGCGCAGCTCTACGCTATGGGCCAGGAGGGGGATCTGTCCCTGGCACTACCCCTGGCCGAAGAGGCCTCCGAGTTGGTGAAGCAGGCTCTGGAGGAGGGGGCGGAGCGAGAGCCGGATGAGCACTTTCCGTGGCTGGCTGATGAGGAAATTCGCACCCTTCTCAAGGAGCAGCTCCAGGGTGACGAAACGTGGCTGAAGGCCCGGAAGCGGGCGTTCTATCACAATCGCAACCGCTGGTTGGCCATGCTGTTGGAGCAGCTGCACGCCATGCGGGAGGAGCGGCGGGTGCTCTCCGCCCGCTGGGAGACGCTGAAGACGCGGAAATTTCGTCGTCGGTTGGCCCAAACGCCCGGGGCCGAAGAGGTGAACGAGACGCTGACGCACCCTTCTGAGGTACCCCTCCCGGTGGATCCTCTGCCTCAGGGACCAGAGCAACAGGCCGTTTCGCCGGTGGGCTATGTGGAGTCCTCATCCGCCGTACCGATGGCCGAGAGAGCCCCTGCGGCACCTCGGGTGTCGGTGCGGGCCAAGGAGCTTCCCGCCCGACATGGCGAACGGGTGGATAGCGGCGAGAGGCTGCGCAAAAAAATTATCACCATCACCGATCGGAGCCGCCATAAGCGGCCCAACGTCATCCGAAAAAAGAGCCGCAAAAAGATTATCAAACAGCCCAAGGCCAAGCCCAAGCGGTTAGCCAAGAAGGGGCCCAAGCAGACCAGAAGCTCCACCAAGGTTCCGGCCCCCAAGAGAAAATCGGCTCTGGAGGGGGTCTCCTTAGGCAAGGATGGTGTGCCGCGCTTTAAGGAGATGCGTGATTTTCGCAAGAGAAAGCGGGCTTTCTTCGAGTATCTGGCCCCCATTGTTCAGGATGAAAACCGGCGGCTGCTCAAGCAGCGCAAAAAGCTCTACACATTGCGGCGGCAGATGCGCAAAGGTGTGGAGTCCAGCCCCGAGGATCTGCGCTGGTTAGGGGCCATGGCCCAGCGCTACGGCGTCACCTCTCCCAAGAAGAGTAAGCGTGACCGGCTGCGCTTTTTTCGGGAGATGTTCAAGCGGGTGCATCGTATTCCGGTCTCTCTTGCGCTGGCCCAGGCGGCCATGGAGAGTGGTTGGGGCACCTCGCGCTTTGCCGTTCAGGGCTATAATTACTTCGGCCATTGGTGCATGACCAAAGGGTGCGGCATGGTGCCCACCGGGCGCGACAACGGCAAAACCCACGAAGTGACCCGTTTCGCCAGCGTGCGGGATTCGGTGCGTTCGTATCTGGTTAATCTCAACAGTGGGCGGGCCTATCGCAAGTTGCGGAACATTCGAGCGCGGCTTGTGGCTCAGAAAAAACGCATCTCCGGCTATGCCCTGGCTGGTGGGCTAAGCGCCTACTCTAGTCAGGGGCGGGTCTATGTGCGGCGAATTCGGCGGGTGATTCGGGATAATGGGCTGGCGGGGTATCGGATACCCTGATGCCGGCATACATTCCTATGATGGAATATGGCGTTGCCGTTATCTATAAATGCATGAAAATATAGCGATATTGTTCTCATGTGCAGGGGGTATGTCCATCTTGAACGGCTTGGCGGATCAGCCCCCGGCTGCCTCCAGCTCCTCCTTGCGTGCCTCCAGCCGTTCCCACGCCTCATAGGCAGTCTCCAGCTCCGCCTCTACGGCTTTAGCTCGGGTTTCGACCTCTCGGGTGCGGTCGCTTTCGCCGTTCTGGTAGAAGGCTGGGAGGCCCATCTCGTCGAAGAGGGACTGTTGCTCCTCTTCCAGTCTTTCGATGCGTCCCGGTAGGCTTTCCAGGGCTTTTTGCTCCTTGTAGCTGAGTTTGGGCGCGCGGTTGCGGTTGCGTGCCGGCTGCTTGGGGCGGGGGTTCTTGGCTTCGACTGGGGGCGGTTCCAGCGGCTGCGGACGTTGACGGAGCCAGTCGTCATAGCCCCCTACATACTCGGCGATGCGACCATCTCCCTCGAACGCAAATACTGAGGTGACCACGTTGTTCAGAAAGGCGCGATCATGACTCACCAATAGCAGCGTTCCGGTGTAGGTCTGGAGCTGTTCTTCCAGCAGCTCCATGGTCTCCATGTCCAGATCGTTGGTGGGCTCGTCGAGAATCATCACGTTGGAGGGCTTCAGAAAGATTCGTGCCAGCAGCAGGCGATTTCGCTCGCCGCCGGAGAGCACTTTGACCGGCGTCCGGGCCCGCTCTGGGGTGAAGAGAAAATCCTGAAGGTGAGAGATAATGTGACGGGGTTTGCCATCCACGGTGACGAACTCACGACCGCCGGCTACGCTATCGGCCACGCTCTGCGTATCGTCCAGTTGCGCCCGTAATTGATCGAAGAATACCGGTTCCAGGCGGGCTCCGTGGCGAACGGTGCCTTGCAGGGGCTCTAGCTTGCCCAGCAGCAGATGGAGCAGGGTGGATTTGCCGCAGCCGTTGGGGCCGAGAATGCCGATGCGGTCGCCGCGCAGAATCAGCGTCGAGAAATTTTTGACGTAGGGCACCGTATCGTAGGCATAGGTGATGCCTTTGGTCTCGATCACCAGCTTACCGCTGCGTTCTGCTTGCTGCACGGCGCCCTTGGCAGATCCGACACGCGCCCGGCGTTGTTCCCGCTCCCGGCGCATTTTCACCAGGGCACGAACCCGGCCCTCATTGCGTGTACGGCGGGCTTTAATGCCCTGTCGAATCCAGGTCTCCTCCTGGCTCAGCTTGCGATCAAAGGCCGCCTGATGTTGGGCCTCGGTCTCCATCATCTCCTGCTTTCGACGCTGGTAGGTTTCAAAGTCGCCCGGCCAACTGGTGAGGCGGCCATTTTCCAGATCGATGATTCGTGTAGCCAGTCGCTCCAGAAACATGCGGTCGTGGCTGATGAATAGCAGCGCTCCAGAGTAGCCCAGCAGAAATTTCTCCATCCAGTCGATGGAGGCGATATCCATATGGTTGGTGGGCTCATCCAGTAGTAGAAGGTCAGGGTTTCGCGCCAGGGCTCGCGCCAACAGAACCCGACGCTTCAATCCGCCGGAGAGATCTCCGAAGCGGGCCTCTGGATCCAGTTGTAACTGAGAGAGGGCCTTCTCTACGCGCTGCTTGCGTTGCCACTCGTCGTCCGCTCCTGCCAACTCCTCAAGACCCGACTGATCCGAAGCGGCCACTTCAAATACGGTTCCCGTGGTGTCTTGAGGAACCTCTTGTTCCAGACGAGCAATGATGGGTGTGCCGGGCATCTGAATCTCGCCGCCATCCGGCTTGAGATCTCCTGCCAGCAGTTTCATCAGGGTGGTTTTGCCCGCCCCGTTGCGTCCCACAAGGCAGATGCGTTCGCGTTTTTCAATTACCAGATCGGCGCCATCCAGCAATGGATGTCCGCCAAAACTGATGCTGACGTTGCGAAACTGAATCATGTGGCTCATGGGCGCTCTCGGTCTCGGGTGTGCTAAGCTAATGGGATGCCCATCTTGCGCAATGGCGCGCGTGCGGAAAAGGGGGAAAAGGAGTCATCATGGAGAGCCATGTATTGATTTTGATCGGAGTGGGGGCGTTGGGGCTCTGGTGGCACTGGGGTATGCGCGCTCGTGAAATCGCCCTGGGGTTGGCTCGGGGAGGATGCCAACAGTATGGCGCGCGTCTTCGGGACGATACCATTTTGCTCACCTCGCAAAAGCCGGTGTGGTTGAGCGAGGCACGTCGCATGACCATTCGTCGTACCTATGAGTTTCACCTCATCGACACCAAGGCCCAGCAGCATACCGGTTGGATTGTCATGGAGGGTGAGGTGCTGGAGTCCATGATGCTTGACGGCACCTCCACCCCGGTTCTCCATGAGGATCACGAAGCGGGGTGGAGTGAGGATATGGGCGATACACGTGGCTTTGGTTCCAATAAGTGCGGCGGTTTTAAGATCGCCTCCGGTTGTGGAACCGGGATGGCGCCGCCGGTGGGAGGATGTGGGTCTAAGGGGTGCGATACAAAGTCGCCTCAGGAGTCAGGTGATGGGGCATGATCTTCGGTCTCCTCCAGCCCAAGGATTTCCTCCAGTCTGACGCGTCCCGCCTGGACTCGTTGCAACATGTCTGCCTGTAATATTTTTTTTCCTTTCCAAAAGCGCAGGCCGCGCCCGGCGGAGAGGGATGAAAGCTCATTAAACATGTCCTCAAGCAGTCCAGCGAGTTGAGATGCTTTGTGTTGGCATTGGTTCAACATGCCCTCAAGGCTTTCAACGGTTTTTGAGGTCTCGGTGAGCGCCTTTTCATTGCGCGTATATTGTCGTTCCAACGACTTGACGGTAGCCTGTAGGGCTTGTTTTTCATTATGGTATTTGGAGTGAAGTTTTTCCATTTCATCACGCCAATTGGCCTCTTTTCTTGTGATAGTTTTCTGGATAGCAGATTTTTCGGCTTCAATCTGCAAGAGTTTATCGTTAGCTGATTTGATTTCACCTCTGAGATTAGTTCTTAAATTTGAAAGAATCTCTACTTTATTGCGATATGCTGCCAATTGTTCTTCAAGTTTCTCGGCATTTCCTTTAATCTTCTCCAGTTCTTCTTTAGCATCTTGCCACTTGTTGTTGGCCAGTTCATGCTCTTGGACCATATTATCAAACTGCTCTTCAAGTGTCAGGTTGGATTCCCTGAAGGCCTCTGTTGTTTTTGCGTCTGATCCTTGATTTGAATCTTGCGTGTCGTGTAGCGAGTCATATGCGTCATCGTCATTGAGCCTATTCTCAATTTTTTCAAACCGTTCCAAAAACCTCAAGGCTCTGGTAGCTGGTCCGGCAGGGTTGGTCTCAGCTGTTTCGGGATTATTGGCAATTCTTAGGCGGTTTGTACAATAGGGCTTGAAATCGAACTTATTCGAATTCTTGTTAGGTGCCTGTTCTGTTTGAATATCAATGGAATGAAGCTGATCGCTTCGAGATGTACAGGCCAAGCAGAAATATATGATCAGGGTAAACAAAAGATCATTTTGGCCCACTGCATAGTGAATCAGTTTTAGATCACGCGCACTACCACAGATACGTGCGCGTGCCTGTGCCGTCTTATCGATATTTTTCTTCCATATGCTGGTGTCAACACCAAGGAGGTTTAGCAGGTCAGATTCATTTTTTATATCTTTATCAAAAAGGGCGTTGAAAAAACGCTCTCTGAACTCGTCTTTGCTCAGGTGTTCAATAAGGTTTGCAAAAGCTTTTTGGCGATCACTACGATGTTCCATCCTTCTAATAACAGGGTCATCTTCATCTCCTTGGCCCATTCCATGTAGTTTTACATATTGAGTGATGCCAAACATGTAGAAGATGTAGAGGGATAGAATACCCAAACTGTATAAATCTGACGCCTCGCTCCATTGCTGGAAGATTCGATATCTGGAAATCGGGGTTCGGTTCAGAATTTTACTGATACTATCAAGGGTCATATGGTTGGTTTTTTTGCCATTACCGCGTTGGATCTCGATCAATACACGGTCCAGCATGATGTGAAATACACGGCTGACGATTACCGCCTGTTCTTCTACGCGTTCCACTTCAAATAAAAACTCGCGAACCTGGATTTTATCGCCGTTTTTCAGTTCTGCAATCGGGGAGAAAATGCGCTTTCCTCTAGAGAGATAGGCGGGTTCCGTTGAGGGAATATTGGTGCGCCGATGGGAGATAAAATGCAGCTTGTTGACCTTATCATCCAGCACGAATGAGACCTGATCAAAATCTTCATGTTCACTGGCATCACCACGCTCCGGGGCGTAGAAAATGGTTGAACGTCCACCCAGGGGACCCGGTGAAAATTTGGTCTCATCCACGGCCGCATGACTGTTGCTATACCCTAGTGCGATATCAATCCATTTAAAGCTTTTATGGTCCAGTTCAAGATTATCGCCAAGAAAAGCCATAATGTTGGCTGGCCGCATATCCCCATGGAGGGCATTTTCCGAATGAAGATAGGCAATGCCCTTGGTAAGGTGTCTCACCAGTTTAACCCATTTTTCCAACTTCCATTTTGCCAGTCGCAACCCGTGGTCTGTTTGATGATTATTTGCATCGCGTTGGTCAAGTGAAGTCTCGACATTTTGCACAAGATAGCGTTGCAAATTGACGGTCTGCCAGTTGTATCGTGCAGCGGGGAGAAGAAACCACCAACCACCAAGCTTGCTCTCTCTGGCAATCCGGTCCATCTCCAGGCGATTAAACGGAAAGATGTTAAGATCGCGCCATGTATTGCAAGGGGGAGGCTGTCTAGGATTCTCGGCTTCTGTACTGTTGTGGTCTTGATCCGAGATGGTTTCGCTTTCTTGGGCTTTACTGGCACTTTCAGAGCTCTCTGCAATCGTATCTTCACCAACGTTTGTTTCCTGGTGTTCTCCCTTTTCGATTTGTGTTTTCGTCACTTCCGGGTTATACGGGATGAATACCAAGTTATCAATTTTTTCACCAGAGCTGTTTTCCGACCCTGGGTAGTCAATATCATTATTTATCTGTGTATGGCGTTCCATGAGAAGCGCATGAAGATCGGATATTGTTTTCCCGCCTTTTTGCAAACTATCTTTGATCTGATGTTCAAATTCTTCTGGCCAAGCTTTATCCTCACAGATGATGGCAACGCGATATTGGGAGTTTGGCGCTAGGAAGAAACCGATGAAATAGTTTGTAAAATCAGTAATTTTATTATTGTATTTCAATTTTGCAGTAAAATTTTTCAGAATGAATCGGCTCGTTTCCGAGCAGGTTCTTAGAATGCTTGATTCATCAGCCAGACGATCTTGCTGAATCCCCTCATTATAGACAATATCGGCAATATGTAGATTGAGCAGGTCATCGCCCTGCAGTAGACGAGGAATTCTCAGTGCCTCAGCGTTGCCAAGCCTGTTTTTGATGGCAAGAGTATCCCTTTTCCCAACGTAGAAGATGGATGCCAACGTCCCTTCCGCCTTAGGCCCTAATATTTCCCCATTCTTTGGATTAACAAACAGGTAACGTCGTTCAGCCAGAGGGATCCAAGCTGCATTTTTCAGCTGTTCGTACATCTTTGCCTCGGCCTTCACCTCTCGCTGTCGCTCAAGGGCGGAAAGGGAGATGTTTGGTGCTTTTTCCTTGGCCTTAGATCCATCTGTGGAAGAGTCAACCTTGGTGGGGGGGTGCTTTTTTGGACCACCTTTTGGTTTGGCTTTGGCAGGTGGCTTGGTAGCACTGTTTTGACGCTTCTTGGGGGAAGAAGCCGAGGTTGTTGTGGCACTCTTCTTTCTTGGTGTTTTTGAGGTCGGCTTTGTTTTCGGGGAAGTGGTCTTCTTGGTGGTTGCCATTAGAGCCTCATGTTATACTGAAATGCCAATTAATTGAATTATTTGTACGTGTTGACATGTGCGTCTATTTGGCCCCTGACAGCGTAAGGATTGCGCTCAAATCCACACGAACTTGGTGGTTCGTTGCTATTTATCGCACGTTTATATCCTCTGTCAGGAAACCAAATTCACTCAATGTCAACACGCTTTAGGTCAGCTGAATGAAAAGCGTGTCTCTGTCAGGATCGGGAATATGCCAATCCAGCGATAAAATATCTCTTGCGCGTTCGTGAGAATAGCCACCATCATCCCACACTTGTGTCAGTATGAGTGTTACCCCCATTGTTCCATTTTCGGAAAAATGTGCGACAATCTGCTCCCGATTTTCTCCGCCGAGAAGAAACACCGGATTGGTTGCCAGGTTGATATTGCTGGTGGGGATGACATTGCCATCTTTAAGAATTCTGGGTCGCGGTGCCATCTTGTCGACTTTGGTAAAAACAAGATGCCAGCGGTCATTGGCCGTCTTGGGCTCGTGAAGTGTCAACTCCCGCCCCCTATATTGCGTCGTCAGCTGTTTAAGGATGGCGTTATTCTCGTCGGTCTCGCAGATCTTGCCAGAGAAACAAGATTGCAGGAGGCCCGAAATATCCACTTCCTCTCGCAAGTCAGCCGTAAGGTGAATGGTTCGCATCTGAGGGGTAGGGCGCTTTAAAAAAGCATGGTTAAGTCCGCGCAGATCTCCACCGACATAGACATGCGCTATGCAGGTTCGGTACTCACTAGCCTCCAGACCTTTCAGGGGTTCTGATTCCAAAGGTGCAAGAATGGGGCGGAATGGTGTGTGCAGAATGTGGCTTTGCGCATCTAGTTCACCGTCAAGCACGATCTCCATGCCCGGATTGAGCATGAAAAGAGAAGCGCCCTCTTTCCCCATGACTCTGATGGCAGGCTCAATGTTGAGATATGGAAGACCGCAGGTAAGGGGGAGGGCCTGTAATTTCTCAATAAACGGAACATGGATGCCAATAGAGAGAATGGATCGAGATAGGATTTGGTCTTGATTTGGATGGGTCTGTAACTCTCCATTGTGAGTAGATTTCAGGTAAGTTTCCAGACGTTTTGCTGCGATAAGCGCCTCACCATTATGAAGACGTATGGCAGGATGATCTTCAGATTTTGAAAGGAGGGTCGTCTGGAGCACTTCTCCGAAAGAGAGGACACCGCGCAGCTGAATTCGAGGGTAATTTTTTTCAGGTTCATGGCGTTTATGATGGATGAAAATTTGTTCGGCCTCTTGCATGGCGCGTGCCAGTGCCAGGGTCGTCAGGGCAACAGCTTCTGACATGGCCTCTTCCAGTGATTGCCCCTCTTGACCACGCACCAAACCCCATAACGCATCTCCCGGAGCCCAGATAGCCCCCGATTGAAATGCAGCATGGAGTTGGGATGAGTTTGCGAGTAGCTTGCACATTGTTGTCAGAACGCGCCCCATGTCGTTGAGGCCGTCACTGCCAAATTTAAGGATGTAGTCTGTAGAGTCTGCAATATCAATGGAGTAGCCACCAAGGATCACATCATCTTTGAGTGGCACGTTTGGTGTTGATTGATCTCTTGATGGGCTGGGCATTGGATCGCTTCTATTAGTTGGAAATGTGAATGAAGTTGAGGACATATATCGCAAGAAAGTCGATATCCATGGCAACTATTTTATTAATATAGTAGTTTAATACCATGCGCCAAAAACAAGATCAATACATTTTTAGTTTATAATTTCCCATATTCTCCATAATTTGCATGCGATGACTTGTCCTGTTGATGTATGTTGTGAGGTCACATTTTGTATTGAAAATCATGAAAACACACATTTTTTCACACTTTTGCAGGGAAATATTTGATGAACATATTGTAAATATCCTTTTGAAGTTATTTTTCTTGTTATTGTGATGTGCGATTGGTGTGACAAAGGCATCATGTTTATCATCATCGGTGGATTGTCATCGGAGCGATTCTGTCCGGGGGCGATCTTGTTATTCCGTATTTAGTACAGATCGGCGTATGGTAGGTGAAGTGGAACGAGGGGCAGCGCGATTTGCGTAGCAGCCCATTCTATTTCAGTCCGGGTATCGTGGCTCGATGGAAGCAGTCACAGTAGTGCAGAAGCGGTGCATGATTGGGCGCGCATAGTGAACGATTACTGGGTAGACCGCGCGCGCTTTGGCGCTTGTGCTGAATTTATTACCTGCGAGCCAAAATCATCTCTATGGCGGTTTTTGCGAGACCGGCCGTTCCTGCATCTACCAAACCAGCCGGTTTTGGAGCATGTTCTGTTCCACGCGCTGTTGGTCGGGGCGGCTGGTTTGCGTCATTAGGACCTGAAGGTGCATTGAGAGAGGTGAGAGTGGTGGCCCTATTTTCATGGTATATGCCACTTTGGTAATGTGTGGCATTATATGATTATTCCGCAATAAAATATGCGATAGATCCAATAAATAAAATAATTATCTCTAGAGAGAGCTCCTGGATAGGGTGGCTAAGATGATCTACTTAGAGTTTTTGTATATTAATTTTTCACTAGATTCATCAGCTAAAAGTTGTATTTTTCAGGCGCATTCTCGCTTTAATTCTTTGTCGATGGAACTTATCATGCTTGCTTTGGGGCTGTATGGACATACTGCTTGGTCTGTTCGAGTGGGGTGGGGTAACGGTGTGGGTAAAGTGGGGCCAAAAATATTGAAATAAAGTGGGTAATTCGAAATAAAAAAGGTGCACTTATTGTGTGTGGTTGGGGGTGATGTTGTGAGGATAGGCCCAATTTATCTTTTTGAAGCGCACGATTTTTTACGTATAATTTTTCATCTTAATGTTGTATTCATGGGTTGCACGATTTTCTATTTTCAGTATCCTTGAATCAGTCACGTCACTGCAAGGTACCTTTCCTGACCATCTGAAAATTTGTGCCATGTGTTGGTGTCTTGTTGGGAGGGTGATGCTTCGCATGCGGTCGGTGCGATGATTTATTGGCCATTTTTTAATATTTGGGCTGGACAACCAGCACCTTTCATCCGATGATTACATAACAAGATAGTTTTAATGTCTGCATACACAATAGCCAAATAGGTAGGGTCCATGTCATCTCCTAAGTATACTATCCAGGTTCTTCAAGCTTATCTCTCCAAGACCGAGGTGCCGCCGGATGAGCTTCCTGCATTGATCCAGCAAGTACATCGTTCCATCAAAGGCCTGGATGGTGTGGAAGTTGCGGATGTTTCTGGTGCGCCGGTTGTTGAAGAAACGCCGGTTGGTGAAGCACCAGCCGAAGAGAAGAAGTCGCGCCGTCCCTTGAAGCCCGAACCGGTGGTTCCTGTGGAAGAGGCCTTCAATGAGACCTCAGTGGTCTGCTTGGCCTGTGGCAAAAGAATGAAGTCGCTCAAGCGTCACATCAAGACTGCCCACAAAATGGACGTTGCAACGTATCGTAGCCAGTACAATCTGCCGGAAGATGTGCCAATTGTTGCGCCGTCGTTCTCCAAGCAGCGCCGTGAAGCAGCTCAGACCATCGGTCTCGGTAAGAAGAGAAAAGGTAAAGGTCGCGGTCCAGCCAAGAAGAAATAAAGCACTCTGTGCCCAGCCTTGAATAAGGCAAACTTGTCGTAGTTATTAGACGACCCCGCTTTTTATTCACAATAAGCGGGGTCGTTCTGTTATTAGGGTCTTATCAGGGCTCGATTTCCCAGCCGCCGTCGTCATCCCCAAGATCCATTTCAATTTCTGGATCCACCCCGTCAATCTCCTCCACCAGATCCTTCACGGTCTGGTCGTCCATATCGCCGGAGTCCGGATTCTGTGCCTGGACGCGGCGCGGGGCATTTTTTATGGCCTCGGCATAGACTGCTTGCAGATCGGGATAGAGCATCTGTGCTGCGTTCAGAGCATCCTTGTAGCGGATATCACCGCTATGCTTGGCGTAGAGATGGACCGCCATCGCCTCCAGAGTGGCATAGGATTGGTCGGAGCTGCTGGAGATGAACGCCATGCCGCCAATATTTTCGATCATGAGGGCGGGGCTGGATGGCGTTGTGGAGGCTTCGGGTTGCTCTGAAAGGCCGCCTAGAAATGACATCAGGTCGTCCGACTCCTCTTCAGCAGCCTCTTTGGTCTCGGTGCCGGATTCGGTCTTAGCCAATTTGCTGAGTTGATCTGCCCAGTCGCTCAGGTCGCCGTAAGACATGTAGGGCGAGAGAAAGCGGCCACTGGTGTCATCAATGGGGGGCGGTGCTTTGAGTGATGATGGCGGCGGAAGATCGCCGGCCTCCATGGTGGGAAAGCCATCGGTAGCACAGCCGGAGAGCAATAGCGTGAGAAATAGCAGTATTCCTGCGCGGGGCCAATTGTGGGAGAAGCGGTTCAGCATGGGGTGTATAACCTCTGCGGTGAGATCTGGATGGGGGACATCCGGTAGCCAATAGCATAACGGACGCGATGCATAAACGAGTGACACCATTAAAACGGAATCGGGGACAGGGCGTCAATTCCTCTCTGTCCACAGAGGTGTGGTGCCAGATATAAGCCGCCCACTTCCATGCGAAGGGGGTGGTGCCTAATCCAGGTTATGGTGCGACGTAGTACACCGGCGGCGAAGAGGTACAGCAGTAGGCTGGCGGTGGGGGCTCCGGTATAATGTAAATGGGGCCGGGAATCGGAACCGCCATGTAGTGTCGTGGGGTGTAGAGCATGGTTGCCCGAGCTTGACGCTGTCTCAGCGCCTTATTATTCTCTTCCATTTTTCGCATGGCGTAATGCGGTGGGGTGTCGTGGTCCGCTCCGACAACGGCGTGGGCGGTGCGGTTTTCATGGGGAAACAGCAGGCCGCCCAGCACTCCGCCTACCAAAGCGCGGATGCCGCTTTTTTGGGGGGTGCCATCTCCCGCCAGAAGATCAGGCGACCAGAGAAGAGGCAGGCAGGCTAGGGTCAGTGATAACGTCAAGGTGCGTAGTCGTCGCATGTCGAGCGCTCCATCAATCATAAAATACGCTGCATTAACGTATAGATAAGTAAATATATTGAGACAGAGTGTAACATACCCCCCGTCAAACGGTTTACGGAAAAGTATTCAATAATGGATTTATCGGATCCGATTCATTAAAATTTAAGCTAATTTTTCTAATTGCGCGGCTTGAGGTGATCAAAGGCATGAAAAGGTCCATCCCCAGCAGACCGGTTTCGTTCTGGCGCGGTCTTGTGTTGTTCTATCTGGTTTTTCTGGTGGTGTTTTTCGCTGCGACGCCCTTTTTGACCGTTCTTCTGTATTGGGAGGCGGATCTCAGCACCTCGATCCTTCCTGAGTTGATCGGTTTTTGTCTCCAGGGGGCGTTTTTGGTGCTGGTGTTTGCGCTCTATGAGCGGCGCTCCTCCATGGCTGTACGTGAGCGTCACAAAATGGCGCTCAGTGCTTATCTTGCCGCCTTCCTTGGTCGGCTGGTGACCCATGGGACCGGTGAGCGGATGGAGAGCGACGATGATTCGTCAAGCCTCAATCCCCACCTGGAGAAGGCTGCCATGAAGGTGCTGGCCGAACATGGTGACAAGCTGGCCACACGCGTTGAGGGGGAAGCGGCCTCCATGGCTGTTCTGGTTTCGGTGGCGGTCTCTATCGATCAGAAACATCTTCATGCCTGGTCGGATATTGTCGAAGCGTTGCGACAGGTGGCAGAGAATGTCAAAGGCGCACAGGCCGAAGGTGCGTCGGCCCAGCTGATGCAAGCGGTGCGGAGGTTTGCGGATCTGTCGCTGGAGTAAAAGCGTATTCGAAAAAACAGCCCCATGAAGGCGGTCACCATTCGCATGCCTGAAGGCGTGGTGGATGAAGTCGTTATTGAACAGGTCAAAAGAGAGATGGGAAGGGTTCATGGATGGCCTGGAAGGCCGGAATTCCCGTCTCAAGCCTCACACGTCGCCGCTTTCAGAGGATCATCGCGATCCGGTTGGTGTGTTCCTCGCCATTTAAACAGCGCCAGAGCCCCGTAGATCAATATGGGCGGAAGCCACATCAGCCGTTTTTCGGTGATGTTCAGGAGTTCCGCCAGCAGGTCCGGTCGAAACAGCCCGAAGGAGATCACCAGAAGCAGTGCCCGCTCCGGCCACTTGGCGCGTCGAATATTCCAGCCCATCACCGCCGAAACAAACGCAAACATCCCCAGCATGGCTGTGGCAAAGATGGCCAACATCAGCCAGGGATCTTCGATCCAGATCCAGTCGCTGGCACTGGCTGCAAAACCGCCTGGCTTAACGCCCTCGATCAGTAGAAGGTCGGTATTGAGTAGAAACATGAACGGTAAAATCGCCGTGCGCATGTCGTAGGTAAAGCCCTGAATGCCGGTTTGGATCGGGTTGGATCGGGCGATACCGGCAGCGGCGTAGGCGGCCAATCCCACCGGCGGCGTATCATCCGCCAGAATGCCGAAGTAGAAGACAAACATATGCGCGGCGATGGCTGGAATCAGCAGGCCGTTGGAGGCGCCCAATTCCAGAATGATCGGCGCGGTAAGCGTGGCCATGACGATGTAGTTGGCGGTGGTGGGCAGGCCCATGCCGAGAATCAGGCTGGTGAGGGCCGTCAGCAGCAGCGCTGGGATCAGGTGGCCCATGGAGAGCAGTTCAATCAGCTCCAGAAGGCGCTGGCCCAGTCCGGTGAGGGTTACCGTGCCCACCACAATGCCCGCTGCGGCGGTGGCGATGCCGATGGGAACCATATGTCGGGCACCGTTGATCAGGCCGTGGTAGATATCCTCCATACCCCGTCTGAGTGCCGGAAGGAGCGGTTGCTTGTGTATGGCGGCGTAGAGGGGGTGCTGAATGGCTATGATGGTCATGGCGGTGAGGATGGCGTTGAAAGCCGCCTGGGTAGCCGACTGCTCCAGAACGGCCAGTGTGTAGATCAACACCGCTACTGGAATCAGGTGATGCAATCCCTCTATCAGTGTTTTCCAGCGGGAGGGTAGTTGGCTGCGAGGGGTGCCGGAGAGTCCCAGTTTACTTGCCTCCAGGTGCACCACGTAGAAGAGCCCCATATAGGAGACAATGGCCGGAATAAAGGCTGCTTTGATCACATCCAGATAGGCGATACCGAGAAATTCGGCGATGATGAATGCTGCTGCCCCCATGATGGGCGGCATGAGCTGGCCGTTGGTGGAGGCGGCCACTTCGACGGCGGCTGCTTTCTCTGGCGTAAAGCCCACCTTTTTCATCAGGGGGATGGTGAAGGTGCCAGTAGTTACGGTGTTGGCGATAGAGGAGCCGGAGATCATACCGGTGAGGCCGGAAGCTGCCACCGCCGCTTTGGCCGGGCCGCCCCGCAGCCCCCCCAGAATGGCATAGGCCAGTTGGATGAAGTAGCGCCCGGCCCCAGCCCGCTCCAACATGGCGCCGAACAGCACAAACAGAAACACAAAGCTGGTGGAAACCCGCAACGGCACCCCGAAGATGCCTTCGGTAGTGAGATACATGTGGCTGATGATTTTGTTGAGGGAGGCACCGCGATGGGCCAGCAGCGACGGCATATAGGGGCCGAAGTGGGCATAGAGCAGAAACAGCAGGCCGATTACCGCCAGGGCTGGTCCCAGCGTGCGACGGGTGGCTTCCATGAGCAGCACCATGGTGACTACGCCAAAGAGCAGATCTCGCTCCAGAGGCAGGCCAGGGCGCATGGCGATGCCTTCATAATCCAAAAACAGATAGAGCGCCCCCATCCCGGCCAGAAGCGCCAACAGCAGATCCCACCACGGCAGGCGTGTTGAATCGGCTCGGTGGCTGATGGGAAAGGCCAGATAGGCTAGGGCCATGGCAAAGGCGAGGTGGACCGAGCGGGCCAGGGTGTCGTTAAGGGTGGCCTGGGCAAACCAGAGTTGAAACAGCGACCAGCCAAGTGCGATGACTACCACCAGATAACGCGCTGCACCCGAGGGTTTTCGACCCCCCCCTTCGTGCTCCTCTGTCGTCATGTCCAGCGTTGCGGACTCGTCCGCTTCGCGCTGTTTCATCATAGGAAACCAGTCCAATTTGAAGTTCTCTTCACATGGAGCATCATAGCGTACATTGAAACGGTTGGCAAAGCTGGATGGCTTGTTATTTCTTGGAATGCTAGAATAGCCTCCGGCGTGGCGGCGCTGGTGGCGAGGTGATGGAAAACACCTGGTGGTTCCCTCTGGACGCAGGGGGTGCTTATATCCGGGGGTGCGGCGGAAACAGCAGACGAGAACAGGCAGGGATTCATGAAGGTTGTTATTCTTTGCGGTGGATATGGGACGCGGATTCGGGATGTTTCGGAGTCGGCCCCCAAGCCGATGATTCCCATCGGTTCGTTTCCGATCATTTGGCACATTATGAAACACTATGCTCACTACGGCCATCGGGAGTTTGTACTCTGTCTTGGTTACAAGGCTCATGTAATAAAGGATTTCTTTCTTAACTATCAGGCTCTTACCAATGATTTCACCCTGACATTCGGGGCGCAGGAATCCATTGAATACCACAGTCAGAGTGATATTACCGGTTGGAAGATCACCCTGGCCGATACTGGTTTGGATGCGCTCACCGGAACCCGTGTGTTGCGCATTCAGGACTATCTGCGGGACGATGAGGATTTTTTCCTCACCTATGGCGATGGCGTCGGTTCGGTGGATCTGGATGCTCTGTTGGCCTTTCATCAATCCCACGGGCGGGCTTTGACTGTTACCGGCGTGCGACCTCCGGGACGTTTCGGCGAGCTGGGCTTTGATCACGATAGTGGCCAGATTCGTGAGTTCAACGAGAAGCCCCAGGTTTCGGAAGGGCGCATCTCCGGTGGATTTTTTGTCTGCCGCAAGGGATTTCTCGACGCTCTGGATCCAAATGAGAACCAGATGTTTGAGCAGGAGCCCATGACCCGGCTGGTCCAGGAGGGTCAGGTGATGGTCTATCGTCACGACGATTTCTGGCAGTGCATGGACACCTATCGGGACTACAAGCTGCTTAATCGGCTCTGGGAGGCGGGAGATCCGCCCTGGAAGTGCTGGTAGGCGCAACAGCGGAGAAGACAAGCCATGGCGGCTTCCCATCTGGCGGCGTTTCGCGGCCTGAAGATATTTCTCACCGGCCACACCGGCTTCAAAGGGGCCTGGTTGGCGCTCTGGCTCCGGGAGTTAGGGGCCGAGGTGACCGGCTTTGCCCTGCCGCCACCCACCAATCCCAGTCTCTTCGAGATGGCCGGCGTGGGGGAGTTGGTGGAGCATGTAGAGGGGGATATCCGCGATTTTGACGGGCTGCGCGGGGCGCTGGATGAGTGTCGGCCCGATCTGGTTTTTCATCTGGCGGCTCAGGCGCTGGTTCGGCCTTCCTATGAGAGCCCCAAGGAGACTTTTGACGCCAATGTCGGCGGTTCGGTAAATCTACTGGAGGCGGTGCGGCTTCAGCCTTCAGTGCGGGGCTTGATCTACGTCACCACCGACAAATGTTACCATAACAACGAGTGGATCTGGGGCTATCGGGAGAACGATCCTCTGGGGGGGCGGGATCCCTACAGCGCTTCCAAGGCCGCCGCCGAGATGGCCTTTGCCGCCTATCGGCACTCTTATTTGGCGGAGCGGGAGGGGCTTGGGGCGGCATCGGTGCGAGCTGGAAATGTGATCGGCGGCGGCGACTGGGCCTTGGATCGGATCATACCCGACTGCATGCGGGCGCTTCAGGCCGGTGAGGCCATCGGCGTCAGAAATCCCAGCGCCACCCGCCCTTGGCAACATGTGCTGGATCCTCTGGCGGGCTATCTGCAACTGGCGGCGGCGCTTCTGGAGGATTCGGACCGTTACACCGGCTCCTGGAACTTTGGACCGCGTACCGACTCGGTGCGGAGTGTGGGCGAGCTGGTGGAGCGGGTCACCACGGCCTGGGGTGGCGGCGAGGCCCAGCACACGCCGGCTCATGCGGCTCCTCATGAGGCCAACCTGTTGCAACTCAATATCGATAAGGCGCAGATGCGCCTCGGCTGGCAGCCCCAATGGCAGGCGGCGCGCGCTATTCAGGAGACGGTGGTCTGGTATCGGCAGGTGGCCGATGGCGCATCGCCAAGAGAGGAGACCCGAAAGCAGATTCGGGCATTTATGGAGGAGCAGTCATGATTGAAGGCGTAATCGTCACCCCACTTCGGCAGTTTGTGGATGAGCGGGGCAAGGTGATGCATATGTTGCGCTGCGACCAGGCGCACTTTCAGCAGTTTGGCGAGATCTACTTCTCCGGTGTCAATCCGGGGGCCATCAAGGGGTGGCATGTTCATGAGCGCATGACGCTCAACTATGCCGTACCCCACGGTAACATCAAGTTTGTGCTCTATGATGATCGCCCCGAGAGCGCCACATGCGGAGAGGTTCAAGAGCTCTATCTGGGGCCGGACAACTATCAGCTGGTGACGGTGCCGCCGCTGGTCTGGAACGGCTTCAAAGGCATCGGTACCGTGCCGGCGCTGGTGGCCAATTGCGCCACCATTCCCCACGATCCCTCCGAGATTCGGCGTATGGATCCGTTTGATCCAAGCGTTCCTTACGACTGGGCGATTCAACATGGTTAAGCCGCAGGACAAACGTATTCTGGTGACGGGTGGTCTGGGATATCTGGGGGGGCGCCTCTCCCAGCACTTGGCCCAAACCGGGGCCAAAATTCGCATCGCCACCCGCCGAACGTTGGATCTTTTTCCCCACTGGGCCGACCACTTTGAGATGGTGACCTACGATGGTACCAGTGATGAGGATCTGGATCGGCTCTGCGAAGGGGTGGATGTGATCATCCATCTGGCGGCTGCCAACGAGCATCGTAGCGCGGCGGATCCTGCCGGTGCTTTGATGGATACTGGCGTGGCCACTGTGCGCTTGCTTCAGGCGGCAGAGCGGCAG
>JADFWT010000220.1 GCA_015233785.1 Magnetococcales bacterium
CGTTTTGCGTTTTTCAATCGATGATCAGGCTTACGCCATTCGCTGCTCCGTAGTTTGGAGTCAGGGTGGCGGTGTCGGTATTGAGCTGGAGGAGAACGATCTAGCCCTCAAAGCATACTGCCAGCACATGCCCTTCATCATGGAACAGGAGAAAAGCGAACCGGATGAGACGCCCCCAGCACCAGCACCTACCGCCCAAGGGCGGAAAGTGACGACCCTGCTCAACGCAGAGGCTTCCCAGGCTCTGGAAGGATTGATGGATCGGCACAATGTCTCAGAATCAGAGCTGATCAATCGGGCCATTCTGGCGCTAAAATAGAGCCTTTTACGCCCTACAAGCGTCACACACTACACAGCCAACCGCCGGCGTACCCGCCCCGTCAGAACCTTCCAGGCAATCAGCGCCTGACAAAGGGCCAGCAACAGGGCAATGGGAGCCGAAGACGAAGAGTCGGCCACTGGATAGAACAGCAACAGCGCCCCCTCCCCGATCTGGGCTGCCCCAAACAGTGCCGGAAGCAAACCGTAGACCATCATCATATAGATGATCGCCCGTGCTCCGGCCCGCGTCGGATTGGCTCCAAAATGGAAAAACAGCACCATCGCAACATCCCGCAGCAGAAACATAAACGCCGCCGTCAACAGCCATTGGACACCGGGATGCATGATCTTTCCCGCTTTGAGATTGAGAGCCTGCCCAAACAGCTCCATCATGCTGCCGCTCACCCACGGATGGAGCAGAAGAATCAACCCCAGCAGCACAGTGACCATCAGTAACGTCACCCCCCAGGTGGGGAGCAGAGCCGTGAGACGACGCCAACGGCGATTCCGGTAATGACCAATCAGACGCCGATAGGTGATCAGATTAAGATTCTCACTCAGCAGCAGCAGCAGGGTCATACACATGGTGGCGACGTACGATAATATCAATATCAACAAGAGATGATGCAACCGGTCTGCATCGGCCTCTACCGGAACAAATCCAGCCATATAGAGATAGAGATAGATTAAAAACCCCACCCAGGCCCAAGGCGTCACACGCACCTGAAGCTCGCTCTGAAAAACCCGCTTCAACCCCAACAGCATCCAGCCGAGCATCACCAACGCCGATCCGATGAGAAAGGTGGCGTGATCCACCACCATCCCATACCAGACCACATCCAGCAGATTGGTCTTGACCTTCTCCAGGGGAAACGAGGCAAAATAGAGAGGCACCGAGATCAGAGAGAGCAGAAACAAGCTCTTGGATTGACCCTTGGTGGTAGATGCATCGCTCTCTGATGTGGATATAATCTGCACCAGCAGCACCCCGCCATGGGTCAGCAGCGCCACCAGCAGCAGCCAGGCCCCGACAAACAGCCCCTGCCCAAGCCCGCCGCTATCTTCAAGCCGGGTATGGGCAGTAACCATCACCATCAGCAGCAGTACCCCCACATACCAAGTGAAAATCGGCGCTCCAATCAGCTTTCCCCAGGCCAACGACCACGGAGAGATGGACGAGGTCCGCCGCCAATCCCAGGTGCCATCACGAATATCATTCAACACCGCTGTCCCGGCCATGCGCGCCCCCATCACGCCGGTGATCAGCGCAAACCCCCAAAAAGCACACCAGAAGGTCACAATCCAGGCCGCCCGATACTCCTCCAGTTCATGGGACTGAAAAATAATCAGGAGAATCAACCCCAAGACCACCGGAACCCCCATCACCCTCTGAGGGGTCATCTCCTGCCACAGATAGCGCTTTAACTCCGGATTATGAATCATGATGACATCTCCCGACCGGGTGTGGGGTTGGTGCGACATTGGGCCAGAAAAGCGGCTTGAAAGTCGGGCTTCTTCTCAAACAGACGACAGATCTCAAATCCCTGTTCCACCAACCGGCGATTAAGCGCCGCCACCGCCGCATCCCCACCCGAGAGGGTCAACTCCAGCACCCGCTCACCCGCTTGCATCGTGATCTCCGTGGCCTGCTCATCCGCAGTCAGCACCTCGGCCAAACGTCCATCCGGCTGGGCCTGCACCACCACATAACGCAGCGCCTCTCCCGCCTCCAGAGCGTTCATCTCCTCCAGAATCACCTCGCCAGGACCACGCAGATTGAGCATATGGGTGGAGTAGTCCTCCAGCTCGGAGAGAATGTGCGAGGAGATCACCAAGGTCATCCCCTCCGCCTGAAGGGAGCGGATCAGCTCCGCCAGCTGGCTCCGAGCCAGTGGATCAAGGCCCGAAGCCGGTTCGTCAAACAGCATCACCCGAGGCCGGTGCATGATCGCCTGCGCGACGCCGAGACGTTGCCGTAAACCACGGGAGAGCGCCCCCGCCGGCTTCTCCAGATGCTCAGTGAGATGCACCCTCGCCGCCAGGCGCTCAATCATGGCGTCGTCATAAGGGGGAAAAAGGCCGTGAAACAGTGCCGTGAGCGTCAGACAGCGCCGCACACTCATTCCATCATAAAGACCAAAAAAATCCGACAGGTAGCCAATATCTCGGTGGCACTGGCGGGGATTGTCGCGAATATTCCGTCCGTTGATGATGACCTCGCCGGAGAGGGGAGGCGACAGAGCGGCCAGCGCCCGCAGAAGGGTGGTCTTTCCCACGCCATTCACCCCCACCAGCGCCGTCACACTCCCCTGAGGCAGCCTGAAAGAGAGGCGGTCCAATACCCGGTGACCAGGATACTCCATGACTAAATCGCTCACCGTGATCATCTGTTACGCTCCCCCTGTTACGGAAATCTGGGCGGGATCAACGTACGCCCCCAGGCCTGCTGAAGCCAGCGGCAACCTGATGATAAAGCAGGCCCCCGGTGCAATGTTCCCATCGTAAACAATTTCGCCGCCATGACGCTCCACCACCAACCGACAGACAGCCAGTCCCATGGAGAGTTTTTGCCGGAACTCGGAGTAGTGCGGCTCAAACAGCTTCCCAAGCAACGCCTCGGAAACCCCCGGACCAAAGTCCATAATCCGCAACTCCGCCCCTCCAGCCTGGGTGCGCCGGGTGACAATGCGCATGCGACGTTCAACAGGCTCCATATCGGCCATGGCCCGAATGCCATTGTGCAGCAGATGACGAATCACCTGAAGCATCTGCACTCTATCCATCAACACCGTCAATGGGCTTGGCGACAGATCCAATGCCAAATTATCCAACTCTGAAGTCGCCTCTATATCCAGCAACGACAATGCCTCATTAATCACTGGCGTCAACACCTGCGGCTGAAGATCCGGCTCACCCCCCTCCACCTGTTGCCGAAGCCGCTTGATCATCTCCCCCACCGAGACCGCCTGAAGATCAATGCGTGTCAACGCCTCCTTCAGCTTATCGGGTTGCAGACGATCAGATGCTAACTCCATGGCACAGGTCTGGGCATAGATGACAATGGAGCCCAACGGCTGGTTCATCTCGTGGGCCAGATGGGCCGCAAATCGCTCCATACTCTGGTGTAACCAGAGATCGTTCATCTGGTTCTGGAGCTGAAGTTGGAAGCGCTGCCTGGATTGCAAAGTCTCAACCTTCTGCTCAGATGCCGCTATCTTCTGCGTCAGCGCTTGAAGCTGAGCGGCATCTGCCGCCAATCGCTGCCGGATCACCTCATCCAGTTCAGCAAAGGGGTCTCTCCCCCCATGACCATACACCTCCAGCCTCTCCAGAAGCCCCCTAAGTGGCCGACCCACCAGATGGGTCAACACCACCCAGAGTACCCCCAACAGCGCCACCCCCTTAATC
>JADFWT010000221.1 GCA_015233785.1 Magnetococcales bacterium
TTTAATACTTTCTTGTCGGACATATGCAGGCTCCATCACAGAGGGAAACTCAGATAGCAGATCATTCTTAATCGGGCGATCAGACCATAGCTGCCTATCATACGATAAAAGGGGCAATATGAGGTAGAGATAAGCGGGCGTGCTGAGCCGGAAAAGAGAACGGGGTCGGAGCATCACAGGTTCCGGCCCCTTGTCAGTACGGTTGGTACGGCGTGATTACACCTCGTCGTCGGACGCCATCTGAATCCGGTTACGCCCGGCTTTTTTGGCCTGGTAGAGGGCGTTATCGGCGATTTTCATCATCTGTTCGGCGGATCTTTCCCGGCCGGACGGCAGCACCGACACGCCGATGCTGATGGTGACCTTCAGGCCATCCACCACCATGGCTTCCACCCGCTCCCGGAGTCGTTCGGCGGCCAGTTCGGCCCCTTGGAAGTTGGTGTTGGGCATAATGGCCAGGAACTCTTCTCCGCCGTAGCGGCAGGGGTAGTCCACATCGCGAAAATGCTCTTTCATGGTAGCGGCCAGGGCCTGGAGCACGCGGTCGCCCTGGTCGTGACCGTAGGTGTCGTTGAATTTTTTAAAGTGGTCCACATCAAAGAGCAGTACGGCCAGCTCCAGCTTGTAGCGGATGGCGCGGTCCAGCTCTTCTTCCAGCAGCTCATCCAGGCGGCGGCGGTTGAGCAGGCCGGTGAGTCCGTCGGTGGTGGAGAGGGCGATGAGTTTGTCCTGAAGCTTTTTCTCTTCGGTGACGTCGCGGATCAGGGCGGCGGAGCCCACTTCGCCCTTATCGCCCAGATCGATGCGGGTGGCGTAAAAGTTGAGCACCCGGTTGTTGTAGACGTGGGTTTCGGGCAGATCCTCTTTTTTGGCGCCCGGCTCCAGGAAGCTCTTGATGTAGTTTTCATCATCCAGCAGCGCACAGAATCCGCCGTTGATAATCTGCTCGCTGGTTTTGCCCAGCAGCTTTTCGGCGGCGGGATTCACCAGGACCACTTTGCCCTCTTTATCGCTCACCACGATGCCTTCCCGCGCGCCGAGAATGATGGTGGTGAGTTTATTCTGCTCCTGGTCCAGTTCGACGTAGGTGCGTTTGAGTTTTCTGGACATTCTGTTGAAGCTGGTGGCCATGACGCTGAGTTCATCCTTACCGATCACCGGCACCTTCTGGTCCAGATTGCCGGAGGACATGTGGCCCATGGCTTCGGTGACGGCGCTGATGGGTTTGACCACGGTGCGCCGGATCAGGACAAAGGTGATGAGTAGAATCATGAGGACGGCGGCGCTGAGCATCAGGAAGGCGTAGCGGCGGGTGGAGGCGATATCCTTGTCCAGCTCGTAGAGGTCGATATCCAGTTTCACCAGGCCCTGAAATTTTCGTGTGCTGTTGGTGTGGCAGGCGACGCACTCTTCACGAAGGGGGATGCCGGCGATAAAGATAAGGTGGCGTTTGCCGTCCGCTGCGGTGGTATAGAGGGTGGCCCGGCCCTCTTTTTCGACCTTGGGGACCAGCGCCAACTGCTGGGGCGTCAGCACCATGGGCGCGCCATCGGTTTGATGATGGGGTTTAAAGTGCTCATCGCCGAGCTGTTGATTGACCGAGTGGATGGTGGCGTCGTCTTTAAAGGCTTCTCGTCCGCTAAGGCGCAGAATGCGAAAGTCGGTAACGCCTGGGGCCTCTTTGAGGTTATCGGAGAAGTCTCCGGCGATATCGGCATTGCCGGTGAGCATCACCGCTTGCAGCCCCTTGATGACGCTATCGGCCAGGATGCCCATATTGCGTTCATTCTGTTGCAGCAGGGAGTCCTCCTGATGTTTGGTGTAGAAAAGCAGCAGCATCAACAAGCTGAGAGAGACGGCGATGCCCACCAGGGTGAGAATTTTATGACCGATATTCTTAAACAACGCAATAACTCCGGCTGAGCAGAGAGGTGGATCAACGCACGATGGACGATGACGGGGTCGTTTCGTCCTGCATGCGGGGCGAGGTGATCCTAAGATTCGTAACTATACACGAGTTGGGGCGTACAATGGTAGAGGCTTTATCGGCATATTTTCTCCAGGCGCGCTGTCCTCTGCGTAAGGCCGCCTTAAAGAGGCGGGTCGTGTGGAGACGGATAAAAAAAGAGCCTCTCTGCGTTACCGAGAAGCTCTTTGGGTCAGGCTTTCATGTGCGGGTCGAACCGCCGGCACGCCTCAACGTTTTTTTGCGAAGGCTGCCGCGGAGGCGCCGCGTCTCGACATGCTGCCGGCGGTAGCGGCGCTACGTCGTGCCACGGCGGCATTGCGATCCGAAAGCTGCTGCACCTGATCCTGGATGGTGTTTTGCATCATGGTTTGGCGACGCAACATGGCGTTATTACGTTCCGAGAGTTGGTCCAGCTTCATCTCGGCGTCCTGTTGCCACAGCGACAGTTTCTCAATCATCTGCCCCTGTTTTTCACAGAGCTCTTCGAGGGCTACAACCTTTGATTCAAGATTTTCCATTCTGTTTTATCCCTGTATGTTACCGTTTCCGGACCATCTCGAAAACTCGCCATGAAATCGATTGAATGATGCGCAAAACGAACGAGCACGTAGCCCTATCATACCCATGGTGGGCCTGTTGTCCAGGTGGCAGCGAAAGAAGCGCATTTTAGATGCAGGCCTCCATGGTCGGCACATTGAGCGCCCGGTGATGCGTCTGGTTATTTTGCGGCCATTTTTTCACCGAGGCCGGATTTAACGTGGGCACCGAGAATCTCTTGTGTGACCGCCATACCGAAGGCGGCCTGTCTCTCCAGCAGGCCCTTTTCGCGGATTTTCAGGTCCATGGCCGGTTTGGGAATATTCAGGAAGACGCCGTTCATACTGACATCCCGCGTGACGCCGCGGTAGCTTCGTCCGTCGGCCATGACGAGTTCCAGATGGGCATCGTGGGATTGGCGGCGAAAGCGTCGGCGGTTGGATGCTTTGGTTGTTTCTGGTTTCAATGGGTTACCCTCCATCTTTCGCAACCTCCTCATGCGCCACTATACACCTCTTTGCGAAAAAAAAGTAGCCGACTTGCAAAGTGCGGCTGAGCTTTTAATAATGGCCTCGCCCAGCCATCTTCGCCCGGTGGTCTGATGCGCTTACCAATCCACCAGATCTATTTCAGCCGTCGGAGTCTTGACCTCATGGAGAAAATTCCACTTTCGATCCTCACCGGTTTTCTAGGCAGCGGCAAGACGACGCTACTCAACCATCTGGTCACGCAGATGTCGGATATGGCGGTGATTATCAATGAGTTTGGTGAGATCGGTCTGGACCATCTTCTGTTGGAGCAGGTGCAGGAGAACATGGTAGAGCTCTCCAGCGGCTGTCTCTGCTGCACCATTCGCGGCGATTTGATTGAGACGTTGACCACGCTTCTGGAGCGGATGGACAAGGGGGATTCCGTGCCGTTCAAGCGGGTGGTGGTGGAGACCACAGGTTTGGCCGATCCGGTACCGATTCTCACCACCATCATGGCCGAGGAGCATCTGGAAGATCGCTTTAGCCTCGATGGCGTGATCACAGTGGTGGATGCGGTCAACGGCGAGGGGACTCTGGATCGTCACAAGGAGGCCGTCAAACAGGTGGCCGTGGCCGATCGGGTGTTGATTACCAAAGGGGACGTGCTGCGTCAGGAGGCGGAGGCCGATCTGGTTCTGGACCGTCTTCAAGGACGTCTGGAGCATATCAATCCCGGTATCTCGGTGATCTTC
>JADFWT010000222.1 GCA_015233785.1 Magnetococcales bacterium
GTTCCTCATCTTTGGTGATGTCAATCACCAAGCCGATGCTATCCTCCTCGCCGGGGGGGCGATCCTTGAGACGGCGAAGGGTGGGAAAGAATACGTTGGGGTGGATCATCACTTTATCAGCAGGTTTTTCGGCGCAGCGCTCGACCCAGTCGTGGGTCTCAATATCGAATGGATCGATGGTGCCGTAGAGCACCCGGTCGGCCGTTTCGGGGTCCAGCATGATGATCCCCATCTCGGTGGCGCGCTGAATCGGTAGCCACTCCTCCAGTTTGACCAACCCCTGCAACTCATCTTCGTTGTTGAGCACTCCCAGTCCGAGTCGTTCCGCGACCCAGATCACCACCTTGTCGAGAAACTTCACCGAGCGGTCTTTGGACAGCAGTCGGAAGAAGGGGTCACCGTTTCCCTCTGCCACACGTTCCAGAAGGTCTACGGCATAGTCAGGCTCCAGCAGGTTGGCCTCTACCAGATCCCGTACCACAGGGAAACCCTCGAATGACGGCGCAACGCTACGTTTTTTAGCGGCGGCCTTCACCTCTCCAGAGTCGGGACCGCGCCTCTTGCGACGTGTGCGGCGGCTGCGTTTGGAGGCCGTATTTTTCTTGGTGTTGTGAGGGGGTTTGTCGTCGGCGCTCTTAGCCGCCATGTTCTCTTGCCGATCGGCATCGGCTACAACCGTGGATTGCTCTTCGGCAAGGGTCACGCCTTCAGCCAGCACGGTGGATTGCTCTTCGGCAAGAGTGGCCGTCCCTTCAGCCACCACTGTCTCGGCTTGGTCGGCCTCTTCATTGTCCTTGAGGGGGGCATCAGGGTCATCCAAGGGGCTTGCGTTACGGTTGCCAAGATCGCTGCTGCTGGTCTGGCTGAAGAAGGTGATGCGTGTGGTGGCAACGCGGATCTCTTGGCCGTTGAGACACGGGGTGACCTCCACCACTGGACGGTCGTTGAGGCGGGTGCCTTTATGGCTGCCGAGATCTTCCAGATACCACTGGTCCGGTTCCCCCTCGCGTTGGAACAGGCGGCAGTGGCGACGGGAGGCATCGGGGTCGTCCAGGAATAGATCGCAAAACTGGCTGCTGAGTTCGGAGCGTCGTCCGATAACCAGCGGTCCGCTGAAGCGTTTCACGACCTCTTCCACTTCGCCATCCGAGTGCTGGATACGAAATTTCAGATGCTGTTCACCCTGCATGAGATCCTTTTCCATTTCAGCTCTCTTCCGAGGCGTTCACCGCTTCGCCCTCGGTATCAAAGGCCAAGCGAAAGCCGATGTTGTGTGCCTGGGTGTTGGAGTCGGCGTAGTGGCGAAAATCGCAGCGACCATGTTGCACCACGCTGTCGAACGCCCCGCCACGAATCACCTTCTGGTCGCTTTCCATGTCGTTCACGGGGTTTGTATCGCCGGTCTGCAATGAGCGGCTGAACTCAGGTTCCCAACTATCTCGGCACCACTCCCACACATTGCCGCACATATCATGTAGTCCCAGTGGGTTGGTGCCAGCAGAAAACGCTCCCACTGGTGATGTGGAGTCGGTCACCTCGTCCAAATTGGCGCGTGTCGCGCTGAACGGATCGGATCCCCACGGGTAGTCCGCGAACCCATCGCTCCCCTTGGCGGCTTGTTCCCATTCGGCCTCCGAGGGCAATCTTCCTCCAGCCCAAGCGGCAAAGGTGTTGGCATCGTCATGGGTCACGCCTACCACCGGGTGGTCAGAGCGTCCCAGCTTGGGGTCATCCAGAAAGGGTGGCTTGCGGTAGCCGGTGGATTCGACAAAGGCCCGATACTCTCGGTTGGTCACCAAGTAGCGGGTGATGCGATAGGCAGAGAGATGAACCCTCCGTGCCTTGCGAATGCCGAAGCTGAACGGAAAGCTGCCATCGGCGATGGTCACCGCATGTTGCGCCATCCAGTTGGCGTCCCGCTCTCCAAGCTTATCCAGGCTCGGCTTTGGGTTTAGATCTAACGATTCAAGTATTTCCAGCACCGCCTGAGCGCTGTCTGGTCGATCTGACAGCTGGTAGCTGATCATCTGGAGAATGAGTTGATTCAGAGCCGGCGGCACCGCTACGCAGAATGAACTGGGTAGCGGGATGATCCCCTTCTCAACGCGTGGCGGCTGGCGTGTCTTCAGGATGCGGCGCAGTGAGGTGGGTGGAAGCAGGCCGGTGAACACCTCGAAGGCCATGGTGCCCAGGGCAAACAGATCGGAGCGCTGATCCACCTTATCCGGGGCCTCCCACTGCTCTGGAGACATGTAACGGGGGGTTCCAGCTACCTGGCCATCCACCACATCGCCAATGATGGCGGTACCAAAATCCATAATGACAGGTTGTTTCACCGATCCGCCGCGTAAGAAAACATTGTCCGGCTTCAGGTCACGGTGGATAACGTCGCCCTCGTGCGCGACCACAAGGGCTCGGGTTAGGGTGGTCAGCAGCGTCAGGCGCTGCTTTGCGGTCTCAAGCAACTGGTCTTGGTGGGCCTTCAGCCAGTCGCTGAACGGAATGCCCTTGATCAACTCCATGACGATGCCGACACCCCGTTCCCCCTGGTAAACGTCGTAGATCGCGCAGATATTGCGATGTTGCAGCTTGCGCGAGACGTTTACCTCCTGGTAGAGGGCCTCCACCAGTCTGGGGGCTTGGCCGTACTTCTTCTTGAGAAGTTTAATGGCCACCGTGCTGTTTAGAAGGGTGTCATAGGCCCGGCACACTTCACCAAATGCGCCCTGGCCTATGGTCTTCCAGTCGGTATATCGAGGGTCGGCGGTCATGGAGTTTTATGTCACTTGCCGGATCAGCTTGACGTGGTGGTGGGAGATACTCCCTCACCAGCCGTGCTGCATGCGCCCCCTGCCGCAGCGGGACCAGTTGCCGATGCGTTGTTGTTCACATAGTGGGTGCGATAGATGTGCTCATCCCAACCCATCTCTGCCGATGGCAAGCTGGAGTACCAGACGGTTTTGGCTTGGGCGGTGTCGGTAACGCCGATCTTCTCAGCGGTCAGACAGACAAACACGTCGTCATTGGCCAGGGCGATTTTGATCTTGGTGTATTCCCATTTGGCACTGGCAGCCAGCGAAACTTCGGGAATAAAGCATGTGATGCTCTGGGCCGAGGTGCCGCCAGAGCATGTAGGTGCGGCTCCTGCGGTCTCCGGTGGTTTAAGGAAGCTGTTGTTAATGGCGGTGACGAAGGTGCCGGTGGAGGTGAAGTCCATGCTGGGGTGGGAGTCCACATAACCACGAATTCCCTTATAGATACGTCCGCCTTGCTCTGAGACCTCGGCCACCTCCGACGCTTTGATAAAGGCGGTCATCTTCGGCACGCCGATGCTGGCCAAAATACCGATGATAGCAATCACCACCATCAATTCGATCAGCGAGAATCCACGCTCTCGCTCCACATTTCTTGCAATACAGTTCATCGTTGTCTCCTCCCATGTCACAGCAGCGTCACGCATCCCCCGCGTGGGGATGCTGCTTCGTCCAAGCATGTCGTGATGAAATCCCACTCAACAGAAAAGGCAATTCCCATTCCAAAAGTATGGATTATTCACAATATCTGACAATGATATATTAATTAACTAATTAATTGTAAAACATGTCCCCATATACAGATGTATTAATTATACTGAAGATAGATTTTCAAGTAATGTTAGAATGTCTACCTGAAAATATTGGACACTCACCACTGCAAAGCGATTTACGGGG